>CAZDAH010000028.1:17579-17927 GCA_964503405.1 uncultured Ignavibacteria bacterium
GATGAAATTATCGGGGTCGAGGAGGAGCTTGCCGTCGGGGGTCTCGTAATAGATTTTCAGGCCGCGCAGGGCCGGTTCGGAGCGGTCGCTATCATATTCGAAAGAGAGATTGCGGACGTCGACAGGCTGGAAACCGATAACCTCGCCACTGGAGCCGAGCAATGCGGTCCCGGCGAAAGCGCCATCGGTGAATAGGGAACTGAAGAAGAGATCGGAGAGTCTCTCCAGACCGCCGGCTTTGTAATATGGATTGGGACTCAACTGACTGTTCAGGATCTCGACGGCCTTGCGTAAGCGCGAATCTGCCGATTCGATTTGCCCGTCGCCGTGCAGCACGACGCGTGCCTC
>CAZDAH010000028.1:17937-19151 GCA_964503405.1 uncultured Ignavibacteria bacterium
GCTTTATCGGTTTAGCGCGCTGGGCGAGATCAATGCGGCTGACAGTATCCGAACCGTCTATTTGACGTCGGGACGCCTGGCCCGACGTTTTGGTTTTATTCTTGAAGAACGGCAATCCGAACATCGGGGCTCCTTTTGGCCGACTCGTTGTATTTGTAATGGCCTTCAATCAAAGGAGCAGAGGAAAACAAATGCGGGGAGGACGGGGATTGACTTGCGAGCATCGGGAATCACAGATCCCCATGTACAAGGAAGATAATCAATATGAAGAGGCATCGGGAACGAATCCCCGACGCCTCCTGCCCAGATCTATTATCGATATAAGATATTTTCAGGCGAAACTGGCCACGGCCTCGTCGACCGAATCAAAATTCTCGAACGCGGTGATCAACCTGGTCATGGTCAAAAGCGATTCGACTTTCTCGGTCACCCTGGCCAGCTTAAGCTGGCCGTCATTGTTGCGCATGGTGGTCAATCCGGAGATAAGTATCCCCAATCCCCTGGAATTGATCCATTCGACTTTGGCCAGGTCAAGGACGATTTTCTTTTTATTCTGGTCCAGCAGTTCATGGAGTTTATCATAAAAAATCGATTCGTCCTCTCCCCCCATGATATTGCCTTTCAGTTCGAGGACTACCACATTGTTATCCTCGCGGGACGTTATTTTCATCTTCTCTCCTTCTCGTCGTTTATCTTTGGGCGGGCAATACCCGCGGAATTCGTTAATCTGCATCCCCATTTGCCCGGCTGCCGCCTGGCCGCCGTGAAAATACAATAAGAACGCCGGAAAGGCAATTTAGTTTCAGTTGGGCATCCTTTTTGCCCCGGCTTTAACGACAACTCCAAAAATTAGTTATTGACTATAGCAGGGAATTTGGATATTTTTGAGGCGGCAAAGGGTTTGCCCTTAACCCCCTGGGGGCGTTCTCAAATTGTTTACGGGGGATTGTAATTTTGTTGCCCTTTTTTGTCGGGCAGAGGAGAAACAGATGCCAAGCGGTACTGTGAAGTGGTTCAACGTCAAGAAGGGATACGGTTTCATCATCCCCGACGATGGTGGAGACGAGCTGTTCATCCACCACTCAAACATCGCTTCGGAGGGATTTCGGTCTCTCGAGGAAGGTCAGAAGGTCGAATACGAGACGGGTGAGGGACGAAAGGGTCCGGAAGCGGTTAACGTGCGCCCTACCTGATTAAAATAACCATTAGACGAT
>CAZDAH010000028.1:19161-26180 GCA_964503405.1 uncultured Ignavibacteria bacterium
AGACGATGAGAAAGCCCCGCTTACGTCCGGGGCTTTTTTATTGCTCTACTATTGACGCCGTCATAATTTGACTTGCGGACGGCCGGAGTATGCGCTAAAATGTTGAAAACTTATCCTACAGATCCGTAGGAAAAACGCGGGATTTTAGTTTGAAGTTTTCGTTTATTGCGGGGCCGTTTCCGTTAATCATTACGTTATTCTCCTGTTCCCAGACTGAAATGGATCGTCAATTCGCGATGGAAAAAGCGATAGACAGGGCGAATCGACAGAAACAGCAGTTTTACCTCACCGCCGGCGGTCTCGACTCCGGGGAGTTCGACATACTGTCCGGACAATATTCCGATATCGCGGCCATGGTCGAACCTCCTCCCGATGATTCGGCGTCGATCCGGAGCGCTCCTTTACCTCTGTTGACATCATGGCAGATGGCCGGTTTGGCGTTTTATAACCTCGGACTCTTGAATATGGAGCAGGAGAAATATGATGAGGCCTTCGGCAATTTCGAGCATCTGATCGGGCATTACGGTTTCAAGCCGCACCAGGTGCAAACGGCGATGCTGATGCAGGCGCTGGCTCGATACAAGCAGAACAGATACCGCGAGGCGGTAATGTTATATAATGCCGTGTCGCTTTATTATATCGATATTGCTCGTCCGGAAAGCGATCCCAATCTCGACGCTCTGGATACGCCGTTGACCGCCGCCCGGATTTTGCGCGATGCCGGCGACGGGAAGCAATTCAATATTCAGCTTAAACGGGCCCTGGATTATTACTGGGGAATCCTGAGCAGTCATCATGGGACACCGCTGGGGAACGCGGCCGTGGGCAAGCTGGCTTCGGCATTCCTGCTGGGGGATCTGGCCGACAGCGCGGTGACGGTACTTTCGGAAGTCAAAGATCCAAAAACGGGAGAAGTCCCGCCCCTGATTCTTTATAATATCGCCAGCATTCAGCGCGAATACCTGAAGGATTTTGCCGCGGCCGAGAGGTCCTATCGAAAATTCGTGAGAAGCTATCCGAAACATCAATTGACCGCCACCGCACAATTCGGACTGGCGGCTTCGCTGTTTGCGGCCGGACAATACTCGCAAGCGAGGGATGAAGCGGCCAAGCTGGAGACGGCCCGGGCAACGTCGGAGAATATCCTGTCGGAAGCTGGATTTCTAAAGGCGTTAAGCTATCAGCTCGAGAACAACTGGCCCAGGGCGCTGGGCGAATTCGATTTCGTGAAGACTAATTATCCGATTTCGCGTCGGGGCATGGAGACTCCGCTTCATATCGCCGAATATTACCTCTCCAGAGGGGATTCCAAACTGGCCCTGGAATCATACGGCGAGGCGGAGAAAGATTACAGGCGGCTTTTAGACGTTTACTCGGCGAGGAGGGACATCGTGCCGCGGGCAATGTCATTCCTGGCCAATTCGCTGAGCCGTCAGGAACTCTGGCAGGAAGCGGCTGAAATCCTGAAACAGCTGGCGTCGAGATTCCCGGAAACGCCGGAGGGGTATTCGGCCGGGCCGGCGGCGGCGGATATTCTGTCCCACAAATTGAACAGGCTGTCGGAGGCGGCGGCCATGCTCAGGTTATTCGCAAATAGTTATCCGGGATCCAAAGACGTGCCGGCGATCATATCCTATGCGGATTCGCTGGAGGCGCGGCTCAGGTGATCAGGATCATAATTATATTAAGCGCAGTCCTGCTGGCTTCATGCGCGGATACCAGATTCGGTTCGGACTGGTATACATACAGGGGAAATTTCGAGCGGACGGGAGTCAGCAGCGACCCGGGACCATCCGATAACCCCGTACTCGTCTGGAAACTCGAGATGGGGGAGCTATCGGGTTCATCGCCGGCTATCGCGGATGGTTTTCTGTACTGCGGACATGAGAAGGGGATTATCAGCGTCAACGCCTACACCGGGGAAAAGCTCTGGGAATTCGAGACCGCCAGGAAGGTATTTTCGACACCGACGTATCATGAGGGGAACGTATATTTCGGAAGCTGGGAAATGAACTTTTACAGCCTGAAAGCCCGAACGGGGGAGCTTGATTGGCGCTACGAGGGACTGGCGTCGTTCAGCGGTTCGGCCGCAGTTTCAGGCAAGGAGATATTTGTCGGATCGCGCGGCGGGCAGTTTTTGAGCATAGATCTATTCGAAGGATCGGAGAACTGGTCGTTCATAACATCCAACTGGATTACGGCGTCGCCCGCTTACGACGGCAGAGCGGCTTATTTCGGGGGACGCGATTCGGTCTTTTACGCGGTAGACTTAAAAAGCCGCGAGTTGGACTGGATATTCGAGGCCGGGGGCGACATAAGCGGCACGGCGACCGTCAACGATGACCGGGTCTATTTCGGAAGCAACAATATGAAGCTCTATTGTCTGAACAGTGAAACGGGCGAAGAAGTCTGGGAATTCGATACCGGGGGGGCGATGTTCTCATCACCGGCGATACAGGATGGCAGGCTTTACTGCGGCTCATCGAATTCGGCCTTTTATTGTGTGGATGCCGATAAGGGCGAACTTATCTGGCGATTCGAGACGGAAGGAGCCGTTTACTCCTCCCCCGTCGTGTGCGGAAGCAGGGTTTATTTCGGATCGCATGATCATCACCTTTACTCGGTCGATATCGACACCGGCGAACAGGTCTGGCGCTACGATCTGGGGGCGCTGGTATCGTCCTCACCGGCTGTCTACGCAGATCTGCTGTTCGCGGTCAACGACGTCGGCGCTATCTTCGCGTTCAGGTAATATCAAACGGTACGAGCCGGCCCCATCCGATTCTATCTCGACGGCAACATCATGCAAACGCAGAATCCGTCGAAGCTTGGAGATATATTTGGCCTGATTGAATCCCGGATCGAGGCTGTCCTTGCGCACCCAATCCTTTCCAGAATTATAACCCCACCAGAGCTTTTGGAGAAAGCCGTAAAGTTTCGGCTGAAGAAATACGGTTATTCCGAGGATTATTATTTCCATCAGACGTTTTCGTGATTGGCCCGTGAACACGATTTTGTCGGGGCGCGGCGACACGGCTTCGTCGATATCGCAATTAGGGATATTGCGGCGGGTTCCGGCGACAACTCTCTCGATTACCGGAGGCGGCAGGATTCCACTGAATGTTTGAAAATCGACATGCCCGAGGTCGTCGACAGTCCTGATCCCGAAATCGCAGAGCCGCCGAATGAACTCTCTGTCGATTTCCAGCAGCCGGGCCAGAGGCAGAGTCGATTCGTTCACGCCGAAGCGCAGACGCGCGGCAAGTTCCGAAAGCCGGTCGAGCTCGCGGCCGGACCATGCCTGCTTCGAGCATCGCGCTATTCTCTCGATTCCGAGCAGAATCCAGGCCAGGGTATCGGCGTCATGCCGCAGCCCGCCGACTCCTCTCTCGAAAAATGATTCGAGGTTCCGGGTGGGCGTACCCTCGATCCACTCGAGGGCGAACAGAAACGATCCGAACCTGGCCGCCGCGGAAGGCGACTTGACCGAGCGGTAATATGATTTGATAAATTCGGAGTCATCCATCGCGCCATTGCTGAGAGCGGACAACCGGGGAAACAGATTCGCGATGGAAATATTCTTTCCGGAATAATACCCGGCCCGCTCGATCCACTCGTCGAGTCCGAAAGCGAAGAAAAGCGCCTCCAAGGGACGGCTGATCTCGCCGGTTTCGATTGCGGAGGCGATCCTGACGCTCGTGCGCACCGTCAATCCCGAAGAAAGCACGGCGCCGCCGAGATCGCTTGATCCGATTCTTCCAGATTTCGAGATTGTCAGAATCCGCTCTTTTTCAAGATAATCCAGGGAGATCGAGACGAGGCCCTCGACGGAGCCGTGATCGACGAATGTTCCGAAACGGTACATGCCCGAAATCCGCGTTATCAGACCCTCCCGCGAATCGGCCGCACCGCAGGCGGCCAGCTTGAGGACGATATCGACGATATTTTCTTTTCTGTCCGGCTGATCGGATTTTTCGCTATTGGAGCAAACGTAACGGTCCCAGAGGATCTCGTGCTCATAGGCTGTGGAGGCCATCATGACCGCACGGCCGAATTTATCCTCGGAACCCAACCGCCCGGCTCTGCCCGCCGCCTGGTGGAAATCGCTGACACTGATGGGCAGCAGCATGGGGCGATTATTCGCGGATCGGCGTCCACCGTATTTCATCATTTCGATAAAAACATTTTTGGCGGGGAGATTGACCCCCGAAGCAAGGGTCGTGGTGGAGACGAGACACCTTATCTCCCCGCTTCTGAAACCGTCCTCGATTAGCGCGCGCTGCTGGGAATCGAGCTCGGCGTGATGAAAGGCTGTCCCCCCATACAGCGCTTTGGCCAGATTCTCGTTCTGTATCGACGGCGCGATCTGGTCGATCTTCTCAAGGCTCTCTCTCGCATTAGGCAGGCTGAGATGGTCGGCCAGATACAGGGAGAGATTGACGCATCCCCGCTTGCCCGAACAGAAAACCAGCACCTGCTCCCCTTTGGCGATGAGATTTTGAATTGCTGAGACTGCTTGTTCGTCGAATGGGCCGTCGTAATCGGAATCACGGTTTTCCAGCCAGAACTCCTCCCCTTCGCGGAAATCGTTGAAGCCCCGGAAATGGAAGGTGCCGCGATGCAGGACGCCGAGTCGCAGATCGACCGGGCGGCGTTTCTCCTCGATAAAGGGCAGCTTGAGCCATTCGGCGAGCTCGCCCGGCGACGACCCCTCTCCCATCAGGATGACCATCTGCGGATTGGGGTTAAAGGCGCGGATCTTGGCGGTTATCAGTTCAAGCTCCTCCCCGCGCTCGGAATCGGATATCATCTGGAACTCGTCGAGAACAAAACAGCCGATATTGCGGACAAGCGAAATATCGACAGCGGTCAGGGAGTTGAATTTCTCATAGACGCTGATGAGCATATCGAACTTGCCGTCGGGGATGCCGCGGTCGAGGTGATCTCGTGTGGCCAGGGCGATCCGCATGCCCAATGGCGAATAGCGCTTCGTGAAAAGGCGGTATTTCTCCTCGGCGATCGCTTTCAAGGGAACCAGAAAGGCGCTCTTCCTACCCAGGGCGGCGTTGCGCACGGCGGCCATTTCGCCGCAGAAGGTCTTGCCCGACGTCCCGGGGCCGTTGATGACCAGGCTGGCGCCGTCGAGAATGCCGTATCTATTCACCGATTCGGCCTGAATCGGCAGAAGGAATTTCATGCCCGAGGCTTTCCAGCGTTTGACGACCTCGTGCGGGATGCCGCGCTTTTCCAACGTTTCGATATTCATCGGAGCATCCTACGCACAGGCGCTCCAGCCGCAGACGGCGCAGGCGAAACATCCCCCCTCGGTCGTGGCTCCGTTGAAGCAGCTGGGGCAGAAAACGTTGAAGCAGCCCACGCAGACCATGAGCTGGCCGTCGAAGATCATCTCGCTGCCGCAGGCGCACTTATGCTGAGCGGCGAAAAGATCGTACTCCATTTTCCTGGTCATGACGCCTCCCTTTTTTGACGGGTTTTTTACGGGTTAGCCCGCGAACCGTATAATATGTTGTTAAATAACGCTTTGGCCGGAACCCCGGGGGATTCCAGCCCCCCTCTACCTATTATCTCGACAGGAATATACTGAACATTAGTGCAGTTGTCAAGAAAATTTTAGACTATGATCGAATTATTTCACCTTGTTTTATTATAAACTGTAAATTCCGATGTAATGAAAATTCCAGGAAATAATGCGAAAATAATCGTTTTTCGGCAAGTATAATAGTTTTTCGGGTTAATAAAAAATACAATGAACAGGCGATTTATAATTATTTTTCTTGACAAGTGCCGATTTATAATAATAATTCTGGAGCCGTAATCGTTTTTCGAGGAAAATAATGAATGAAAAAACAAAAGATAAGGGCAAGATCAGGCTGGCAGGATACGCAAATCTAATTGATCGGTACGACCTTACCGTGATCCCTAATTGGCATAGATCTTCCGTGGGAGTATCCGATACTCATCGAATAGAGCTCTCCGACGGGATAAAAGAGGAGATATTCCCGGCCAGGTACTGGCCCGGTGAAAATTCGGGCGATCATCTTGAATTCTCGCTTAAGTACGACGGAACGAATCTCGCTATACTCGACGAGCTCTTTCGGGTCATACCCGAAAAGGAGTTAACGGATTATATTCGATCGAAACCTACGGGGAAATACGCCAGGCGCTTGTGGTTCCTGCACGAGTTCCTCACCGGAACTCAACTTCCGATCGATGATCTGAAGCAGGGCAATTACGTCGAGCTGCTCGAACCGGAAAAATATTATACGGTCTCCCGCGGCCAGAGAATAAAACGTCAACGGATCGTAAACAATCTGCCCGGAGGTCCTTTCTTCTGCCCGACCGTACGCCGCACCGAGAGCCTAGGCAAATTCGAACAGGCCGATCTTGCCGCACGATGCCGCCGCATCGTCTCCTCATATTCTCCGGAATTGCTGAAAAGAGCGTTGGGCTATCTATATACGAAAGAGACGAAGTCGTCGTTCGAAATAGAGCATTTGAAACCGTCGTCGACTCGCACCGAGCGCTTCGTGGCACTGCTGCGGCTGGCCGAGACGGATGATTTTGGCCGCAAAACCAGCCTGGTCGAACTTCAAAAAAGAATAGTTGATTCGCGATTCCAGGACGCTGACTATCGCATCAATCAGAACTATGTGGGCCAGACTCTGGCCTGGCAAAAGGAGAAGATTCATTTCATTCCGCCCAAGCCCGAGAAAGTCGGCGAGATGATGGAGGGGCTGCTGGCCGCTCACCGGCGCATGGAGGGGGGCGGCATATACCCTGTCATCCACGCGGCCGTGGTCGGCTATGGTTTCGTTTTTCTGCATCCGTTTAACGACGGCAACGGCCGGATTCATCGTTTCCTTATTCACAATATCCTGGCCCGACGCGATTTCTCTCCGAAGGGAGTGATATTCCCGATTTCCGCGGCGATGCTCAAAAACCCCGCCCGATACGACGAGTCCCTGGAGGCGTTTTCCAGGCACATCATGCTCCTGACC
>CAZDAH010000029.1:0-5337 GCA_964503405.1 uncultured Ignavibacteria bacterium
ACAGAGAAGGTCGTCAAATACCTCGATCTCCCGATGCAGCATGCCAACGACAGGATGCTTGGGCTTATGAATAGAAATTCCGATCGCCGGGGAATCGAAACACTTCTGGAAAAACTGCGGAGGAGAATCCCGGGGATAGCCCTGAGAACTACATTCATTGTGGGATTTCCGGGCGAAACAGACAGCGAATACGGCGAGCTCTTGGATTTTTGCGAGGAGAACCGATTCGATCATGTCGGGGTTTTCAAATTCTCCGTCGAGGACGGCACGGAGGCCGAAAGACTGCCCGGCCGCGTGGAAGAATCGGTGATAGAGGAAAGATACTTGACTCTGCTTGATCTACAAAATAGAATTTCGACGGAAACACTGAAGAATAAGATCGGATTGACGGAACGAGTGTTATTGCAGGAAATCGATTCCGAGGGAGTCGCCACAGGAAGGGCTTCATTCCAGGCCCCCGAGGTCGACGGACAAGTAATTGTGAATATCGAAAAGGGAGAGATCGGGCGGTATGCGGACGTTTTGATCGAGCGAACCGAGGCTTATGACCTTTATGGATCAAGCGTTTAAAAGAGGGCCTGCTTATGGCCGTTAGGATAGGCGGCAATTCGGCGATTGTCATATCGCGTCCCATCGGGCTTGCCTTCCTGGGGCTCTATTCGATTCAGCTGGTGGCCATAATCTGCCTGATCTGGCTGTATTATCAGCAATCAGTGAAGATCTCCGAACAAAACAAGAAAATCGAGGAACTCGAGGGCAAGATCGAGATCCTCAAGATAATCGAAAATTACCAGATCGGCTTCACCCCGGAGGAAACCAATCAGCTGGCCGAAGTCATTTACAGCGATTGCCGTAAGTTTGGGCTCGATCCCTTGTTGATTTTATCGATGATCATTACCGAGAGCTCGTTTAAGAGAAACCAGTTGTCTCACAAGGGCGCAGTTGGCCTGATGCAGATAAAACCGTCGATCGGCAGGGCGGTAGCCGGCAAATGGGGCATTGAATGGCCTTCGGGCAAAGGCCTGAGAAACCCGGTTTTCAACGTGAAAGTAGGGATCGCCTATCTGTTCGAGCTGATTTATAAATTCCGCGAAATAAAGCGGGCGGTGATTGCGTATAACCTCGGAGAGACGGTTACCCGCGAGTATCTTTTTTTCCGGGCAGCCCCCCCGGAACGATACTACCAGAGGGTGGAAAGAACCTACCACAGACTTCGGAGCTCGATTGAATCCGACAAGCAATAGTCTCGCCCTCGTTCTGATCGCGATTGCCGCCGTGACGGCTATCGGGCAGGAATCCGATCCCGTCTTAACCAATGAACAGGTTGTCAGCAAGGCCTTCCGCGATGTTGTGGGACATGCCGGTATCCTCGACGGCCTGATAGATATCCGCGTGGAACCTGTCGTCGCCAGCCCGGGTCGCCCGCTTTACAACGGTTTGACGGAAGCTTTGGCGGCCCGGGGAATATCGGTTCATTCCAGAGGCGGGGCCGCTCCCAAATCGATGACGATCGAAATTCTCGGTTTCGATTTTCGATACGGCCGCGGCAAGTCCAGGGGTTTCTTGCGCGCGCCGATGATAAAGAGAATATTCGACGCCCGGGTTAGAATTTCCCTGACTGAAATTCGGAACGGCCAGCTGCTCGGGGCGGAGGATTTGGCGGTTTCCTACGCCGATGAACTGAACCCCGCCGTCGAAAGATTGATAAAGAGCCGGGATATACCTGAACTGGCCCCGGCCCTGCCCGTATCAGGATGGACAAGAATCGTGGAGCCTGTCGTGGTCACCGCCGCGGTGGGCGGATTGATGTACCTTTTTTTCGCTAATAGATGAGGTGAAGATGATTTCCGGACGGCGTTTATCGAGCGTAATTCTTCTTTTTTTTGTCGCGGCGATTTCCTGCTCCAGGGGCGGCATAAAGGATCAGGCGTCGCCGAGAGAGATATATGACAAGTCGGTGAAATTGTACGACGATGGGAAATTTTTCAAGGCTCAAACCGAGCTTCAGCGGCTGATATTCAGTTTTCCCGGGCAGCCTTTTATCGATACGGCCCAATATTATCTGGGGATGTCGTTGTACAACATGCAGAGATACCCCGAGGCCGTGGGCGAATTCAACAGATTGCTGGCCTCATATCCGGCGTCGCCGTTTGCCGATGATGCTCAATACCAGGTCGGAATGTGCCATTACGAGCAATCCCCCGGATACGCCCGCGATCAGGAGGAGACGGAGCTTGCCATCGACGAGTTCACCATGCTGATCAATCGCTACCCGGCAAGCGAATTAATCGATGATACAAAGGCGAGACTGGACGAATTGTATGAGAAGCTGGCCAGGAAGATGTTCAAAAACGGCGAACTTTACCTCAAATTGCATGATTACGATCCCGCGCTTTTGTATTTCGGCAAGGTCAGGGATAATTACCCCGAAACCGAATGGGCGCGAAAATCGCTGTTTTATTCGGGCGAGGCGCTCATGAACCTGGGACGAGAATCCGACGCATTGGAGACGTTTCAGAATTTCGTTATTGCGTTTCCCGATCATGAGCTGGCGAAGAAAGCCAGAAAATACCTGGAGAAAATTCAGGCCGGCGAAAATGGAGGGTGATTGTATTCCGGAATTCTGGGCGGCACGTTCGATCCGCCGCACAAAGGACATTTGGCGCTGGCGGACGCAGCCATCGAAAAACTCGGGCTTTCAAGGGTGATTTTCGTGCCCGCCGGAGTCCCGCCGCACAAGAGCGCGAAGATTATCTCGACACAGAAACATCGACTGAAAATGATGGAGCTCGCGATCGCGGGTCGGACTGAATTCGAGCTGTCGCGAATCGAATTGGAACGACCCGGAAAGTCGTATACGATTGAGACCATTCTCGATTTGAAAAAGATATATCCGGATGACCAGTTCTTCTTTTTGCTGGGAGCCGACAATGTGAGGGAAATGAACGACTGGTTCCAGCCCGAGAGGATTTTCGAAAACGCGACGGTAGCCGCGGTTAACAGGCCCGGCTTCCGTCCAGCCGGCAGGTTCGCGTCAGGTGTTCGTTATTTCGACATGGAGCCGGTGCCGATATCGTCCACTTTGATAAGGGAGAAAATAAAAGGCGGCGAATCGATCGCCGGGCTGGTCGAGCCGGAGGTGGAACGGTATATCATGGATAACAGCCTATATAAATGAGCAGACTTATTCTCATCGATGGTTCCGCGGTGGCTTATCGAAGCTACTTCGCTTTGATAAGAAGCCCCCTGATCAACTCGCGTGGAGAAAATACGGGAGCCGTCTTCGGTTTCGTCAATTCCCTCAACAAAATAGTGAGGGATTTCGAACCTGATTACCTGGGAGTCGTATTTGATACTCCCGCCCCCACTTTTCGGCATGAAATTTACGAGGAATATAAATCCACGCGTGCCAAGACCCCGGAGGAATTGATCGAGCAGTTCCCCTGGATCGATGAAGCGGTCGAGGCGTTCAATATCCCGGTTATCAGGATGGACGGTTTCGAGGCCGACGATCTTATCGGCACCATTGCCGTGAAAGCGGTTAACGCCGGAACCGAAGTCTTGATGTTTACAGGAGATAAGGATTTTTATCAACTGGTCACCGACAAGATTAAGATCCTTCACCCCAAGGATTTTTCCATAATCGATCCGGACGGCGTAAAAAAGAAATTCGGCGTGCCGCCCGAGCGAGTTATCGACGTCCTGGCCCTGATGGGAGATACTTCCGATAACGTTCCCGGAGTGCAGGGTGTCGGACCCAAAACGGCGGTCTCGCTCATCGAAGAATTCGGCGATTTCAAAACCGTATTGAGGGAGGGTCCGCTTAAGCGCAAAGGGAAAGTGGCTGCCATGCTTGCCGAACACAAGGAGACTGCTGAATTATCGTATAAGCTCGTCACCATCCATACCGATTGCCCGGTCGATTTCGAGCCGGACAATCTCAAATCACGCGAACCCGATAATCGAAGGCTGGCGGAACTTTTTCAGCGGCTGGAGTTCAAAACGCTGGCCGAGAAGTACGCTTCCGAGGAAGCAACGACGTTGTTCGAAGCCGGCAACGGCGAGATTTCGGCGAACTACAGGGCAATACGGGACATTTCCGAATTGGAATCTCTGTTAAGCGAAGCTTCCCGAACCGGAGAAATCGCGATCGACACGGAAACGACGTCGATTAACCCGCGTAAGGCGAGATTGGTCGGTATTTCCTTTTCATTCAAAGAAAAAACCGCTCACTACGCGCCCGTCGGTCATGAACGGGGAAGCAACCTGCCTTTGGACGATACGCTTTCGCGTTTTTTGAAGCTGTTCAATTCCCCAATTAAAATCATCGGTCAAAATATAAAATACGACCGGCAGGTATTCAAGAATCATGGGATAGATATCGGCGTTTCCTACTTCGATACCATGATCGCCGCTTACCTGATCAATCCGGGCGGCCGGGGCTATAACCTCGACAGCATGGCCCTGGAGAAGCTGAACTACAAAATGACTCCCATCACCGACCTGATCGGTTCCGGTAAGAATCAGAGTAATTTTGCCGAGGTGGACATCGATACCGCGTCGTCGTATTCCTGCGAGGACGCCGATATTACTCTCAGGCTGAAAAACCTCTTCGAACCGGAGATAAGGAATCTCAAACTCGAAAAGCTCTTTCATGAGATCGAGATGCCCCTCATCCCCGTTCTGGGGGATATGGAGGAAGCCGGCGTTCGAGTCGATGCCGACTATCTGAAGAAGTTGTCCGATGAATACGGCGCCAAGCTGAGCGAGATCGAGAATCGAATTTACGAGGAAGCCGGCGAGAAGTTCAACATCAACTCCCCGCGGCAGCTGGCCCGAATCCTGTTCGATAAACTGTATTTGAAATCGTCGCGGCGCACGGCCAAGGGAGGGTCCCGTTCCACTTCGGTCGATATCCTCGAGAAGTTGGCCGAGATTCATCCTGTGCCGAGGCTGATGCTTGAATTTCGCCAGCTCATGAAGCTCAAATCGACGTATATCGACGCTATTCCGGAATTGATAGACGGGGAAACCTCGAGGGTGCATACCAGTTTCAATCAAACGATTGCTGCCACCGGACGGTTATCGTCGACAGACCCCAATCTCCAGAATATCCCGATCCGCACACCCGAGGGTCGTCGAATCAGGTCGGCATTCGTGCCCGCCGATTACGATCACCGCATTTTATCGGCCGATTATTCGCAGATCGAGCTGCGCATTATGGCTCATTTCGCCGATGACAAGACGATGATAGGGTCGTTTCGTTCGGGCGAGGATATTCATCGAAGAACGGCGGCCGAAGTTTACGGCGTGGCCCTGTCCGACGTCACCGACGAA
>CAZDAH010000029.1:5347-6242 GCA_964503405.1 uncultured Ignavibacteria bacterium
CAAAACCGCCAACTTCGCCATAATTTACGGCGTATCAGCCTACGGCCTGTCGCAGCAATCGGAATTATCCATGGGGCAATCGAGAGATTTTATCGACGTCTATTTTGAACGGTACCCCGGGATAAAGAAATATATGGAGGATATCAAGCGTTTTGCCCGGGACAACGGCTATGTGTCCACACTTTTTGAGCGTCGTCGGTACCTGCCCGATATCAAGGCCAAATCGACACAGGCCAGGCAGTTCGCGGAACGGACCGCGATCAACACACCGATTCAGGGAACCGCTGCCGATATGATCAAGATAGCTATGATAAAAATCGCCGATGTCATGAAAGGCATGAAATCCAGATTGATATTGCAGGTGCATGACGAGCTTGTATTCGACGCCCACAAAGACGAACTCGATCTGTTATCGAAGATGGTGAAAAAGGAAATGGAGGGAGCGGTTGCGCTTAATGTGCCCATCAAAGTGGACGTGGCTGTGGGCGATAACTGGCTCAAGGCGGGTTGATATGCTGATCGGCTTGACCGGCGGAGCAGGCGCGGGCAAATCGACGGCGGCGGGCTACCTTAAAAAACAAGGCGCCGCCGTGATATCCGGGGATGAGATCGGAAAAGAGGTTATCGAAAAAGGGCCTGCGGTTCTTAAAATGCTAAAACGCGATTTCGGCTCGTCGATTATCGACAATAAAGGCCGTCTGGACAGGCGGAAGCTGGGCGGGTTGGTTTTCGGTCACGATAAAGAATTGAAAAAATTAAATCGCATAGTCCATCCCCGCTTGCTTCGTATTTTGAGATCTCGAATCAACGATTATAAAAGACGGAGAAGAACCGATCTTATCGTTGTCGACGCCGCCCTCATATTCGAATGGGGAATCGGGGCATGGTTCGACAT
>CAZDAH010000029.1:6252-20136 GCA_964503405.1 uncultured Ignavibacteria bacterium
CAAAGTGTAAAAGCGTCGCGGGCAGATTATGTCATCGAGAACAACGGAAGTAGAGGGCGTTTGAAACGCGAAATAAGCTTGTGCCTGGAGAGATTAAAACGCGGGACAATAAGATGACTATACCGCGCCTTTTCTCAATTTTGTCCTTTTCGATTTTCCTCTCGACGTTATTCGAATCGACAGCCGCCGCCGCAGACTGCCCGGAGAAGTTCGACGATGCTTTACGGAGGATCGCGGCGGGATATCTAAGCGGCAACCGCGAAAACCTCTTCCTCAATCTGCGCTGCCTGCGCCGGCCCGTGGAGGAATACGCGGCGGATTACGAGAGATTCGGAAGCGACGATATTTTTGACAAAATCGAGCGGGATACTTATAATGAGCGCCTCGACGTGATTAAGATTCTGACGCCAATGATGAAATCCAAAGACAGGCTGACCAGAGGAGAGATCGCGGCCACGCTAGCCTACTACAATTTTCCATCGTCGAAACAGTGGCTCTCCGAATATCCAGACATTCCGCAAAAAGCCGTCTTGTATGCGATATTGAAATATGGCAGATCGTATCGCTGGGCTATTGATCGCCTGTCAGGCATGAACGGTTCGGCAAAGGGGACCGAAGATGCCCGGCTGGCCGAAAAGATGGCCTATATGAACCTGCTATATCATCTGGCCGAACCTGCCAGCCTCCCCTTTGTCGAGAGCCTGATCGATACGTCGTCCGATCAACGGTTGAATCGCCGAGCGCTGGAGATCAGGGAAAAGATCCTGAAAATGAATCCCGATATAAAATAAGGCGGAATTCAATCGGGGGAAAACCGCTCGCCGTAAACGAAGAAACGAATTTGTCGGGAAATCTGATGATTTTGCGCGGTTATTTAGTCAACACCATCGCCGTATTACTGGGGTCCGGGCTGGGCTTATTGATAGGGGTCAGATTGCCGGAGAAGATCAAAAAGATCATACTCTCCGGCTTGGGACTGTCGACAATAGCAATCGGGACTCAGATGGCCCTGGAGACACAAAAACTTTTATTAATCGTAGGTTCGCTGATTCTCGGCGGGATAATCGGGCAAATTATAGGGATCGAGGAATGGCTCGAGAGGGTAGGGGAAAGGCTGAAAGCCAGAGTGGGATCGTCGTCGGGCACGTTCGTCCTCGGTTTTGTCACCGCTTCTTTGCTTTTCTGCACCGGACCCATGACCCTGGTCGGCTCGCTCCAGGACGGATATTCCGGTGATGCCGACCTGATTTATATCAAGTCGTTAATGGACGCCGCCGCCGCAATCGCCCTGACAGCGTCGATGGGGATAGGCGTTATTTTCGCCGGGGCGACCGTTTTTATTTTTCAAGGCATCCTGACATATCTTGGCATGGCCATGGGAGGTGCAATAAATTCGACTGTCCTGAACGAAATCAGCGCGTCAGGCGGTGTTCTGATCCTGGGAATAGGATTCAATATTCTGGTTGCGGCTCGTATCAGGGTGGGGAATTTCCTCCCAGCGCTGGTTATCGCAGCGCTGTTAGCCGGTTGGTTCTTGTAAAGCGGAACAATTAGACGATTTTCCACGTTGAAGGAGGAGAAATGAGTTTCTCTAAGTTGCTGGATAACCGACCCGAGAGTATCAAGGGGAAATTGGGGGCGAAGTCCAGGGTATGTCTTGTCAATGGGCACGACGTTTTCCGGAATATTCGCGATGAAAAGATCATCATCATGGCCTGCAATACCAGGATAAAGCACATAATCCCGGGCATAATGAAGGCCGCGATGGAGACCGATTCGGTGGTGGCGTTCGAGCTGGCGAAATCGGAATGCGATCTCAAAGGCGGCTATACCGGCATGACTCCGCAGGATTATTTCGACGTTCTGGTAGATTACGCCGACAGGATCGGCTACGACCGGCCTTTTATCATTCACGCGGATCATCTTACGGTGAAAAGCGCGGACGAAAAGGAAATCATGGCGACAGAAGAGTTGATCGCCGAGCAGCTCAGGGTCGGCTTTACCAGCTACGCGCTGGACGCTTCCTTTAACCCGGACGAAGTTAATATAGAAATCACAGCCCGGATGGCCGGGCCGATTGTCGAGAGAGAATTGGGCCTCGAAACCGAGGTCGGCGAGATCAAATCGGTGGGATCTACCGGCGAGATAACCACCGTAGAAGAGGCCGGGGATTTCATCATTGGATTGAGATCGCATGGAATAACGCCGGATCTTCTCGGTATCAATAATGGTTCGAAGCACGGAAACTACCTCGAGGGTGAGGAGATCTCGATCGATCTTGAGAGGACCGGACAATGCTACGAGGCGGTGAAGAAGCACGGGGTCTGTATCGCTCAGCATGGGATCACCGGCACGCCTTTGCATCTGGTGGGCAAATTCGCGGATTACGGGATCAGAAAGGGAAATGTTGGTACCGAATGGCAGAATATCGCGCATCGTCATATGCCGCAAGATCTTATGAATGAAATGCGAACCTGGGCAAAGATGGCCGGGAAAGATATCAAGTTTGCCACGAAACAATTTTTCAAGGAGATCGACGATATCCCCGAAGAGAGTAAAAGGAACATGTTTGAAAACGCCAGGACGACAGCAATCGAGTATTTCAGGGCATTCAGGGCGGTGGGATCGGCCAGCCTGTTGGAATCGAAGATAAAATGAAAAATAAGCTTGACAAATTCCGCGATTTCCATATTTTGGGCCTGTTGAATAATGGGGAAAGGGCTTGCCTATCGTATCTGGCTGAGGTTTTTTAAGAAAACGATTTGATTGCGGCACATGCGAATATGCCCGCTGCCGGCGCGACTTAAAACACCGACGGATTTTGTCGGGAAAAATAGCCTTGAATACGATTGGGAGGCCGATTGAAATCCCTGCCAGGGAGAAAACCTGATTTTATTGCCGTCATAGTAATTATCCTGGCTAATATTGCATTGGTCTCGGCTGCCGGGGTTTACGACGTCGATGTCATAATTACGAGATCCGATTTCAACGGCGCGCTGATCACCTATTATGCGCCCGAGCCGGCGTTCTCGGCTGACGCCATATCGGGAAATCGTTTCTACAACATGGAAATACCCCGCACGGCCCAGGTGCGCAAGGAAGGCCGGGTTGAGATTCCGGTAAAATTGGTTTCATTCGCGGTGCCGCCCGGGGCCACAGCCGCCATTCAGATTCTGGATTCAAAATACGAGGATATCGCCTTCAAGCCCCTTGCACCGTTTTACGCCGCCTACAGCGAAACCGAACTTAAGCGGATGTATGACGAAGTTTCGATTTTGTCCGCAACTGTACCGCCGGCGGCCCCTTATGTGGCGTCCATAGATGAGATCCGGGGTCTGAGAATAGGTAAAATCGCCATTCCCACGGCCCGGTATAACCCCGCCGCCATGGAACTTTCCATATTGAAGGAAATTACGCTAAGAATCGACTTTGTCGGCGCTAACCCGGATCTGATTTCCGGCTATCGCCAGCAAGGATCGACATTTGATCGCATATTCGAGAAAATATTGGCCAATTATGAAGAGGGCAGAAATTGGTTCGTGAGTCAACAAAACGCCTTGTCGTCGATGACTGCGGCCACCCCCTTTGATTCGTCGCAAACCTGGATCAAGGTAGAATTGATGTCGGAGGGGATATACAAGATCGGATGGCTGGATTTCAACGCGGCCGGGATTAACCCGACAATCATGGATCCGGCGACGATTCGCCTGTTCTACGGCGGGGGTCGAGAGCTTCCCGTCTCCAATTTCGATCCCCGGCCGGAGCTGCGCGAGATTCCCCTGGAGATCATCGGGGGCGGCGACGGCAGTTTCGACAACGGCGATTATATCGTCTTCTACGCCGACGCGGTCGACAGTTGGGAATACCTGTCGAATCCCGGAAGATATGTTTACTACAGGAATCATTACACAGGCAAAAACGCATTTTGGCTGACAGTCGACGGCAGTTTTCAGTCGCCTCCGAGGCGTTTCGGGTCAGTCGACGGTTCCCCTATCGGCAGTTTCGATATTTCAGTCGACTCGTACGAGGCGCGATTGCACAGGGAAGAGGAATGGATATTCTTCAGATTCACTCCCACCGCCGAGCTGGCCGATTATTTCGAGTGGTACTGGGGATACTCCAGGAGTTTCAATGTCAACGCACAGATTTTCGATCTTGTGCCGGGTCAATCGGCTGACGTGATCGTCAGGCATCGCTTCGGCAGCCCCCAAATGCGCGTCAATGGAGTTCAATCTCCGGCCCCGACGTTGGAACAATATTTCTCCGTGTTTACGACCGATGCTCTTTCGGAGGGCCTGAATAATCTCGGCATTGAGTCTTCAAGCGATTTCTATTTCGATTATGTCGATATATTTTACCCCCGCTGGCTGGCTTTAGCCGATCAGAACCTGCTGTTCTGTCAGCCCGAAACTTCGGGAGTCGTGGAGTATAATCTTGCCGGCGTGGCTTCTCCGTATATGCTTCTGGATATAACCGACAAATTCAGTCCCTTCAAAATAACCGGGGGAAGGCTGGAGGGATCGGATCTGGCGTTTTTCGATACGGTCGCGGCGGATTCGCGCAAGCAGTATTACATATCCAGTATCGCCCGGATGAAAAGTCCGAGTTCCGTATCGCTATATGATATGGACAATCTCCGGGATATAACCCTGCCGGAAAACAGGGCCGACGAAATTATCGTCGCTTACGACGGATTCTATCAGCAGGCGCGGGCGCTGGCCGATCACAGAGAGCAATATTACAACATGCCGGCCCGCGCGGTGAAGTTATCCGACGTATACAATCAATTTTCTTACGGGCTCGTTGACGCCGTCGCCATTCGGGATTTTCTGAAATTTGCATTCGAAAATTGGGCCGGGCCCGCTCCGTCATTCGCGCTTCTGCTCGGCGACGGTCATTACGATTACAGAAATAACCTGGGCAGCGGCTCTGCCATATACGTGCCGCCCTTCGAGAACGACCGCAGTATGACCGACGAGCATTTTGTCTATTTCGGCGAACGCTATTATCTCGATTCGGATACCAGCGGGGCGCCCGATATGATGATAGCCAGAATTCCGGCAAGATCGGTAAGCGACGCCGAGGATATGATCGCCAAGACCATTGATTACGATGCTTTTCCAGATCTTGGATCCTGGCGCAACCGGGTGGTCATAGTCGCCGACGACAATATATCGTCGTCAAGAAGCAACGAGGCGTTTCATACCGAGCAGGCCGAAACTCTTGCCAATCTGCACACGCCGTCTTCTTTCGAGGTGGCCAAGATTTACATGGTGGAATATCCCATGCGTAATCTGGAGAAACCTGAGGCGCGAGAGGCCTTGATCGGGGCATTCAACCAGGGTTCGCTTATTGTCGACTGGATCGGGCACGGCAGCCCCGGACTTTGGGCTCACGAACATATTTTCCGCAAATCGGAGGATATTCCCAGGCTGGTGAACGGCAAGAGACTTCCGCTGATATTCACGGCCTCCTGTTCTATAGGATTTTTCGACGATCCCGGAATCGAGAGTTTCGGCGAGGAATTGATTCGCAGCCGCTCAAGGGGAGCCGTGGGAGTGATTTCGGCCACAAGAACGGTCTTTGCCTCGCCGAACGCCAGGTTTAACACCGAAGTATTCGACCAGCTTCTTTACGAGGATTCTGTGGGTATGGGCGAGGGCGTGTACGTGGCCAAATACGTTCGCCAGCTAGGCCATCTCGAACCCAACGATAGATTTTATGTGCTATTCGGCGATCCGGCCCAGCTTCTGCAATTCCCCAAATTTAACGTGCGTTACACGTCGGCCCCCGATTCCCTGGTCGCCCTTTCGGAGAACTCCGTGGCCGGGGAGATAACCGACAACGATGGAAACCTGATAAGCGATTTCACCGGCACAGCCTGGGTCACGGTCAAGGACGGTACCATCACCAGATCAGTGCTGATGCGCGACCGCAACAACAACCCTCTTCCCCCTCCGAATAATACCGTTAGTTTCCTTAGCCCGGGAGCGACAATCTTCACCGGGCCGGTCGACGTTGTTAATGGACGGTTCCAGTCGAATTTCTTCGTCCCCAAGGATATTTCATACGGAAGTCAGGGAGCCAAGATATATACTTATTCCGAAAATGGAACTTACGACGCGGTAGGCGTTGCGGATTCGATTCTGGTTTCCGGTTCCGTGCCGTCGGTGATGGATTCGACCGGTCCGCAGATTCAGCTTTTCGCCGACGGAAGAGCGTTCGAACCCGGGATAACGCTGGCCGGCTCCGGGTTCACCCTGACCGCACGCATTGAGGATGAACACGGTATCAATATTACCGGCCAGCTCGGACACGGCATTGTTCTGCGGGTGGATAACGGAGAAACCTATCAGGCCGATGTAACCGGAAGTTTCGAGTTCGAGAGGGGAAGCTACCGGGCGGGAATGATAGACGTGAAAATGCCCGCGCTGTCGCCCGGGGAACATCTGATAGATTTAAAAGCCTGGGATAATTTCAACAATTCCAGCCTCATAACCAGGACCGTGGAAATAGTATCGACCGACGGCCTTCGGCTCTCCGAGGTCATGAACTACCCCAATCCGGTCAGGGAAGGCAGCTATAGTACGTCGTTTCAATATTGCCTCAATTCCGACGCCGACAGGGTTTCGATCAGAATATTCACTGAATCCGGCGCCAGGATCAAAACCATCGAACTGACCACCCCGGATATGACTCAGACGGGATGCCACCAGGTGGACTGGAATCTTCGCGACGCCGACGGCGATAATCTGGCCAACGGGATATATCTTTATCAAATCGAAGCGACCGGAGCTGATCCCGGGGGCAGGAAAATACGAACCGACCAGGCCGGCAAACTGGTGATATTATGGTAAGCCATATGACTAAATTTCCGACAATAATGAAAAGAGATAGGATTGTTTTGGAGGAGACAATGAAGTTGTATAAATGGATTGCAATCCCGATCCTTGTATTATCATCGACTGCCACCGCCCAGGTTTCGCAAACGGCGGTGCAGTTTCTGCTCATCGCCCCGGGAGCCCGGGCCGGGGGGATGGGGGAAACCTTTGTTGCGGTCTCCGATGACGCCACGGCAGTCCACTGGAATCCCGCCGGGCTTGGCAGATACCCGCTGAGCGGCGTCTGGCTCGAATTTGAAGCGTCGGCCAATGACACTATCGGGGCGGTCGTGCTGGTGAAAAACTCTCTGCCCGAGGTCAATTATGCCCGCTATGACGTTTGGGGCCTGGGCAACAACAGGCTGGCCAAATGGGACGGTAACCGCTGGTCGACCGGAGTGACCCGGACCCTGAAAGAAGGCGGCTCGCTCCAATCGCTTATAGAACGATATACGGGGCTTTCGGAGGCCGACGCCGAGGAATATGTCGATAAGATCGCCCGGGCCAATAACGCTCTGGCCCCGGAAAGCATCGATTCTTTGAAAAATATGATATTGCCGGCGGTGGACGACGATTATATCTACAAGGAAGAAATCGAATACGGATTCGAAAAACTGCATACGGCCTGGATGAGGATGAGAATCGACTTGAGCGGCTTCGAGGAATTAAAAGGAGACATTTCCCGGGCGTTGGCGGAATCCCCGGCCTCTGTTGAAATCCTCGATAAGATCGCCTTCGGCTTCGACAGGGCCATCGCTCCCAAATCCGGACGAGGCGTATGGATACCGTACAATCTGATTCTCCCCGACGATATCACCTGCTTGACGTCGGACGAAGAATTCGTTTATGTGGGCACCAACGAGGGATTTTTCAGATTCGAGCCGGAGAGGCTCCTCTGGACTTCTTATAATGCGGAGACCGACTCCCTGCCGTCGAATAGAATAACGGCAATCGAGAGAGTAGGCTCCAAGAAGATGTTCATCGGGACGGACCGGGGACTTGCCGAATTCACGGGCCGCGAAGTGCTGAAGTTTGGTCCGGGTTCGGGCGCCCCGGAGGAGTCCATTGTGGCCATCAGTTCCGGCCGCGGCAAAGTTGTCTGGGCGGCCACGGAAACCGGTCTTTACCGTTACGACGGAACATCCTGGAGCCGAGCCAGAGAAGATGAGATTACCATCGGCGAGACAATGGAAGCGGCTATCAAGAATTTCTATGGAATTTACGCCGAAATCTGGCCGGAACAATTCATGGCGAGAGTCACGGAATACAACGCTTCCGGTCTGGATAGCATTAACGCCGGACAGAAACTCAATCTTCCGTATGATCTGGGGATTAAGGGAAATATCAGGACCCTGGGGCTGGACCCCGACGACAACCTCTGGATCGGAACGACTGCCGGAGTGGTGCTGCTGGACAGCGACGGCTTCAATTATTTCGGCTACAAGCTTTATGAGGTCCCCCAGGCGGGAATGACGGTCGATGACATAGCCGCACAGTTTATCCCCGATCGCGACCAGGAAAAGATCGAGAAGCTGGCGCAGATAATCCGGGAGTATAACGGCCTCGAATCGGGTTTTCTGGAGTCCGGTCAGAAAGTATTCGTCTACTCCAACGCTTTGGGTTCGGAAATTTCGGCCATTGAGCCGATTTCCGGAAAGAGAGCCCTGGTCGCCACCGCCTTCGGAGTCGTGGAATACGACAGCGGAAAGTGGAGCAGACTGCAGAACACGGAGATTTCCAGCCGCAGGGCCGCCGAAATCCATCAACGCGATAACGAGCTCTGGGTGGCTCTGCCCGAGAAAGTCGCGCTATACTCGTCGCCTAAGAGAAACATAACCTTCATGCATTCCAATTACCTGGTGCAGCTCTCCGACGATCTTTATTATGATTATTTCTCGTTCGTCTACCCGACCAGGGAGTGGGGGACATTCGGACTGGGTATCACGTTCCTGTCCTATGGCAAACAGGAACGTCGAAGCGAGGGGAATGTCGATCTCGGCACTTTCTACTCTTACGATCTGGCCTTTACCCTTTCCTACGGGACGAAACTTATGGAGAATATGTCCGGCGGATTATCGTTGAGGTATATTAACTCGCATCTCGCCGAATTGGGCGCCGGGGCCGAAAAGGGGAAGGGAACAGGCTACTCGCTGGCGGTGGACGCGGGAATGCTGTACGATGTTTTCGACGATCTGACTCTGGGAGTCACGGTCACCAATCTTGGACCGGATATCGCCTATATCGACGCCGATCAGGCCGATCCGCTGCCTCGAAAACTGGCGGTCGGATTCAATTATAAAATCGTCAATTCCGCCTTTAACAGGCTTTCGATCTTGGGCGAAGCTGATAAGATCCTGGTCGGATTGGGCTACGATCTGCAAACTGAAATAGAGGAAATTATTCCTCATATCGGTCTCGAATACTGGTATTCGAACTACGTTTCTCTAAGGGCCGGATATGTATACGACAAAATCGGAGTTCAGAGATACTTCACGTTAGGGGCATCGCTGCAGTATACTAACTACAGGTTCGATTTTTCCTATATTCCGTCGTCCGATGAGGCCTTCAACAGGCTCGGCAACACCATGAGATTCTCCATGAACGTGGGGTTCTAAGGCTCAGCGGTGATGCAGATCAGCAGGATTTTCGCGGTGTTGCCCTTTTTCGCTGTATTTTGCGCGGGCGAACCGAACGCCAGGGATTTTTTTAAGCCAACAGCCCTGGCCCCGCTCCAGAGGCCATCGGAAAACTCCGGGAGCGAATTCAAATCCGACGTCTCCGGTCGCAACCTGCTCGGGCTGGATCGGCCAACCCCGTTTTCCCTGCCCGCGTCGAAAAACGGAATACCGCTTGAATGGGCCTCCGCGGCGGCCGAGACGTTGAACGTGCTCGTTCTCAAAATAGAATTTCAGAGGGAAGTGCCGGATAATCCGAAAACCACCGGCGACGGCACTTTTGACCTGAGAAGCTACAATCAATTCGTCGGCGAGGAAGAACATTATATCGATCCGGGTCCGCATAATACGTCGTATTTCAATTCCCACATGGAAGCCTTGCGGCGATACTGGTATTTTGTGTCCGACAAGAAACTCGATCTCACCTGGGACATATATCCCAGGGCGGAATCGCTGGCGTTCAGGCTGCCCGCGACTATGTCATACTACGGTTCCGACGGGCCCTGGACAGACGTGCGCGACCAATTGGGCAACTTCTTCATCGACGCTGTTACGTTCGCCGATACAGCCGCCCCTCAGATCGATTTCTCCGCCTATCAATCGATAATCTTATTTCACGCCGGCTCCGACCAGCAGAATAATATTCCTTTCATATACAATACTCCGGACGATTTCTACACCGGCTTCCTGATTCTGGCGGAGGCAATACCGGTCGACGGCGGCGCGGGTTCGGTGCAGGAAGGCTTAATAGTGCCGGAGACGGCCTCGCAGGATAACCGGGTGACAGCCATCAACGCGGTACTGGCCCATGAATTCGGTCATCAGCTCGGACTGATCGATCTTTACAATACTAATACATTCTTGACGCAGGTGGGCGATTTCGCTTTGATGGACAATAACGGCATGTCAGTCGGGGTGCAGTTTCCCGATATCAGGTCGACAGTGGGGGGAACGCTTCCGGTTTACCCCTGCGCCTGGTCTCGAGCTTTTCTGGGATTCAATATCCCCCGGGAAATGACCGGAGGGGTCGATATTCCCTTGAGCGCGGCCGCCCTGGAACATGATTCCGAAATTGTCAAAATTCCGATAACTGATTTCGAATATTTCCTGGTCGAGAACCGGCAGCCCGACGTCGATACTCTCGAACCCGGATATCCCTTCGACGATATCCTCATCGGCGATTCCCTGACGGGAGTGATACTGGGCCCGGGATTCGCGTATTTTGATGCCGGCGATACCATACTGGTGGCCGATTCCGAGTACGATCGGCTCCTGCCGGGGAGAGGCGGCGCGCTGATCTGGCATGTGGATGAATATGTGGCGTACCAGAGTATCCCCGGAAGCGAATTCAATAACTACCAGACCAATTCGCTTCAATGGAACAAAGACCGCAGATTCGTGACATTGCTGGAAGCCGACGGGGTCATCGATTTCGGGGGAAATTATTACAGGGGATATGGCACAGACGGTGATTATTACAAACCGGGAAACAATACCATGCTCACACCCTTCACCAGGCCGTCGAGCGAATCGAACCTTGGAGGGGATACGCATGTCAGCATTACGAATTTTTCCGTTTCGGATACCGTGATGACGTTCGATCTCGATATCGACTGGTTTCTGCCCGGATGGCCTCAGATGAGCCATCCTCAGGTAAACTCCTCTCCTTTGGCAATCGACCTTGATAACGACAATTCCCTTGAAGTTGTCACAATAGCCGATAGCAGGCTTTTAATACATCGGGCTGACGGAGAAAAATTTGTAGTCAATTCCGATTCGATCGGATTATTCGGTTTCGATGGCAGCCTGATCTACTACCCCTGGGCGGTGGCCGCGGTCTGCGACACTGCCATCAACGGTCGTCCGGTACCTGTGGATTTCGACGGCGACGGGTATTACGAAATCGCCGTTTCGACTTTTTCGGGCGCTCTGTACGCCTTTTCCCTGTCCGACGATGATCTCGACGGACGGATCGATAATCTGCCGGGTTTCCCGATTCAGATTTCGAACGCGCCGCTGGTTTCTTTGGGCGCGGTCGATTTCGATTCCGCCGGTATGAAGCTCTTCCTCGCCGGGGATAACGGAGATTATCAAATGGTCAGCCCGCAGGATTCGGTTGTCCAGATTGGCAACGCGGGCGGTGTAATCGCCTCAGTATCGATCTATTCCGTCGGCGACTCCAATTTCGCCGATATGGCCGTGATCTCAGGAGGATATTTGGATATCATGCGATTTGTAAGCGAAAAATCGAATCCCTATTCGTTTTCGCAGGCCCTGACCGCCCGGATAAGTGCGGCCGATTCGTGCCATGTTGCCTCCGGCGACATTGACAGGGATGGAGACATGCCGGAGATCATCGCGGTGACATCAAATTCGATAGTCTTGATCGAGCCCGAAGGCATAATTGCATGGAGAATGGTATTGGGGCCGTCTCTCGGGCGTCCCGCGCTCGGAGATATCAACGCGGACGGATTCGCCGAAATAGTCGTAGCCGGTGATTCCAGGATATACGCCGTCAATCGTCTGGGGATTCTGATGACTGGCTTCCCGGTCGATCTCTCGTTTGTCGATCTTAACGGAGTTATAGAAGCCGAGCCGGTGATCGGCGATGTCGACGGCGACGACAAGCCGGATATTATCGTGGGGCTGCCCGACGGCGGCACTTACGCCTTTAATTTCAGGGGAGATCTCATAGGCGGTTTTCCGCTTCCCAGCTCGTTCGAGATGGAGAAGTCCGCGGGTCTGGCCGATCTTGACAACGACGGCGATCTCGATCTGCTTGCAGTGGATGGTTCCGGAGCTATCGCCGCCTGGGATCTTTCGGCCCTATACGCCGCCATGAATCAACCATGGGCTTTTTCCGGCGGCGACATTTTCAACAGAGGATATCTGCCGCCGTTGTTCAATAAACCTGTGATTGAGAACGACCGGCAGCTGCCGGAAGGTTCGGTTTACAACTATCCGAATCCGGCCTCGAATTCGACCGCCATCAGGTTTTACCTGAACAGCGATTCGGATATAACCATAGACGTTTTCGATTTTATGGGCGAGAAGGTGGAATCGACCAGCATGCGCGGTGTCGGGCACGCCGACAACGAGTATGTCTGGAATTGTGCCGGTATCTCCTCGGGCATTTATTTCTGCAGGGTGGAGGCCGACGACGGCACGGACAAAGAATGGCGCATGATAAAGATAGCGTTGGTAAAATAAAAGAGGAATCCTGGAGGATCTTATGAAGAGGACATTATCGATCACGGCAATAATCGTCCTGGCGAGCGTAACGGCAGCCTGGCCGGGCGCCGCGGGGCTTGTAAAGATAAACACTTTGGAAAACAGAATCCTGTCCGGCGAGATCTCCATGGACAAGTATTTCGACGCCGAATCGGTATTGCGGCGGGGAGACGATCTCCGGATGAGCGAGGATATTTACGAATTCGGCGCAAAATCCCCGTTCAAGGCATTCGTTTTCTCTCTGGCCGTACCGGGCGCCGGCGAATATTATACCGGGCATAAATACAAAGCGGTCGGGTTTTTTACCGCCGACGCGCTTTTCTGGACCGGATATTTCATTTATCGCGGCAAGGGAAAAAGCGCCGAGGACGATTACAAAGCATACGCGAATGAGCATTACAGCTGGCGGGATTTCATGGACTGGTGGCAAACCCTGCCTCCGGAAACTCAGAATATATACTCGCACCGCATGCCGTTCGATTTCACCAACTACGTGCCGATCTTCAACCACGAGTATTTCGAGAATATCGGCAAGTACGATCAGTTCCAGGTAGGCTGGCCCGGCGGCATCAATCACCCCTATTTGCCTAATAGCCCAGACACTACGTATCATGAATCCTGGATGCCGGTCGAGCGCCAGACATATCTCGATATGAGGAAGAAATCCAACGATTATTTCGCCAGGGCTACGACCATGATGATGGTCTCCATCGCCAACCACATCGTATCGGCCTTCGACGCCGCCATCGGGGCCAAGAGGTTCAACCGGGGAAGCAAACAGTATTCCATGAAAGTGGACGCTAAAGAGATCAACGGCGAGACGGTGCCGTTTGTGACCCTTTCGGCCAAATTCTGATCGGTTATGAGATTCAGATCGACACCGACAATCGTCGCGATAATTTGCTCTTGGACCATCGCCGTTTCCGGCCAGACCATCGAGCAGCGGATGTTCGCCGGGATCCTGGCCCATGAATTGAGCGACGATGACGATTTGAACGCTCCCCTGTTCGAGCCGGTCCGGTTAAAAACCGAAAACGCCAAATCGAAATGGAAGGCCCTGGGTTTGTCGCTGCTGCTTCCGGGCGCGGGCCAGTACT
>CAZDAH010000029.1:20146-26116 GCA_964503405.1 uncultured Ignavibacteria bacterium
TACGGAGGATGGAAAAAAGAGGATTACAGAGCCTGGGCTGCGTTCAAAGCGGGGGCTGACGTTAACGGGAAATCGGAGGATTATTTCGAGAAGCTCACCTATTATGACAATCTCGACGATTATAATCAGTTCGAGTTGTTATATGAGGGTTCCCGCGCGCAGCCCTTCCCCGATTCTCCCGAGTACTACTGGAACTGGTATTCCGATGAATCCCGCGGATATTTCCGGGAGTTGAGAAATCAGAGCAAATCGGCCTTTCGACGTTCCCTGCTGTTCCTCGGGGCCGCGGTTGCCAACAGGCTCCTGGCAGGTATCGACGCTTACCGTGCGGCGTCGTCATATAATAACAGCCTGGAATTCAGCGAAAAGAAATGGCATCTCTACTGTTCTGCCGCCGGGATTCCGGAGGACGGCAAAGTTGAGATCGGTTTTTCCACGAAATTTTAGGATCATTTTCTGCCTCGCGCTCGCCGCAGCAGGATGTTCGTCGCCCGGATCGCGCCATGCCGAAGGCGAGACCCGGGTCGAATCGCGAACCATTCTCAACATTCGACTATCAAAATCGTTCGGGCCGATTCTGGCCGACGGCGTCTCCTTGCGCCAGCCGTATGCCGCGGCGGTCAACCACCTTGGAGAATTATTCATTTCCGATGGAGCCGCGAACGGGATCTACAGATTCTCTCCCGATTTCGAATATGTCTCCAGCGAGGGCGGAATAGGCGCTGGCGAGGGAAGCTTCAACGGCCCGGCGGGAATGGCCTGCGATCAGGCTTTGAATCTCTATGTCGCCGAAAGCGGCAACAGGCGCGTCCAGATTCTCGACAGGAAACTAAGGCGAGTAAGATCGATAGATTCGTATTTCGACGAAAGCGACAAGCCGGTGAGTTTCACGAGTCCGCAAGATATCGAAATCGACCGCGAGGGGAATTTCTGGATCGCCGATAACGATAGGGTTCTCAAACTCGATCCCTTCTATGAACTTCTGCTGGAGATGTCATTTGACGCTCCGGGAAGATTCAGTATTGGACTGGCATCGTCGGTGGACATATCCGGCACGGATCTTGTTGCCGTTGCCGATCCGGGCAATGGTCAAATAATAATCGCCACAGTTCACGGAAATCCGGTCATGACTTTCCCGGCCGGAAAACCGTCATGCGCCCGTTGGGATAATAGCGGCCTTCTGTGGGTTTCCGATCCCTCGGCGGGAAAAATCGAATCGTTTGACAAAAGCGGAAATCTTCTTTTCAGGCATATGGAAACCGCGCCCGGATTCAGGCCGTCATGGCTGGCGTTCGATCGCACGGGAAAGCTGATAGCGCTCGATTCGGGTCAAAGACGGATATTCGTTTATGAGATAATCCGCGGAGCGGGATAATCACGGGTCTTCTATTTGAAATGTATTTATTTAATCTGTCTTCTGCTTTTCCCTTCAATGGCGGAAGGGGCCGTCCCACCGGTAACGGTAACCGTATTGGGGAAAGGCACTCGCGGGCCGTATCTACTGGGATATCGATACATACTGGCCAATTCGATTAAGATCAGAAAAGGATTATCGACAATCTCCCCCGACGATTATACCTTGCACGGCGCGCCGGGAATCGTCTTTTTTCGTGATCCGGTCGCGGCGGGAGATACTCTGACCATACAATTCGTTCGTATCCCCTTATCGCTCCAATCGCGGTATTCCCTGCACAGCCCGGCGGAGACAGAGCCGCAGCCGGAGAATTCCGGCCAGCCTTCCGGACAAAAATCGCGCTTCTCACCGTCCGAACTTTCGGTCAGGGGAAGCAAAGGTTTTTCCATAGAAACCGGCTACGGCGCGGGAGGATTGTCTCAATCGCTCAACCTGAGCATAACCGGCGACTTAGTCCGAGGTCTGAAGACCTCGGCCCATATCTCCGACAAGAGCGCGACGTCGGGAGCGACCCGGCGAATCGAGGAAATCGACAGGATATATATCGAGGCGCAATCGGAGAAATTCAAAGGAACGTTCGGCGATTTCGAATATGTCGAACATTCCAGCCCGTTTTCAGGATTCAGCAGGAAGCTGACCGGGCTCGATCTTAATTACGATAACGGGAATCGCTCGATGCGGGGAGCCGCCGCTTTTTTCCCGGGAGAGTATTCTTCCATGACTATTGCGGGCAGTGACGGACGTCTCGGACCCTATTATCTTCGCGATACGGGCGGCAGGGAAGGCGCGGCCATACTGGCCGGATCGGAGAGAGTCTATATCGACGGTATTCTTCAGAGAAGAGGCAGCGAGGATGATTATTCCATCGATTACCAGGCAGGGGCCGTCGAATTCGCGCCTTCGAAAATCATATCCGATCAATCGAGAATTACTTTCGAATATGAATTGGTCCGCGAGGACTTTAGCAGGAGCTTCTATTCCGGAGGCGGCAGTTTGAGGATCAATCCCGGCCTGCGATTTCACGGCGGCATATTGCAGGAGGGGGATAGAGGCAACTCGCCCAGGAGTTTCGAGCTCACTTCCGAGAACCGGCGGATCCTCGAGCAGGCGGGCGACAACAGGCTGGCGGCCTCGCGCGACGGAGCCGAGTTTGTCGGCGCCGGAAACGGCGACTACGTACGAATAGACTCAGTCGGAATATCATACTACAGTTACGCGGGAACGGAGACGGGCGACTATAAAGTAACTTTTTCCTATATCGGCCGGAACGAGGGATCTTATGTATTCTCCGGAGGGGGCGTATATCAATTTGTCGGGCCGGGCATAGGAAGCTACGAATCTATAATATTGTTTCCTTTGCCGAGTTTAAGCAGATACGGCGTACTGGGATCCTCTTATAGCGGCCGCGACAGCGCAGTGTATGCCGACGGCGAGCTGTTCGGATCGATATTAGATCGCAACACGCTTTCCGAGGCTGATCAATCGTCCAATGGTCTGGCCGGCGTCATTACCGCCGGATTCAGACATCAATTCTCCGACGGCCCGGCCTTCGCGGGGGCGCACGGACGATTACGCAGGATTGGAAACAAAACCACGTTCCCCGGAAGAATAGACGACGTCGAGCGATACCGTGATTTCGATCTCGTTCCGGAATCGGATCCCTCAGGGGAGATACTCCGTGAGGCGGGGCTGGAGACCGGGTTGGACGATCGCAGAAGACTGAATCTCGATTTCGGATACCTCGAGCGCCCTGGTATCGAGGATCGCAGACGATATTCCGGCAAACTGAGATGGAGATTGCCCGGCTACGTCGATTCGTTCGGGCGGCTGGAGAGAACCGACGGAGAACGAACCTGGCGAAAACGATCCGTCGGGCTGAACCTCGCGAAAGGGAGAATATTGCCGGCATTGAGGGTCGATTACGAACGCCGCGACGGCGAAAACGGTTTCAAATTCTACGAATATGAATCGTCGATACCGGCCGAATACTCAGGAGGACTGACCGGGGTCACCGAGTTGACGTACCGTGACGAGAAATACCTCGAAAACGGGTGGAATGAATGGTTTCGGTCAGGTTCCATGCGGCAGAAGCTCGAATTCGTATCGGCGCAATCGGGTCTTTCCGGCGAATTCACAGGCGCCTATTTTCGCAAGGAGTATCAGGACTTTTCCGGTCCCGACGTCGATCAAAAGTCGGGGAGCGCTAGAATCGCCTATAATAATCCCGAGGGCAAAGGGGATTTATATATAAGCGAACGCTTGACGGCGTCCAATGAGAGGCTTCGCTCGAAAACTTATATATATGCCGGCGAGGGGGAAGGCAGGTACCGGTATGAGGACGGACTTTATATCGAGGATCCCGACGGCGATTACGTGCTCTTGATCGAAGAGATCGGGGAAGGAACCAGGATAACCGAAATATCCACCGAAATTAACGGTTCAACATCGCCGCTTAATGTCATAGATCCCCGAAAACGGCTCGAATCGACCATAGGCCGGGTAGTCATGGAGTCCGAATTGGCATACAAGCAGAAAAAATCCTCGAATGTTCTGACCGGCCGGGATTTTTACCCGTGGAGAAGCGGCGGCTCGCGCGACGTTCTCCTGACTGAAGGAAGGATCGATATCAGGTTCTACCTTTATCCCCCGGGATCAAAGCAAAGATGGAAATATTCTTTCACTCGTTCCTACCGGGCGGGAGTTCCTTTCGCCAATGAAACGGTCAGCGAGAAGTTCGATTCGGACGATATCTCCTGGGCTTTCCCGGCCGCCGGGTCGATCAATGCCATGCTGTTCGCGGCTGTATCGAAAAAAAGCAGCGCCTTAAACGGTGTCGGATATACGGTTTCCCTCGACGGAGAATCGACAAAACTGGATTTTACGCTGACTGATATCTGGACCCTGGAGACTTCTCTCGGATTCGAGGAAGCCAGGCAGTCTGACGGCGATCTGAAAGCAAAGATTCCGTCGGGAGAAATCGGGATCATCGGCGATCTCAACAACAAGGGGCGTATTACAGCAGGCATCGCCTATTATCGCGTGATTGCGGATCCGAATGGGGCTTATATCCCCTACCAGATGGCTTCCGGAAAGAAGGAAGGAGATAACATGACCGCGAGCATGAAAGGCAGGCTGGAGCTTTATCGAAACGGCAGGCTCGATCTTGTTTACCGTTTCGAGAAATTCGCCGCCCTGCCCGAGCGACACAACCTGAAAATAGAATTCACGATGCTGTTTCAATGAAAGCCGCGATCACGATATTATTGGTAATGACGAGCCTTTCCTTGGCCGGGGCCGGGACTGATATCGCCGATATTTTCGGCAATTCTGTTTTCTCAGACCGGGAAATCAAAGCCGCCGTCGATCCCGGAGCCCCCATCGATTCGATAAGCGCGGCAATCGTATCGCTCTATAATGAATCCGGGTATTTTCAGACCAGTCTGAAGTTGGAAATAGTAAACGAGGCGCGATTGATAGTCACGATCGAAGAGGGCGATCCGACGATTATCGGCTCGGTGGAGGTTAGTATTTCGCCCGATTCTCTGAACGCGTTTGATGATATCATCGGGGAAATGGAAGGGGAAACGGCGACAAGTGATAATCTCGACCTCCTTGCCTATGAGATTGTCTCCCGTCTGAGCGATCGGGGGATGCCATTCGCCGGGGCGGAATGGAGTGGCTTCATATTGGAAGACGGCAACAAGCTTAGGGCTGATCTTAAGATACTGCCGGGGCCGGTTTGCAGTTTGAGGAGATTCGTGTTCGAAGGTATCTCCCGAACGAGGCCGGAGACAATACGGCGAAGGATCACTCCGGGCGAAGGCGAACCGTATTCCGAATCGGGGCTGGGCGACTCGCAGCGCCGAATCGGGCGGATGCCATACCTGGAGATCAACGCCCCCTTCGAGGTGGCCCTGGCCGGAGGCGACGATTCCTGCGACGTCATCTACTATTTAAGGGAACTGCCGTCCACAAGGTTCGACGGCGCGGCGGGATATGCCGGTTCCGATAATCGCGATGAATTTCTCGGGCGATTGGATCTGGTCTTCGGGGATATTCTGGGCACGGGAAGGAGTTTTGGGCTGAACTGGAAGAAAAAGGATCCGGAGTCGAGCGAGCTTCTGATCTCATACGCCGAACCTTATCTATTCGGAAGTCGGTTCGATTCGCGCCTTGAAGTCTACCAGGCGGACAGGGACACGCTATTCCTGGAAACGGGCGGGAGCCTCAGATTCGATTTTCATTTCAGCATCGTTATGAGCGCGAGTTTCTCATTCGGGTTGCGCATGGTGGAGCCGGAAATCCAAACCTCCGGCACGCCCGCCGTATCGTCGTCGACCGGCGGATCGATCGCGGCCGGTTTTGAATACGACGACACCGATCTGCCTGAGAATCCGCGAGCCGGATATCAGCTCGGTTCAGACATCGAATACAGATACCGCTCGAGTAGAAACGCGGCCGCCGAAAGCGTTCCCCTTACAAGAATAACGTCCATAGGTTTCGACGGCGCTCAATATGCGGGAATCTCGAAACGGCTTGTATTGGCCCTGCTGCTT
>CAZDAH010000030.1:0-1237 GCA_964503405.1 uncultured Ignavibacteria bacterium
TATTCGGCTTCCTGCTCTCGACGGCGGCTGCGCCGGCGAATAACGACAGGCCGAATCTTTTCCAAATCGGATGGATTCTATACTCGAGCCGAAACGACAGCAGATTTTTGTCGATAAATCTCATCGGTTTGAAGCCGCGTAAATAATCTCCGACGCGGGGCATAGCCCAGAATGGCGGACCGCCGTCGAGATATACAGCCGCCGCCTGCATGGAAAACGCGTCGGTTGCCCTGATGGTCATATACTTCCGAAGATCAGCCGAATAGCTTTTGAATTTGTAGTTTCCGCCCAGTTTATTCCCGTTGAATCCGACAGAAACCTCCCCGAAATAGCGATCGCCGGGATAAAGAATATTATCGCGATCATCCCAGGTGACCGAGAGACCAAAACCAGCTTGACGTCCATCCTCCGAACCCGCGATCTCGCCGGTCGTGAGCCGTCCGCCGTCCGGATATTCCAGGTACTTCCGGTTGTGCAACGAGAGATTCGCCCCCAGATAAAGGCTGTTTTTGATCAGCTTCTTATAGCCGAGATTTATTCCGGCATTGCGGCTGGTATAATCCTCGGTATCATCCGGCGACGAGTCTTCCCCGATTCCATAGAAAACATCAGGCCATTTTTCCATATATAATTCGCCGGAGAAATTGTGCTGGTTTTCCGGCAATGTTATCCCCCACTCGAGATATACTGCGAACTGTTTGTTGGTCGTGTAATAAGCCGGCATGGACACGCTCGACGGCCGGCATAGCGGGCCGACCCTGAACAGATAGCTGGGGTATATTCCAAACGCCAGTTCGGTCTCCGGTGAATAGAATATTATGGGGAGGATGAGCAGTTTGTTGTCATGCTCCGCGGCCATGGTGTCCGCCGACAACGTATCCGCCGAAATTATTTGAGCCGAATACGTTGCGCCAGGCAAGGCGCTTATTGTCAGCAGAGAGATTAATCCCGGTATTATCGCCTGTTGTCTCACAATGTTGCGCACGTCTGATTATCCGAATGATACAATAAACGCTCCGGCCACCCCGAGCGCGATTCCTGCGACTCGTTTCGGCGTTATAGGCTCCTTCAACAGCAACGCGGCGAAAATGAAGATGAAAATGTTGGTGGTTTGATTCAGGGCCGCCGCCACCGAAGCGAAGCGGACGCGTTCCGCCAGCGTCGCGCCGCGGAAGAAGAAGGCCATGGCGAGCGCGGCGACCTGCCCCTCGGAGAACGAGCCGTCGACCAGGCCGCG
>CAZDAH010000030.1:1247-3425 GCA_964503405.1 uncultured Ignavibacteria bacterium
TTTCATGCCCGCCAGCCACAAGAGGGTCGACATATAGGCGCCGACAAACGATCCGCCCAGAAGATAGGCCAGGCCTCGCCTGTTCAGACGCGGCCGCATCAAAAAATTCCAGCGGGGGAAAAACGGAATAATGGTAATCAGAACGATCATGCCCCCCGCCAGTCTGAGCTGGGTCAGCATCAAAAATGGAGCCGTGGAGAGAAGAGGCTTGATCATGACGATACCAACGGCCATGGTGACCATGGCCAACGCGCCCCAGAAAATCCCGTAAATGAGATTCTTGTGACTGATATAGCCGCTTTTGTCGGAGCGGCTCACGGTCAGTATGGCCGAGATGATCATGGCCAGTCCAAAAATCTGAAGAAGATTCAGGCTTTCCCCGAGCCAGAAAAAGGAAAGGACTATTATCGACGGGCTGTAGAGGCAATCGACAATAGCGGATAGACCCGCTCCCAGCATATTCAGGCTTTTGAAAAAGAAGGTGTCGGCCAGGCCGATGCCCAGCGCCCCGCTCACCAGGAGCATGATATATTCTTTCGACGTGAAACCGTCGTAAAACCCGCCTCCAAAGACCATTATGGTCGGCACAAGCAGGATTATGGCCAGCAGGTTTTTGTAAAAATTCAAAGCTAAGGGATGAACTTCCTCGCCGCTTTTCTTGAACAAGATTACGGCGAAGGCCCAAACGACGGCGGTGGCGATGGCGAATGCCTGTCCCATACTCTAAAACCTCGTCCCTATCGATTAATCCCCTAACGATTACAGCCCGAATACATCGTCCGGGCCGCTGAAATAAAGCGATAATCAACCGGGATACAAGAGGAAAATAAGTCGGACCCTGACCAGGCTCAGCGGCAACCATCGACATAAGATCATCCCATATCGCCGTGTCGAAGAGTTTGTCCCTGACGTCAGTCGGTGATCATGCGTACCTTGGCCGCCTTAAAATTCTTGCTATTTGCCCGTCAACTCTATAGGATTGTCAAAACTGAAACGCGAAAACCGTTCCCGATCGCGAGGATAAAAATGAAAAAGAGAAAAATAACCGCCGAAGATCTTCTGAAAATGAAATTCGTGCGCTCGGTAGTCATATCTCCCGACGATTCCAAAATCATGTTCACGGTGGAGATCGCCGCCGATGATAAGAGGGAATACTTCTCTCATATCTACCTGATAAATGCCGACGGCAGCGATCTCGTTCAATACACGTCGGGGAAGATCAAGGATTCCAATCCCGTATTTTCGCCCGACGGCAAGTGGATAGTTTTCACGTCGAAACGCGGCGAGAAAAAGGGAATCTACAGGATGCCCATCGGGGGCGGGGAAGCGTCGCTGGTTAACGACGATGATGGCTCTTATTCAGATCTTTCCATTTCGCCCGACGGCAGGCAGATCCTGGCCATCTTCAAAATGGCCGACGACGTTCCCAAAGACGACAAGGGAAAGAAAGAAGAGCCGGTTTATCGTCATATAACCCGCATGTTCTATAAGCTCGACAACTCAGGTTTCCTGCCTAAAGACCCCGGCCATGTTTTCGTAATCGACATGGAAACGGGAAAGAAAACCAGGATCACCAACGGCAAAAACGGCGAGCGCTGTCCCGTCTGGCTGGGAAATGGCGATAAAGTCGCCTACGTGGCTAATGTGCAACGCGACCCGGATATGGAAACGATGATGGACGATCTCTTCGTGGTCTCCGCGAAAGGAGGCAAACCGAGGAAGCTGAACACGCCGGCCGGACCGGTGGAACTGCTGTCGCCTTCGCCCGACGGCCGCTTCATCGCCTACACCGGTCACGACGAGCCGCGCGACGCCTGGGGAGTGGCCAACTACCATATCTGGAAAGTCCCCGCAGCAGGGGGCAGGGCTGTCGATCTTACCTCGAAACTCGATCGCATGACCGTCGATCTGACCATCTCCGACACCGCCGAAGTCGGCAGCGGGATGAGACCGTCATGGTCGCCCGAGGGCAAGTGGATCTATTTCCAGGTATCGGAGAATGGTTCCACCCGGCTTTATAAAGTAAGCTCGAAAGGCGGAAACATCACACGAATAATCGGCGGAAAGATTCATCTCATCGGATCATCATTCGCAAGCCGGAAAAATCTGATCGCCTCCATAATCGCCTCTCCCACGATGCCCGCATCCCCGGCTTGGGCCATCCCGATGTCGCCTACG
>CAZDAH010000030.1:3435-9481 GCA_964503405.1 uncultured Ignavibacteria bacterium
CGCAGAGATTTTCATTTCGACGAATTCGCCCGATTCCAGGCCGAAAAAGATCACAAAGCTCAATGATTCTGTATTGAATGAAATAAATATCGGCAAACCGGAAGAGATCATTATTAAGGGTCACGACGGCTATCCAATTCATGCCTGGATACTCAAGCCTCCCGGATTCTCGACCAATAGAAAGTATCCGTCGATTCTGGAAGTCCACGGCGGGCCGAGGGTTCAATACGGCAATACGTTTTTCCACGAGATGCAGCTTTTGGCGGCGAAAGGGTATGTCGTTTATTATGGCAATCCGCGCGGCGGTCAAGGCTACGGGCGCAAGCACGCCGAGGTCATTGAGAACGCCTGGGGCGGCTACGACTATGACGACTGCATGTCGATAGCCAAACATATGACCGGCATGAAGTACATCAATAAGAACAGGATGGGTGTCACCGGCGGCAGCTACGGCGGCTATATGACCAACTGGATCGTAACCCAGACCGATTTTTTCAAGGCGGCGGTGACCCAGCGCTCGGTGGTCAATTTCATATCGTTCTACGGCTCGTCCGATATCGGTTTCGATTTCGACCGGGAGATCAAGGGTTCTCCGTGGAATAATACGGACAGCTGGTGGGAGATGTCGCCTATCAGGCATGTGGCTAATGTCAAAACTCCTTTGCTGATTATCCATTCCGAGCAGGACTTGCGCTGCCCCATCGAGCAGGCGGAGCAGCTGTTTATCAGCCTGAAGAAACTTCGGCGCAAAGTTGAATTCGTCAGGTTTCCCGGCGAACCCCATGGCCTTTCGCGCTGCGGCCGTCCCGACCGGCGACTGGCCCGGCTGGGATGGATCATCAAGTGGTTCGACAAATATCTGTCCGGCGGGAAATAGACGGCGAATTCGCCCGGCAGGACAGGCATTCCCGTCTGTCCTCGCGATCGTCCAGCCAGACGAGAATGTCTGATTTACCGATGTTCTGAGCCTCCTGCGGGGGATATGTCGGCTGCCGTAGTTCAAGATCCCCGTGGTCCTGATTGCCGGGTTTGCATTTCACATTATTGTTGAAATAGACTATCATTATTATTATATTTTATAAGCTAATTTCGGCGGTATCCGGCGTTACCGCAGTTAATAATTCTGTCGGAGGTAAATCGACGATATGAAAGATGATAAGAAATTCGAGACGGTACTGAGCGAAAACAGGCTCTTTCAGCCGTCCAGCGATTTCAGGCAGAAGAGCCATTTGTCCTCCATAGAGGAATATAGGAGGATGCATAAGGAGAGTATCGATAACCCGGAATCGTTTTGGGCGGAGATAGCCGATCAGCTTCACTGGTTCGCCCGCTGGGATAAGGTGCTCAATAGCGACGGGGCGCCATTTTTCAAGTGGTTCGAGAACGGCAAGACCAATATCACATTCAACTGTTTAGACAGGCATCTGGACAGCCCCACGCGAAATAAGGCCGCTCTTATCTGGGAAGGTGAACCGGGCGATACCAGAGTGTTGACTTATTGGGATCTGGCCCGCGAGGTCGGCCGGTTTGCCAATGCCATGAAAAAACTGGGGATAAAAAAGGGCGATCGTGTCGCCATCTATTTGCCGATGATCCCCGAACTGGTCATCAGCGTGCTGGCCTGCGCCAGGCTGGGAGCGGTGCATTCAGTGATATTCGCCGGCTTCTCAGCGGATTCCATCCGCGACAGGGTGATAGATTGCCAGGTCAGGATGGTAGTCACCGCCGACGGCAGCTGGCGGCGGGGAAACATGCTGCCGCTCAAGAATACGGTGGACGAGGCGATAGCATCGTGCGAAAGTGTAAAGGACGTGGTCGTTGTCAGACGATCTGAAGGCGGCACACTTCCCTGCCATATCAAAGAGGGTCGCGATCACTGGTATCATCGCATTATCGACGGCGTCTCGGCGAAATGCCCGCCCGAGGAGGTCGACAGCGAGGATATGCTGTTCCTGCTCTATACCTCCGGCACCACCGGCAGTCCCAAAGGGATAATCCATACGACCGGAGGCTACATGGTTTACGCCTATCTGACCACCAAATACGTATTCGATCTCAAACCGGAGGACGTCTTCTGGTGCACCGCCGATATCGGCTGGGTGACCGGGCACAGCTATATCGTCTATGGACCATTAACGAATGGCGCGACTTGTGTGATGTATGAGGGGACGCCCGACTGGCCTGATAGAGGAAGATTCTGGCAGATTGTCGAGAAATACGGGGTTAATGTCTTCTACACCGCCCCTACCGCCATCAGGACATTCATGAAATGGGGAGACAAGTGGCCGAAAATATATGACCTGAGTTCGCTTCGACTGCTGGGCACAGTGGGCGAGCCGATCAATCCCGAGGCCTGGATCTGGTATCACAAAAATATCGGCGGCGAGCGCTGCCCCATAGTCGATACCTGGTGGCAGACCGAGACCGGCGGGATCATGATCACACCCCTCCCCGGCTGTATCCCCACCAAGCCGGGTAGCGCGACATTGCCCTTTTTTGGGATCGATCCGGATATATTCACCGAGGACGGCACTCCCACCGACGCCGGTTTGCTGGCCATCAAGAAACCGTGGCCGGGAATGCTGCGCGGTATTTACGGCGATCCCGAGAGATTCAAGAAAACTTATTACTCCAAGTGGGACGGCTACTATTTTCCCGGCGATGGCGCCAAACGCGACAAGGACGGCTACTATTGGATACTGGGGAGGGTCGACGACGTGGTCAACGTCTCCGGCCACAGGATCGGCACCGCCGAACTGGAAAGCGTTTTTGTGGAGCATCCGGCGGTCTCGGAATCGGCGGTTATCGGGGTGAATCACTCGATCAAGGGGCAGGCGCTGGTGGCTTTCATCACCGTGCGCGAGGGAACCAAAGCCGACATCGAGTTGCAGACAGAATTGAATGATTGGATCGGAAAGAAGATAGGCAAATTTGCCGCTCCCGAACGGATAATCTTCTCGGCTGACCTGCCCAAGACGCGATCGGGTAAAATCATGAGACGACTACTTCGCGATATCGCCGACGGTTCCGCGTTGGGCAATGTCACCACCCTGGCCGATCCGAGCGTGATAGATTCGCTGAAAGCGAAATACGAGGAGAATTAGGGGATTTCATTCTAAGAAGTAGCCGCGGTCTCGCAGAGACCCCGATCTTTGTTCTGGATTCCCAATCGAGTTGGGAATAACTGGGGATATTCATATGAGTCAAAGTGGAATTCTCTGCGACGGGCGGCATTCCCCCTGATTATTCGCCCTGGGGTCTGCTCGGAACGCCGCCTACGATCTAATTTATATCGCGCCCTTGAAGCCAAATCTGACCGTAACCCGATAAAGATTGATATTCGTTCCTGAATATTATTAGTCCGAAGATTCCCCGGCGAACGATTCCAGGATTTCACTGGCCTGGTCGGCCACCTCGATATCGACCATGAGCCTGGCCCCGCCGGTATTCATGACCAGGTCAGGACGCATTCCGCCGACATCGTCGGCCCAAATCACCGACGATATTCCGTGCGATTCCAGTATCTTTCGGGCCACTTCGGCTTCATATCTGCTGTTGAACACCTTCGCACAAACCGGGCCGGGCATCTTATCCTCCACGATCGAGACGATCCTGATCGGCTGTCCATCTTAGTATAGGGAAAGAACATCCATAAACTCAATAGAAAAACAATGAATTACAGCCGGCAAATATTGATTTACAGGAATGATTAAGAGAATTAAATTAAGATAAATCCGATGATTATGGATGAAAAAACGTTGGACTGGCTCAGAGAGCCCGATAACCCTCCGGTAAGATATCTCACTCTAAAATACATAACCGGCTCTCGCGAATCGGAATTAAAAAATGAACGAGCCAAAATAAACGGCTATTTGATCATCCGGAAAATCTTAAGACATCAGGCGACCATCTGGGGAAAGGATAAAAATCTTTATCGCAAATACCGGGGTGGATACTGGAACCTGATCTTTCTCGGCGATCTATACGCCAACGGCGACGACGAGAGGATTCGCAAAGGGGTGGAGTTTATACTGGCCGACGATCTCTGGCACCGTCGAATAGACGGGTGCAGTACGCAGTGGATCTGCCTGGCGGCCAATGTCAGCCGGGCCATGGCCAATCTCGGCTACGCCGACGATCCCCGCCTGCGGGCGCATATTGAGAATATCGCCGCGGCAATATTGAAAAACGACGGCATTGTCTGCTCGGTCATGGAGTATTCGCTTCTGCCGCAATGCTATATGGCTCTGCCCAAGGCTCTGATGGCGCTGGGAGCTTATACGGGCAAAAAGAGGATCGTGAAACAGGCCATAAACGTCGCCTCGGAGAAGCTGCTGGCTCGGCAGGTTTATCGTTACCTGCCCGACAGGCAGGATGAATGGAACGAGAATTACGAGAAGCTATCGACAAGGCTTAAAACGACAAAATCCAAACCGAACGGCGGAACTCTAAAAGAAGAGCTGGCCGCGGTCAGGCCGGCGATGCTCGGGCGAATCAAGTACTTCAAGCCAAAACCGGGCTGGGTGAAATTCGGCTATCCCCTGCATTACAACTCGGACTTATTGGAAGCGATGCGGTCCATGATGGAAGCCGGCGTGAAGTACGATCGTCGCTTGGATGATGCCCTCGACGTGATAGAAGGGGACAGAATGCCGGACGGGCGATGGAAACTCGGCTATTCGCTCAACGGCAAGATGTGGGTCGATATCGAGAAAAAGGGAAAACCGTCGAAATGGGTAACCTATCACGCCCTACGGGTGTTGAGCGCTTATGGGAGAATATAATAAAGAAGAGCATTTTAGTATTATGAACTGGCTGTATGGAATAATGGTGTGACGGGAGAGGATTAAATGAAAAAAGTTATCATGGCGCTCTTGGCCCTGCTGCTTGGAGTGGGCGGCACGAGAGCGCAGGAGGAGTCCGGCTCGAGGGGGATGCTGTTCTGGTCGATGGCATTCGGAGCGGGCTCGGCCGGCCTGGCCGGTTTCAGCACGACCCAGGGTTTGAACAAGTCGGCCACTTACGCGTTCGATCTGCAGTTCGGATATGCCATTAACGACTACATGTATCTGGGCCTCGACCTGGCCGCGGTCCCTCAGGCAGATTTCGCCTGGCCCGGATCGACCATCGATTACGTGAATTACAGCGTCGGAATAACTTTCTTCCCGATAAACCGAGTATATCTGAGACTGGCGCCGAGTATCGGCTACCTCGAGGGAGGAGAAGCGTTCGGCCTGAAAGATTTCGAGCCCGGTTATGGATTCATGGCCGGCGGCGGGGTGGAATTCAAGATGATTAAGATAAAGGATTCGGCAATGGTCTCCTTAGTGGCCGGTTTGCAGTATTTCTACCACGGACACAAGGGTTTCTATACTCAAAGCAATTTGATCACCGCCGGGGCGATGTTTTCGGTCGATATCGGAAAATTGATCGATAAAACCAAAGAGAAACTATCCTGATCAAGCGGCGGATCACCCCGCCTGGAACAACTCGATGACGTTACCCGACGGGTCCTCAGCCAGAATCTGACTGCCCCCGGGTCCGCTGACTATCTCGTTGCGGAATTTCACGCCGTCTTTTCTCATTTTATCCACTAATTCCGGCAGATCATCCACTTCCAGGACAACCCGGTTCCAGCCTCCCGGCTCCGGCTGACGGCCGTCTGGCATGGGGCGCGCCGCCGACGTTCCCGGCCCGCTCAGCCAGATGATAAGATCGTCTTTTGTCACCATGCCGAACGCTTTCCCCCAGCGCTCCCCTGCCTGAAAATTCAGATGCTTGGTATAAAATTCGATTGCCCGGTCGACGTCGTCAACAAGATATCGAATTACGGCCATTGTTGTCCTCGGTTTGATGTAGACCCAACAAGAGAAGATGATATTTTTAAGTTGGGTGCCGCATCACGCAGAGCGTGACTGTGGGTCAGATAGTTTACAATTCTAATGCCAATACCGGAATTAACGGCATTTCATTCCAAGTTCTTCCGTCCAGAATCCTGCCGTTTTTCTTTTTCTGAACGCCGCCCCATTGTTTGAAAAAGAAAGGC
>CAZDAH010000030.1:9491-14663 GCA_964503405.1 uncultured Ignavibacteria bacterium
TCCATGGGTCGCGCGCCGTGACCCGATTCACCCCCGACAATTACCCAGTCGATGTTCGTAAGATTCATCCTGCCCATCGGCCCCAGCAGAGGTTCCACCGACAAAAATCGCACTGCCGACGGCACCAGACGCAGGTGGTCTATGCGATACTTGTACTTCGAAGTTTCCACCGAAACCCCCATCCAAACATTTGGGGGCCATTCCAACTTTGGGGCCAGTTCGACCATTTTCTCTGAACGCTTGGTCAGGATTTGAAAAGTATGCCATGAGGCCTTTTCCATGGTCTGGAAAATTTTTTCTACAAAGGCAAAGGGAATCTTCTCATGGAAAAGATCGCTCATGCTGTTGACGAATATAGTGCGAGGTTTCTTCCACGTCAGCGGCAACTCCAGCCGCTCCGGCCAGAGCCGCAGATCAAATCCCTGTTCATAGGGATGGCCTGGTATTCCACGCCATCTTTCGGCAAAAGTTTTGGCGTAGCAGTATTTGCACCCCGGACTGACCTTGGTGCAGCCCGTAACGGGATTCCAGGTGGAATTGGTCCATTCTATTGAGGAGGTTTGGCTCATTTACTATAAACCTCTGCTGGATAATTAGCAGTTCATTAACACTTTCTCAAGCACAAATTAATTTCCCAGAGAATTAATTTCAAAACCTAACTCCGTTAATAGAATTTCATTTTTGCACCTTCAGGATACGTATTTTTTATTCGCTTTGTTCCATCAAGCTTCTCGGGATCAACTATGAGTTTTCCATCTGATTCAAGTTCCTTAAGTGCCTTGGTCTTGTGATTCTTCAAGAAAGCTGTGCAATCTTCGACGAATATTTCTACTTCCTTGCCCCTTACGGTACCGTGGTTTCCAAACCTTGCCATTAATTGCCTCATTAAGACCGAAGTCTTATCCATATCGAATAGGACTATCTGGTTAGGATCGGTAGCATCAGAAAAACGAAATTCACCCTCTGAGTCTACTCTCCACATTGCTTCCTTCATCTTGATATGGCCCAACCGGTGATTAGTGGCAAAGAACAGAAAATAGATCGGGCGATTCTGCTTATTACTCATTCTGAAGTATCTAACGAATCTGGCGACTTTGGCCAGTTGATTTTGATAGAGCTCCCGAAGTTTCTCAATTCTGTCGCCTGAAGCTTCAGCAATGCGGATCGCTTCCTCTGTACCGAACGCAGCCACTATGTCTTTCACTATACTCTCCCGAGGGTGATTCAGGAATCTATTTATTGAATCAACCTGAAATGTAATCAGGGATTCGCAGCGTTCGAGCCTTAGAAAACGGGCTACTATTGTGAAAGGAATTCCGGAAAAGCCGAACGGATCAATAAAAACGAAGACCGGAGGCTTTTGTGTTTGCGGTGATTCCAGTGAAGCCAATACCGATTCGATTTCATCATGAAACCTGGCAGTCTTTGGATCCTTAATGAAAAAATTACTTGGGATCTTCAGCTTCTTCAACTCTTCATTTAAGCACTCGATTCTATCCTGCCTTTCATCTATAAAATAAAATTCGACATTGCCTGTCAAAGTTATTCGATGGTTGATAGCTGCATTTAGGGCTATAATCGGCGACCCAGGCTCCCCACCGCTATATATCCCTGGCCCAGCAAAGCCGTCGATATATACAATTCGATGATGATAAGTATTAAGAATTGGAAACCAAGCTTCAAGATACCGCTTCAAAATAGCATGCTTCGCTTTGGAATGAGCTTCCAAAGGGAAAATCGTGTCACGGGGCAGAGTCATTTGATATTACCTCCTTGACAGTTATCACGTACCTAAGAGCAATGAATCCAGCCATAAAGCAATTAATTCAATTGCTCTGTTATTAAGACAGCATGGATGAAATATTGCCCCTTCTAGGGTAGTTTGTCAACCAATTAATTAGCTATCCATATGATTGACTTAAAGGCTCCTATATTTTCTTGCTCTGAAATATAGTTGATTCCGCTTATGCGATATTATAATGATATTCTGTGATGAGCTTAATACGAGAGGCGAAGAAAAAAAGCCGGAGGCTTCGCAATCTCCGGCTTTGTGATGCAAGGATCAGAGCGGATTGGATCTCGGATTGTCTCAGTTCGCTTTCAATCTGCCGATAATCGGGAAGCCCCGCAACATCTCTGCAGTATGAGGAGCGTCCGCGATCTCCTCGCAGACGTCGTGCCCGGCCTGGTGGAGCGCCCAGTGAATTCCATTCTTCCAGTGCCAGCTTTTGGTGACATCGTAGACGATGCCGTGAAGCGCGACATAAGCCGGCCTGCCATCGAGACCATCGCAGCGGCGAAGATCTTCCTCGCTGATAAAGAGCTCGCGTCTCTTAGGACTATCCAATTCGCCGACCGGGATTACCTCATGAAAGGGGCGACGAACGGCGATGTTTCTCCCCGCCTCAAATAATGCCCCGACGGTCCCTCGCCGAGGAATTCCGAGAACCACGACTCGTGCTCGACCTCCTCGTGCAAAATAGCCTGCGCCAACGCGTAGGTCCTGTGGTCCTTTCCGGCTGTCAAATTGCAGATGGCGGTATAACCGCGCACTGCGCAGCGCTCGGCCTCCACCAGGACTTTGAGCATAGCATTGACGTCCGTCGGGTCCTTGGGAAGTTTCGCCGGCGGGCAGGCGGACCTATCATGGAAATCGACCATGCTCTCGGGAAGCTTGCCGCCCAGTTCGTAAATCCGGGGCACTAGGGCCTCGAAATGATTGCGATCCTCGATGCGGGCCGTCTCGGCGATCTCCTTTAGACCCTCGCCTTCGAGACCGATGAGATTCACTCTAAGGATCGTATAGTAATAGAAAGTCGTCAACTCTGCCGAGGCGTTGTCAATCAGCAGTTTCACCAGCTTTTCGACATCGACTCCTGCTTTTTCGACCATCTCCCTTGCTACCTTACCCATAACCCATTTCCTCCTTTTCCGGAATATTTTCTGAAAAACCCCGGATGAATAAAAAGTTAACTACCCGTGTCATCTCGACACAACTTACATATGCCATAATATTGGATCGCTTTTGAGGTTATCATATGATCGAAGGGTTTCGGAATGGGTATCTCCAACTCTCTGATTACGGGATGGTCAACGTCCTCGATCATTTTGCAGGAAAGGCAAATGAAATGACCATGCTCATGCAGATCGAAATCGTATCTGACATGATCAGAAAGGGGATTGATTTTCCTGATAAAACCGATTTTCGAAAGAGCTTCCAGATTATTGTAAACTGTTGCTAACGAGAGAGTTGGGAAATTCATTTTGAGTCTAATATGAATCTCTTCGGGCGAAGGATGATCGTTCGAAGCCGATAGTTCCTGGAATATGGCCAGCCTTTGCTGGGTTAAAGGAATGCCTTTATCCCGGCAATAACTACTCAGTTCTTCCAGTCTTTTCTTAAATCCCACAAGCCCTCAATAAATATTATAGAGTAATAATTATTATTGATTATATTTCGAAAAGCAAGAGTTTTTTTCGAATTTTGGTTAGAAAATTGATTGCGATAGACTGCTTTGATACCCTTTCTCGGTACAGAAAGTCAAGCCAGTTTGGCTTTCAACCTAATTTCCACGCCTTTCAGCGCCTGAGAAACCGGGCAATTCGTCTTGGCGGCTTCGGCCAGTTTCTGGAATTCGTCTTCAGTGATACTCGGAACCGTAGCCTGCATATCGAGTTCTATGGTTGTAATCTTGAACCCGTCGCCCACTTTGTCGATATGTACTTTTGCCGAGGTCGCCACGGATTTTGGCTTATATCCATTTTCCGCCAAGGCAGCCGAAAAGGCCATGGAGAAACATCCGGCGTTGGCCGCGCCGATGAGTTCCTCCGGATTTGTGCCTTTGGCCTCCTCGAACCTGGAGCCGAACGAATAATTTCCCTCGAACGCCCCTGAACCGAATTTCATCTTTCCGTTGCCTTTAAACAGGTCTCCGTTCCATACGGCCGACGCTTTTCTTACCGGCATTATTCCTCCCGCTCAATCCTGGTTGTTGTCGAAACTCGTTTCTCTCCAAATCTAATACATAAATCCATAAACTCCACTATTAGTTTCTAGAATCATGAATAAAATCGGGATTATCGATTTGAATCGCACCATCGGCGTGAGAGCCAGTGCGGCGTACGCGAGTCGATTCAATTAACGGTTATTTGCGAGTGCCCTGCTTATAAAAGGGCGGTTTGACAATTTTGGCCGGCACAATTTTGCCTCTTATGTCTATTCCGATCTCGCCATCGATTTTCGATTTGTCATTAGGTACGTAGCCGGTGCCGATCCCCTTTTCGAGCATGGGAGAAAACGTGCCCGAGGCCACCTCGCCGGCCTTTTCGCCATGGATAATTATGGGATAATGCTGACGGGGGAATCCTCGTTCGGAAAGCTCAAACGCGATCAGCCTGCGTTTCAGACCGTCGGTTTTGATCGCCGCCAGGGCATTTTTACCCACGAAATCGGTCTTATCCATCTTGACAGTCCATCCCAGGCCGGCTTCGAGGGGATTGGTGGATTGATCGATATCGTTGCCGTAGAGCGCATATTTCATCTCAAGACGAAGACTGTCCCGGGCGCCCAGCCCTACCGGTTCTCCGTCGAACTCCGAAGCCGCATTCATGGCCGCATTCCAGACCGCGGCGGCCTGGTCGGGAGCGAAATAAAGCTCGAAACCGTCCTCGCCGGTATAGCCGGTGCGGGAAAAGAGCATCTCGAAACCGGCCACTTTGGCCACGGCCGACCAATAGAATGGCAGAGAGGGCAAATCGTAATCGGTCAGTTTGGCCATCACCTTCTCGCTTCGCGGACCTTGGATAGCCAATAAGGCGGTTTGATCGGAGAAGTTCTCCAGCTTGACATCGTCGTGCTTTTTCAACGACATCAGGTGCTCCCAGTCCTTATCGATATTGGCGGCGTTAACCACGAGCAGGTAAGCATCCCCGAGATTATACACCAGTAAATCATCGACAATGCCGCCGTCGGGATAGCACATGCAAGTATATAGCACCTGGCCATTCTCCAGTGTGTAGATATCGTTGGTGACGGCGTGCTGCACGAACTGCCTGGCGCCGTGGCCCGATACCATGAACTCTCCCATGTGCGAGAGATCGAATAAACCTGCCGTCTGCCGCACCCGTTTATGTTCCTCGATGATCCCGCCATACTGTACCGGCATCTCGAAC
>CAZDAH010000030.1:14673-22534 GCA_964503405.1 uncultured Ignavibacteria bacterium
TAGGCTTGAGAATATAATATTGCCGTTAATTTATGCCAATCTTAATCTGTCAGCCGAGAAGCGGCCGCTACTCCATTGCATTTGACATTAACTGGGGTTTCCCCTAAGTTAGCCTCATGAAGCTCTGCACCCCCAAACAAATGCAAAATATTGACAGGCGGGCCATCGATATCATGGGTGTTCCCGGTTGGGAGCTCATGGAATCTGCCGGAAGCTCGGTGGTGGAGGCCATAAACGAGCATTTCGGCGATATCAGCGGCCGCGTGGTCACCATCATTTGCGGAAAAGGGAACAACGGCGGCGACGGCTTTGTGGTGGCCCGTTATCTGCATGAGAAGGATGTCCGGGTGGAGCTGTTTTTGCTCGGCGATAAGGAGACAATCAAAGGGGACGCCAGGGTCAATATGGAGCGGGCCGAAAAGAAGGGGATTTTCGTAAAGGAGATTCTGGGGACCGACGATTTATCGATAAACAGAGACTCCGCGCTGATTATCGACGCCATTTTCGGAACAGGATTCAACGGCGATATTAAGCCGCCGCTCGATCATATAATACAGCTCATCAACGATCATTCGGCCCCCGTGGTGGCGGTGGATTCTCCCAGCGGCCTCGATTGCGCCAGCCCCAAAGTGGCTGATTATACGGTATTCGCCGACTTGACCGTGACATTCGGTCTTCCCAAGGTGGGGCAGACGATTTATCCGGGAAAAGATTTCTGCGGATTGCTCCTTGTGGCCGATATCGGATTCCCTCCGGAGGCGATAGACGAGGAGGAAATAGACTTATCATACCTGATGGAAGACGAGGCTGCCGCTATGCTCCCCCGCCGGGCCCCGGATTCTCATAAGGGAGATTTCGGCAAGCTGTTCGTGCTGGCCGGCTCGGAGGGATTCACAGGCGCGGCGGCCATGTCCTCCGACTCCGGTTTACGATCCGGCGCGGGTCTGGTCATCCTCGGATGCCCCTCGGGATTGAACGATATCCTCGAACTGAAGCTTACCGAGGTGATGACCAAGCCGCTGCCGCAGGTCAGGAATCGCCGATGCCTGGCGTTAAGAGGATTGGGGGAGATTCGGGGAATGATAAAATGGGCCGACGCTGTCGCTGTCGGTCCCGGAATCGGTACCTACCACGAAACCCGCGACTTGATTTTCAGACTCATCTCCAAACTCGACAAGCCGGCTGTTTTCGACGCTGACGCGCTGAATTTACTGGCTAAAAACATGGATTATCTGAAAAATCATTCGGCGCCGCTGGTGATCTCGCCGCATCCGGGAGAGATGTCCAGGTTGACCGGAAAAACGATCGAGCAGATTCAAAAGCACAGGATCGAAATGGCGCTGGAGTTCGCCGACGAATATAACCTGGTCTGCGTCCTCAAGGGGGCGCCGTCGGTGATCGCGGCGCCGTCGGGACAGGCCTGGATCAACTCCACCGGCAACGAGGGGATGGCCACAGCGGGTTCGGGCGACGTGCTCACCGGCCTGATCGGAGGATTTCTGGCCCAGGGGATGATGGATTTCGACGCGGCCGTGCTGGGCTGCTACGTGCACGGCGCGGCCGGGGACCTCGCCTACGAAAGCCTCGGCTCCCACGGCATGATCGCCGGGGATATTCTGCGCATGGTGCCCCTGGCGCTGCGGAGGCTGGAGGAGGGGTGAGGTCAAATCGCCTGCGAATTGACGAGTCGGCCAGGCAGTCAAGACCACAGGGGTCTTGACCTACTACGGGGATTGTAGGTCGAATCGCCTGCGATTTGACAACTAATAGGGTTATTATGTCAAATTTAAGAAGATATTACTCCAGCGGTAACATGTATTTCATAACAGTAGTTACGTTTAAAAGACGCCCGATTCTTCGATGTAACATTGACCTCTTTTGGCTATCGATAAACAAAATGAAATCGATATATGAATTTGAACTAATCGCCTGGGTCGTTACTCAGGATCATCTTCACGCAATCATAAATCCTTTCGATAATAATCTATCGGAGCTGATCAAGAGATTTAAATTATCATATTCCATGAATTTTCGTAAGAGGAACAATCTGAAAAGCGGAAGAATATGGCAGTTTCGATTCTGGGATCATGTCATTAGGAATCAAGACGATTTCAACAGGCATATAGATTACGTCCATTATAATCCCGTAAAACACGGCCTCGTTAAGAACCCCTTCGATTATGAGCATTCTTCGCTAAGTAAATTCAGGGAATATTATCCTCCTAATTGGGGTGTAGCCGAGGAAATCAAATTCGATGGCGATTTTGGCGAATAACTTGGTAGTCAAGACCGCAGGGATCTTGACCTGCCGATTCGCCCATAGGTCAAATCGCCTGCGATTTGACGGGAAAGGATAATGTCTGCTGTCTTGATTCGGGAATCGCAGTTCCCAAAACACGGGCCCCTCTTAATTGTCCGGTCTTTCCAAACCGTTATCCGCGGCTAGGTCCCTGACCAAGGTCAGGGACACTCGACAACATGAATGATCACGATATCATCGCCAAATCATGGCGCGGTAAACACCTCAGCGTTAACATCCTCTTCTCCAGCGCCGGGATAGCCCAGCAGATCGCAGTCGCTAACGATAGCGGCTGGATTCTGATCGACGCCGGCGACGGCACCCTTCGCGATTTACGCGAGAATAATTTTGATCGCCGCCACCTGGCCGGCATCGTTTTCACCCATGGCCATTTCGATCATATGGGGGGATTGCATACGCTGCTGGGATTTCTACGCATGATCGGCCGCGAAAACGATCTGCCGATACTGATCCCCGCGGGATGCCGTGAGGTGATCGGAACTGTCGAGAATTTCAATCAGGTTTATAGCGGCTCGATACCTTTCAAGATCGATCTGACAGAAGCGAAATCAGGTCGGGTATATGAAATCGCGGGAATGAGCATCGCGCCTTTCGACGTTCACCATTGCGGGAGTATCGAGGGGGGCGCGGCGCTGGATCGCATTCCGGCGTTCGGATACAGGATCACGTACAAAGGCCAGTCGATAGCCATAAGCGGAGACACCGGCGATTGCCCGGGACTACGGGAAATGGTCAATGGGGCTGATCTGGCGATTATCGAGGCGACCTTCGCGAAAAGTTCCGAAGCGACAGAAGAAGAGCTTAAAAAGGTACACCTCTCCGAGGATCTGGCCGTGGAGATCGGATCGGGGGCAAGAGAATATATTTTGGTGCATAGAGGACGAAGATAGCGTAGCGATAAAAAATGCAGGGACAGAACAACGTTCTGTCCCCACATTTGACATTCTGAGTATTAATCCACCCGCCTGGCCCTGACTCCGAAATCGATGTTGTCCTTAATCCAGTCGAAAAACCGGATCTGTTCGGGAAACGGTTTTGACGGCAGAAAGATCTTGGGGTCTTTCCACGAAACCAGCACGTCGGCGTCCTGTGTCCAGATCTTGACCCGCGACCGCCGGACCTCCGTCTGCCAGCTTTTTCCCACAACGGGGTTGGTATAGAGCAAACGAATGGTCACGCTCCTGGCCAGTTTTTCAAGCGGTCTCACCACCAGGCTTCCGAAATCGGTCTTGCCGTTGCGTTTGACATCGGGAATGCCGTCGCTGACCATCACGATCGATATCGGCCGCAACACCAGGTTCTTATTCTTGATGGTCAGGGCCACCTGCTCGAAGAAAGCGTTGTAATCGGTGAACGGATTCGATTGTTCCTTGGGGAATATCTCCAGCAGTTTGGCCTCGATCTCAGCCACCGATTTGTTCTGGAACGATTGTATCGGGTAAAACGTCTTGGGTTCGTCGGCCCGTGCCCCTCCTATGGAGCTTACGAACAGCACGCTGGGCACCTCGAGTCCTCCGTGGCCGTGAAGATGCGCGTAGATGTAATTGGCCAGAAAATCGATGGAATCATCGAAATACCCGCTGTTTATAAACGATCCGCTTATATCGACTCCGATGAACATCGAAAGTCTCGGGTTGGGGTCTTCGCCCGAGAAGCTGCAGGCGCAAATAGCAAGCGACAGGCAGATCAGAGTCGATATCGTCAGTCTGCGCTTAAGCATTTTGATACTCCTCGGCTTTTTCGTCAACCTTCTGTCTTGGCCTTGGTCTCCTGTTGGAGATTTCATCGATGAGATCCCTGGAGTTCTTGATCGATTTCAAATTGGTAAAGGGAAGATCGAAAAGGTGGTTCGATGACAAAAGCAGCGTGCCGAAATTGATGGCCGCGCCGATTATCTGCAGCGGGGGAAGAATGAAAGAGGCCAGCAGCTCTTCGCCCTTCTCCTGGATCCACTGCGTCTCGCCCTTGATCCTGCTGACAAATTCCGACGATACTCCCAGCAGACGGCTCTTGCCGTTCTCGCCGGTGCTGAACATGACCACGCCCTTGCCCTGGATCATAAACATGATAGTGGGCGTACCGTGGGCGGCGAAAAGGAACCACGAAAGCGACCTGATGCCGAACCAGACGAAACATGAAATCGCCAACGTGCCCAGAATGCCCGGCTCGAAGTTCTCGGAATACTGGGCGAACCAGGGAACGAGCGAATCGACGAATTCGCGGTACAAGAAAACGACTTCCACGAAAAGAACGACCGTCTCGATCACGCCGATACCGATTATCGATGACACGTTCTTGCCCCGTATCGACTGCACAAAAGTGGAGAGCACGGCGTAAGAGCCCAGGATCATAAACAGCAGGAACAAGAACAGCGGGATGCGGATGAAATTAATCGGCAGATTCTCGCCGGTGATATTGGAGAAGGTGTCGACCACCAGCGGCGTCATCACGTAGGTGAATATGAACGCCTCGATCAAGCACCAGAAGACGGTCATGAAGACCGCAAGCCACGGCACGGGCGAGCTGAGCACGTTCTGGGTGAGGCCCTTAATCAGCCTGAAAGGCGTATAGATGATTTCCTGCACCACCGACCATAATCCGAATATGGCCACCTTGAACAAGGCCACCAGCCCGACCACCAGGTTGAAGAAGAACTTGATTATTCCGCCCCAGAAGTAGATTATCGATTTTCCCAGATCCCACCAGGTTACCAGCAGCGAGATAAGGAAGGCCGCGCGCTTCTGCCGTATGACCACGGTAAGGAGGCAGGCGATAGTGAGCCAGCAGCCTAAAATCACCGCCAAAACTGGTAAGAGAATGAACAGCCTTTTGCCCATACTGATCCAGAATTGATCATTCGCGCCCCAGGCGAAGACTAGGAAAGCATTTTGAAAAAAGAGGGGGAAGAACAGCACGGAGAGGGCAACCTTAAGAATTCCATTGGGTTCGTTGAACATAATCACTCCTCCCGGTATTAAATTTTCCATTACATATTGATACAGGTGATATTAGTTATCGGCAAATAACGGGCCTGGATAACATTTTTATAAGAAACGGTCAATTCGATGAAACTTTTAATGGGGAAAACGGTCGTTGTTTGAATCGGGCGGGGGAATGCCCCGGAAAGACGTCCGATCCGGCATATTTTTTCCGAAATTATTTGGGAATTGACATGTTTTCCGAGTTCAAGTCGCAATAATCATATTTTAGCGCTTAGACCCTGATTTCAGTCGGGGATATGGACCTGTTTCGGGGATCGCAGTCTGCGAGAGACCGGCGCGGCCCGGGTATCCGTGCTTTTGTTGTGCACGCCATGATTAGATTTCTCCCTCTAATAGGCGGGTCTTTCCAAACCCCCGAAACCGAGACTGGAAAGTCTTGGCTATTACAGCTAGGGGGTATTCGTTGTAGCCGGAATCCTGAAGGGAACCCAGGAGCCGGGGGCTTGGCGAGACCGCTCTGAGGGCAATTTGAAGGAAATGAAGAATGATTAATTCCAGGTCAAAGGCTTCGTAATGGTTTTGCCGTCCGGCAAAATGATAGGATCCTCAAGTTGACTGACTTTTAAGTGTTCTTCTCCTATTTGAAAGCAGTTATGTTTTCCTGCCAAATATCTAAGGGACCCGGCGATGCTTCTATCAGGAACGACTACGATAATTTCCTTTTCTGGAAATTTGTCTTTTACAGCGATTATCGCTGGTTCTATATCGGTATCCCCGGAAATTATCAGAGCCGTGTCATATTCATTTTCAATAGCCTTTGAAAGCAAATACACGGCAATATTAACATCGGTTTTCTTTTCTTCAAATGTATAACCAGCTTTTAATCTGCCTTTAATCCAACCGTCCCTTGTCTTGAATGTTTGTGTACTGCTCTTATCTGGCAATACAAAACTTCTAATAACAGGCTTAAATTTACCTTTCACCGTCGTTACATTCTTGGAACCTAGGGCTCTTATAAAAAGCTCATGCCGTCTATTCTTATCATGAGCAAACATCATAAATGCGGTAAAATAATATACTGAAACAATGACATCATCCTTATGCAAGAAACATTCCGCCAAGCGTCTATAATTTATCCACTTATACTTATTAAAACCGGGCGTTTTATCAATGAAGTGATATACATTAAAACCGTCCACAAATACCGCTACTCTCTTTCCCGCAGAACCTTGAATCAAATTTTCATCCCAAACTTTCTATCCTTCTAATTTAAACAGCTTATAAAATGTAACCACCGAACAAAATATTAAAGAAAAGCCCGAAGTCAAGCTTCGGGCACCAACGGATACGAAGATCCGAAGGATTTATAATCACGCTATTACTATCGGCAAAACGTTGTCATCTGTCAAGAGAAAAATAGACATTTACTTTGCAATTATAAGCGCCTGAGAGAATAAGTGCATCTTGCGTGATTTCAACTGCTATGCCCCCCCTACCGCGGCCGGCAATACATCCCCCCCGGCACGGTCATGCCTGCGGATTCGGCGTTCTTGTCGGCCGGGGTCCATTCGCCGATATTCTCGCTGACCACCTTGCATTTGCCGATCGCTTCCCAGACCTCGCCGGAATTATAACGCCAGCCGATATACTCCGAGCCCGCGCCGGTGGTGGTTACCAGGAGGCCGTTGCCGATCTGCCCGAAACCGTTGGCCTGCCCCTCCGGGGAATCGGTGTCGCCGCGCGAGGGGTCCACCGGTATCCAGCCGTAGGGAGGGAGGTAGATTTCGCACCAGCGATGAAAAACGTCGTCCTCGGAGGCCCGGTCGCCGCGCACGCTGAGGGCGCCGGTGTAGCGGGCCGGAATCCCGGCGGCCCGGCACATAGCTATGAATACAAACGTGTATTCGCTGCAGCTGCCGTTGCCCCGCTCGATAATGGCCGGGGCCACGTTCCAGCCGCCGGACAACTCGTAGAATAACGTATCGTTTATCCAGTTGTAAATTTTGCGGGCTTTCCAATACATATTGGTCTCGTCCATACGGACGCCCGTATGGGCGTCCCCCACCGCCTCACGGACAGCGTCCAGAACGACGGGATTTTTCAAATCGAACTTGGTATCGTCAGCCAGAAATTTGTCGCGAAACTGCACGGGCACGTCCTTGAGTGTTCCGACCCTCTCCGGCCTGATGAAATAGCGGGTGTCGTATAGATCGGCGGCGACGAAATACGACGCTTTGGCGCTGCCCCCGGCCGGGATATTCTCGAAATGAAACGCCGCGAAAGCCTGTCCCCACTTGTCGGTGATATGCTGCGGGGCGATATCGGCGTAAAAGCGGGGCTCGTCCAATAGTGTCTGATGATCCGATTCCTCCGGGATAGCCAGATAAATGTCGAGCGCTTTGAGCGTGCCGGGGCCATAATTGCGGACCTCATGAGTGAAATTCATATTCTGGCTCTGCTTTTTGCTTCTGGAAACAAACTCGTCGCCGTCGACGGCAAGCTGATAGAGCGAATCAGTCTGATAGTCCGAGTTATACAGATTGCCGTCAACAAACGTCAGGCCCCAGGCGTAAGGCCCCGGGGAGTCAATAATATTTAT
>CAZDAH010000030.1:22544-25956 GCA_964503405.1 uncultured Ignavibacteria bacterium
GGGAGATTTTATAGATCGAGCCGGCATCGGCCAGCCAAAGATAGCTGCCATCCCAGGTAAGGCCGGTGGGGGTCTCGAGAGGCGATGGTATCGTCTTTACGCTGACTCCGGTAACCGAATCGAATTGCAATATGACATTCTCCCCGCGGTCGACTATCCAGAGGCAGGAGCCGTCCCAGGCAAGGCCGTAGGGGCGGTATGAGGGCGACTCCAGCGCTTTGACTACCTCTCCCGTGGCAGGATCGAGAGCATAGAGAGAATCGGTTTTAAAATCCGCCGTCCAGAGATAGTGACCGTCGAATGCCAGCCCCGACGGGCAGGTGCCGGGCGCGGGAAACGACAAGCCCACGTCGCCTGGGGCGGCCGAAATTGACAATGTCAAGATGATTATGGACAATATGGTTCTAATGAGCATCGCAGCCTCCTTGTCATGTGCGATCGAATAGTCTTGCATGGAGTGGATTATAGAGATTGTCGGGGGGAGTGGCAAGGGAATAAGGGGATAGGTTTCGATGCAGGAATTGCCCGCGATACATAGCCGACCGAAGGTCGGCCCCTACGGCAAGCTGCAAAGCGTTTTTACACATCCCCTCCGAACGGCCAATGCGGCAAGCTGCACCGACGAGGTTTATCCTCCCGGATTCCGAAAGCATAGTCTGCCTGAATCGATTTCTGGACCTCGCGGGTGCCTTCATATATCGACGCACCCTTCGAATTGCGATAGAAACGTTCCACCGGGTATTCGTCGGAGAAGCCGTAGGCGCCGTGTAGCTGCACGGCGTCCGTGTCGTCATGTTCCAATAATAGATCGGCGCCGTCATGGCCTTATTCTATCGCCCCAGCGAAGATGCCTAATATCATTCGCGGTTTACCTGCTTCTTTGAGAACGGCTCATATTTTACTTCTTTCTCCTCGCATTTCGCGAGGAACGAAAAATTAGAGTGGCTCGTCTCTGGAAACCGCGATGGACAAAGAGAGACCCCTATACAAATTCTTTAGTAGATTATTCGAATAAAACTCCTCATATGTCAGATCATCCTGAGGAACTAACCAGTATGGGGATGCTTCAATGGCATAGTCCCTTGGAAGAATTTCGGGACTGGTGGCTATGGACGCGAGTGAAAAGGCGAAAGCTCGCGGTGTCATTGGGCGTTCCACTGATGTAGGTTCAACGCCTAAGATGACAAAGCCAGGAGCCGAAGGTGTCCGTAAATCTTTTAAGGGGATATTTTCAACGTGTGTGTGTACAGGGGTGTTTGCCACAAAAAGTAGGGCCATGATTAGACACCCTAATGGTTTTCGTAATTCAAGCTTAGTCATGGCGAATCTCCTCTAGTTCGTGAATTCAAATATGGCAAGGTAAACAACGGAATCACCATCCTCATCTACCGTTGCATTCAGGTCGAATTCCTGGTCCGTCCTGCCTCCCGACAACAGATATTTCACGTTAGTACGATTCGTGCTATCGTTGACGTCGGTAACGACAGTCTTAACGATAAGTTGCTGACCGACCAGATTAGGGCCCATTCCAATGGATTTTTGAATGATATCACCGGTGGCGAGTACCTTTTCGTTAAGTTTAACGTTTGAAACTCCAATTTGAGCATTGCCAATAATTACAGTGAGACGGATATCTCCGTCGGCAGCTTGGTAGCTCGTATCCAATCGTACTCTTTTCATTCTTCTTCCTCCTTCATGAGCCTCTGAGCAACGTCCTGCTACTCTATTTTAAGTCAATCTGGACATCAACAGCATCCTATCAGGTTTAGTGGGGCCACTACTTCGAAACGGAATTAGTCCGCTGGGTTTCGCACAAGTTATCTAAGCTCTGCAGGGCCCTGGTCACTTTCATCTACTCGTTACAGAATTTGCTGTTTCAAGCAAGAGAGAGATGGTGTGGGGGGCGCCAAAGTACTTTTAAGAACAAGACCCGGCCTGATCAGCCTGTAGCCAGGCGTGAATTCATCGTCAGTTATATGCTCGGCCTGTACAATTATTTCAGACTCGCGGCCTATAGTTTTGTAGTGCTTCTCCTGTCTAAAACTAAGGTTCTCCACAACGGGCCCCAGCGGGTCTCCGCTCATAAACCTCCCCGTCAGCGGATCATAATACCTGGCCCGGTAGTAATATAGGCCAAATTCATCCTCCCATTCTCTGCCTGTGTAGCATACCTCCTCTGCCGCGGCACTACCTGTCTCTGCCACGATATTGCCGAAGCTGTCGTAGGTCATGTTCTTAACCGCGTCTCCATCACTGTCGGTAATTACCGTCACCGAGCCCAGGGCATCCGCGAAATGCTGTTTAGCGCCATCGGCCGTTAAGTGCTATTTGTTTGAGAAAGAACAGGATAATAATTGGGGAAATCTCACTCCAAATCGTGAATAAGAATACTCGGCTTCTCTACTGCAATTTTGACGTCAAAGGGATTTTCATGATATGAGTAAGATCCAACATATACTTCGGTATTAGTAATTTTTAATCCGATAATAACCTCCTCCCTACTGTAATTGTCGGGATCCTCATCGTTTACCTTATAGTCAAGCACATTGTTAATTTCAAGCTTGCACTGAATATCAGGTGCGAAAGAATTATTCCATACTTTTAGCCCAAACCATTTTCTTCGCCCTTTACTATTTGGGCCATGTCTTCTCAATTTTACAATAACTCGCTTTTCGTCACCAAAGTATTGAACATCTGATTTTTTTAGCCAAGCATGGTCGAAAATTTCCATGAAAAATCGCGTCATATTTTCATGTATGGTGCCGACAATTTTTTCATTTAATTGGCCGTTTTCTGGTATAACAATACTAGTCATCTCAGTCTCCTTCGAAATCAAGGTAGTGGGATGTGCCAAAGCGCCCGATAAGGACCTCGGAATAGTATTCCGATATGTCTACCAAGGGCTACGTGTTCGCCATAGTGGATGATATTTAGGCCTCCCGGCAAGTCAATTCCTATATGAATTGGTTCTGCGCCAAGGCCTCCGGTTTGGGCCACGATTGACCGGGCGAAGGCTAAAGTTAAAGCCGTATTCACCCAGGTTTCCGGCGTCCATAAAGCTGAAACAGATCCGTATATGGCGTAGTCCAACCGATAATATAATGGGTACGATTCCCAAGCGTTGTACCTTTGTGCCCAGTAATCGACAGCTTCCTCCCCATATTGCGTCCCGAAGTAATAGCCGCGCTCGAGTCTGTCCCACCAGTAGTATCCGCTGCAATCCGTTTTAGAGGCGTTAGCTATTCTATTCAGAAAGGGCATTAGCGATGCCTCTGTAACAGGACCCCCAATTGGTCTTAACGCCCACGGATCACTGTAATTCACCGGGCTATTCATCACATATCTATAGAAATTCACATCACCTGAAGCAAAGCCTAGAGGGTCTCTGACCATAAACCTCCCCGTCAGCGGA
>CAZDAH010000031.1:0-2682 GCA_964503405.1 uncultured Ignavibacteria bacterium
CTCGTCGGGGCGTCGGCCGTGCCGTTGGCGTAAATCCGTCCCCCTCTGGCCACGATCAGCGCGCTGGAGTTCACTCCCTGCCCCGGCCTGAACCTGAGGACTGTGCCCGGCTCGATCGTCAGCGATGCTCCGTCGTCCACAAATACCAGTCCGCTCAGAAGATATCTGTGGTCGGCGGTGAAGACGGCGCTATCCCCCGGCTGGATGTCATCGTCAAAAATGTAAGTGAATGTCGAATCCGCCGGATTTATCGGATTTGTCGAGCTGTCCTTGTTGTCGCTGCATCCCGGCATCAGAGAAATCAGGGGAATTGCCAAAAGTGCCAACAGCATTACACGATAGAGATTTTTCAAGTGTCCTCCTTTGTTGTTCGTGGTTTAAAATTTCCTTTCATAGATATACTGTCGATTTTTCCCGAATTGACTGCCGCCGATCCTGAGTTTCTCATTTAAACCAGAATACTCGCCCGACATTTGTCCGTTATTAGCCGCAAGTTAGATTACGGTTAATTATCCTTTTGCCCGGCTGCACTCTGCAGATTGTAGCTGATCCCCATCAGAAAAGTCCGTCCCCTGCTGTAAGCCAGACTTATGTATTGCCGGCCTCTGAATTCATGGGCTTTCCTGGCTGACGAATCGAGCAGGTTGCCGGCGGAGAATTTCAGCCCGAAATTGCCAAGCAGTCTCTGGTTGAAGAGAAAATCGAGCTCAGGACGGGGAAGTTCGTAGATGTCAGGAGTTCCTCCCAGGCTGACCTCGCTCAATCGACTGCCTGTAAGATTGTATGTCAATGTAGCTACCGTACCGGTCCTGGAGTTGTCATAGCCGAGATCAAGATTGACGATATAAGGCGATTGACCCTGCAGCGGACGACTTCCGTCAGTGTCGGGGTCATAAGTTCTGATAATCAGCAGCTCGCTTGTCGGGATATCGACTTCCGATCGGATAATCGATATATTGGAACCAACCATGAAATCGGCCAGGAAATCCGCTATCATTCCGAGGCCCCGGCGCAGTTCGAATTCCAGTCCGTAAACCCTGGCTCTATCCACGTTCTGATATTGAATCTCCCCGTTGTCGTTCTTGATCGCTCTCTCAATCGGGTTTTCGAATAGTTTGCCGAACGCGCTGACCGCGGCTACCTCGCCTCTCGAACCGAACCACTCCCATCTCAAATCGAAATTGTCAATAATCGTCCTTTTTAAATCAGGGTTGCCCATCAAGTAGAAGCCGTTGGCAAAATCCCATGACGGAAACGGAGCCAACTCCCTGAACGTGGGACGGGCCAGGGTTCTGCCGTAGGCCAATCTCACGTTCATCTCGGGATTGAGACGATAGACGATTCCCAGCGACGGCAGAAAATCGTTGTTCCGCAATCGTCCCGGCTGATACAAAGGATCCTGCGTGGAAACGTCGAGCCGTGTGGTCTCGAAGCGCAGCCCCGCGATGGAGCGAATTCGGTTGGTCAGGGGCTGGTCCAAAAGACCGAATGCCGCCGCAACTATCTCATCGCCGTCATAATTCGAGCGGAGCTCGGATGATTCCACTATGTAGTTGCCGAATGTGTAATTTCCGTCCGCGCTGTCGATTATCCCCATATTCTGATCGGAGAAAAACTCCCCCGGATCGCCGTCGTAGAGATTGGGATTCTGGCTGTGATACTCGAACAACCTTTCTCTGAATGTCCTGCTCTTCGAAGAGAAATGACCGCCCAATCGAACCCTTCCCGGAGTTCCCTGCAGAGCCTTGAGGGGGGTCGATAATTTGAAATCGAACGTCAGGTTGTCTTCGTCGAGATTTCGGAAGTATCTCTGTGGGACGGTGTATAGGGATTGGCGAATCGTGTATGTCGTGTCATTGCCGTCAACAGTGAAATGATCCGAGAAAAACCTCAGATCGGGCTCGTCCTGGATGTTTATGGCGTAACCGCCGGTCCATTCGAGTTCCGAGGACGACTTGGCGAAGGCGTGACGTCCCCGTAACTGCATGGAGCCCAGGGCCCTCTCGGTATATTTCAATACCCGCGTTTCATAGGTCGCGTCCGCAGGCAGGTTGCCGTCAAGAAATTGCCCGGCCAGGTAACGGGCGCTCGATTCGGCGCTTCGAGTGAAAACGATGTCTGTCCCGATCTCGTTGTTTGCGTTCAACTTGTATGAACTCATGAGCAGCCCGCCGAGGCTTACGGCGTCTTTGCCCTGAGCGTCAGAGAGAGCGAATTCTTTGGTCAGGGCTGAAGCCTCTCCGACATTGCCGGAGAGCCGCCAGCGGCTGACCTGACCGTTATCGTAATATGAATACTTGCGGCCGTAATTGAAGCTGGCCAGGTACCCGAACTGCTTTTGCATCAACCGCGTCTTGTTGCCAATGGACAAGAGATAGTTCTGGTTCAGGGGAGCGACTCGGCTGACAGGCGCCATGGTGGAATTGAAGGATTTGGAATATTGATCAAGAAGCAGAGCATTTTGAGAGTTGTTGAAGGCGTAGCTGATATCGGGTATGGAGGCATTCTCCAGCCCCGAAGGGATGTCCCTGGTTCCGTCGTCGAAACCGAGCCAATCGTAACCGCCCCCGTGGTATGTGAGAAAGTTCCGATTGAGGCTGGCCCGACTGTCGTATGCGGTCGACGTGGAGAAATTCATGGTGAACGATTCAGGGAAGGTCTTGGTGCCGATATCGATCGCTC
>CAZDAH010000031.1:2692-19688 GCA_964503405.1 uncultured Ignavibacteria bacterium
ATCGCAGTCGAGCGTCACGTCGCCACCTGCTCGACTTGTGCCGATCGACTCCGGCGAGAATGTCCGCGCCCGAGAAGTCGCCGGGCCTGTCGGCGGTAAACGATTTCACCACGACAATTCTATCCAGCATGGCCGACGGCAGCAGGTCCATCTGAAACGAATTTTTATCGGGGTCGGCGCTGGGCAGCTCGACTCCGTTTATGAAAGCGTTGGAATATCGCTCGCCCAGCCCTCTTACCAGCACGTATTTTCCCCCCTCTACCGACGCTCCGGTTACCCTGACCAGGGCCTCGGCCGCGTTCCCGATACCCGCTTTGGACAGTCCCTCTGCGCTTATAACGTCGCTTATGGCATCCGAGCGCTGCCTGTCTTTTAAGAGCCCCGCTTCGGTATTCTTTATCGCCCGCGCCACGACCACTATATCTTCCGCTTGCAGAGCCTCCGGTTTCAAAGACAAGTTGATCCTGGTCACTCGGCCGCCGTCGATCTGCACCGATTTCACGGTCACCTTGGAGTACCCGATGGAACGAACGAGAACATCGTATGCCCCCGGCTGAAGGCTGGCTATTGAATACTTGCCGTCGAGATCTGTGGCCGTCCCTTTAAGAGTGTTTTCTATCATTATCGTGGCTCCGATAAGCGGCTCGCCGGTTTGTTCGTCCACGATCTGTCCGCTTAGCGTGCCGCTGTCCGGGGTTGCCGGCTCGGCCACGACAACATCCCAGGAAATCATCAGTCCGATGAAAGCGGCTGCCCCCAGCCTGATGAACCCGCCAAAGGCGGCTGTTATTGGTGTCAATTCTTCGATCAGTTTCATTGTTGCTCCTCCCGTCTGACTTGAAAATCAGTTGCCTTCAGATACCATATGCATGTTAGAGACATATTAGGGAGGAGTTAGTAATTGGCTAAAATGCTGGCGGAGATCAGCGGATTGTTACGGGCAAATCATGGAAAAAAAAGGGCCGGTCGCGGTGACCGTGCCCCTTTTACAATTACCTGCCAAGCAGAATTTATATGCTTAGTACATCCCTTCCATGCCGCCCATGCCGCCGGGAGGCATGCCGGGCATGGCCTCTTTCTTCTCCGGCTTCTCGGCGATGAGAGCCTCCGTGGTGATGAGCAGGCCGGCTATGGACGCCGCGTTCTCCAGCGCCGTGCGGCTGACCTTGGTGGGATCGATAACGCCCATCTTGATCATATCGCCGAACTCGCCGGTCTCGGCGTTGAAACCGAACGCGGACGCCTTTTCGGCCCGCACCTTGTTGACCACGATCGAGCCCTCGGCGCCGGCGTTCTGGCAGATCTGACGAATCGGTTCCTCCAGGGAGCGACGCACGATCAAAGCCCCGACGGCCTCGTCGCCGACAAGCTTGAGTTTGTCAAGCGCCTTCTCGGCGCGCATGTAAACCACGCCGCCGCCGGGAATGATCCCCTCCTCGACAGCGGCCCTGGTAGCGTGAAGAGCATCCTCGACGCGCGCCTTTTTTTCCTTCATCTCGGACTCGGTGGCCGCGCCGACGTTGATGACGGCCACTCCCCCGGCCAGCTTGGCCAGCCGCTCCTGAAGTTTTTCGCGGTCATAGTCCGAGGTCGTTTCCTCGATTTGCTTTTTGAGCTGATTTATGCGGCCTTTTATCTCCTCGGTCTTGCCGCCCCCTTCGACCAGGGTCGTATTGTCTTTGTCGACGGTAATGCGTTTGGCCTTGCCCAGATCCGACGGCACCGTGTTTTCCAGCTTGAACCCAAGCTCCTCGGAGATAACCTTGCCGCCGGTCAAAGTGGCGATATCTTCGAGCATGGCCTTGCGACGATCCCCGAAGCCGGGAGCTTTAACCGCGCAGATTTTCAAAGTGCCGCGAAGCTTGTTGACCACCAATGTGGCCAGGGCTTCCCCCTCTACATCCTCGGAGATGACCAGCAGCGGTTTGCCCATCTGGGCGACCTTCTCCAGCACCGGCAGAAGATCCTTCATGCTGCTGATTTTCTTATCGTGGATGAGAACCAGGGCGTCCTCCATCACGGCTTCCATATTGTCAGGGTTGGTCACGAAATAGGGCGAAAGATAGCCGCGGTCAAACTGCATCCCCTCGACCACGTCCAGCGTGGTTTCGGTAGATTTGGCCTCTTCCACGGTGATAACGCCGTCCTTGCCGACCTTTTCCATAGCGTCGGCGATGAGGTTGCCGATCATCATGTCGTTATTTGCCGAAATGGCGCCGACCTGGGCAATCTCGGTCTTCCCCTCGACTTCCCTGGACATCGATTTGATTTCACCGACTACCGCCGTTATGGCCGCGTCTATGCCCCGCTTTAAGGCCATGGGATTGGCGCCGGCGGTGACATTCTTCAAACCTTCGCGGTACATCGCCTGAGCCAGCACCGTGGCTGTGGTAGTGCCGTCGCCGGCCACGTCCGACGTTTTTGAAGCAACCTCTTTGACCATCTGGGCGCCCATGTTTTCGAACGGGTCCTCGAGTTCTATTTCCTTGGCCACGGTCACGCCGTCCTTGGTAACCGTGGGTGAGCCGTATTTTTTATCGATAACCACATTTCGCCCCTTGGGACCGAGGGTGACCTTGACCGCATTGGCCAGCTTATCGACACCCTTTTTGATCTTGTCCCGGGCGGTAGAATCGTATTCAATCATTTTAGCCATTTATTCCTCCTGCTTTATCCAAGAACCAATCCGCCGACGGCGGATCGGGACAATTTACGAAATTATCGCCAAAATATCCGATTCTCTCATGATCAGGTATTCGATGTCGGTGATGGTTACCTCTGTTCCGGAATACTTGCCGTAAAGAACTTTATCGCCTTTCTTCACTTCCATGGCGACCTTCTTGCCATCCTCGATCTTACCGGGACCGACTTCGACAACTTCTCCCTGCATGGGTCGCTCCTTGGCGGTGTCGGGTATTATGATGGACCCTTTCTTTACCTCCATCTCTTCGAGGGGTTTTACTACCACCCTATCAGCCAGCGGCTTGATATTCATTACTCCTCCTTCTAAACGTTTCTTCAGTTCAATCGCTTTTATCCGGGCGAGCCCCGGCATAATCATTTGTCATTGCATCTCAATAAGTTAACCAGGCTATTAGCACTCTATACTTACGAGTGCTAATCAAGTTCCGTCGAAAATAAGCAAATGGGAATTGGCTGTCAAGAGTTTTTTATGATAATTATCTGCAATTGATATTCTCGGACCGATGATTATCAGCGTGGTTTAGCTGATTACGAATTATTCTTTAACTTGTTGTGACTGCATACGTAATGCCTCCAGCAGGAAGGAATTAGTCAATTGATCAGCCGGTTTTGCCGGTCAGATTGTTCAGATGAGTAGCAAGGTTAATCTTCTTGTTGGAGATTTTCAGCTTCTTCCTGATATTCTCCTTATGTTTTTCCACTGTAGCCACAGTGATGCTCAAGGCTTCCGCTATTTCTTTGGCCGACGATCCTCTTTCCGTCAGTTTGCATATCTCCATCTCCCTCGGTGAGAGTTTGTTCATGGCGTCTCCCATATCCACGGACAGCGAACTCATATCTCTCAGACTCTCTTTAAGCAGCCTGAAATAAGCGGCGTTTACGGTGCCGTCGAGGTTTACCAGTTTCTCCACCGATGGCAGCACGTTGTGCTCGAAAGCCCCGGCAAGCTGTTTTTTTATCTTGATTTTTTCCTCTTCCACGCTGGCCAAGACTCCTTTCAGTGCTATATTTTTTTTACGCAGCTCGGCTTCGGCTTGTTTTCGGAGGGTAATATCCCGAAAGCTGGCCAGCAAATAATATTGATCCTGAATTTCCAGGCCGGTACAGCCGACCTCGGCGTGAACAGCCTTTTCAGCGTCTCCGACAAGTTCGAATTCTCCCAGATAGAGAGGCTCCCCTTTGAAGGCCCTGGCGATGTCTTCGTGGAACTGCGGACGCATGCTTTCCGCGATCAGATCGGTTATACGCTGCATGACGATTTGGTCTTTGGCCACGCCCAGCATGCTGCAGGCCGAATCGTTGACATCGACGATGCGCCAGTTGCCGTCGACCAGAAACAAAGCGTCGAAAACCCGCTCGTAGAGAGTTTTGAATTTCTGCTCCGATTTCCTGATCTTCTTGCTGTTGGCGGCAATTACCGAAATTATGAAGACGGTCAGTATGAGCACTATGGCCATTATCGCCAACACTGACCACAGCATGCTCGGGGCAACGTTTTGCATCGTTCCGCCCTGTTCCTACCTAATACGTTGTCGGCGATGTCCCGTCCGTGGCTGGACAGGAAATCGCATGACTTTCCTTATCAATATAACGCGAATCGGGCTTAAATCAAGGCTTCTGTGCCTCGAGCTCTATTGGTTTTTCAGCAGGAAACGGGTCCGCTTATCGCGGGTTCGCCCTTCGCGCGTTTTCCATTGCGTATGTGAACTCTGAACCCCCAGGCGTAAGTGCAATAGGTCGCGATATTGATTAGAATATGAGCCTCCCATATTGTTATCCCGGAATACGCCACATAATACCTGAAGAACGTAAGATCCCCGGCGGAATAAAAAAGCAAGGCCCCGCAGATCCAGAACCGGTAATCCTGATAGATCGCCCCGTAATCCGCTTTTTGTATTTGAAAAATGGTGTAGGAAGCCAAGATGGCGTAGTATATGCACATCAGGGTCGAGGTGACGGTGTTCATCTGCTTGTTATCCAGAACAAAAAAGGCCAAATACGAATGAAGAGAGATAAATGTGACAAGCGATATATAGACCACTTTTTTCTCGGAACGTTTTGAGAGCCAGCCGGCCAGAACATAAGTGAACAACGTGGATTCTATGGGAAGAAAGACGTTGTGAACCCAATTGTTGTTAAGACCCATGAATGCCATGATTAAGGTAACGATTTCGGTGATCATGGTTATTATCATCATTATCCAGAATATTCTCATGTCGCGACCCAGATGTTTGTATCCGAACAAGCCGGCCAGGATCGGCAAAGCCACTACGGCCAGGTAAGCATAATACAAGTAGAGAAAGGAATTCATGATGTTTCAGGCCGGGATTCTTCGCTTGCCGGCTCTGAAGTCAGGCAAGTTTTTCCGCTGAAGAGAATTTCCTGTCAAGAGCGGCCCCGCATGTCTTTATGATAATGAATTAATCCTTAAAATCAATACTATTATTCTATTGTCTGGGGCCGACCGGATTAATCCATGCTCCGGGACTATATGACTGAATCGTAGGAGAGTTAATTCCCCTTCAGTATTCCGGCATGACGTTCACGTCGCACGGTCGTGTATTGACCAGGAAACTGCCGGCGAATTCTTGATCATGTGGATTTTTCGGCGGCAGTTAAGGGAACGCCGAGATCGTCTCGAATGAGAGCCCGAACTATCAGGCCGTTCCACTTAAGACGCTTGACTGCGGACAAAACGGCGGACAGGGCAACCCCCATTCCAGAATCTCTCCATCTTCAAGATCGTCCCCCGACGAGATTACCCCGACCATGACCAGGGCTTCTGTCCCGTCATCTTTCCGGGCGTTGTAAATCCGAATTCCCACACATCCGCTTTGCCCCAACAGCCCGCTTAGAGCCGACTTGCCGAAATAGTGCGAGAGAATCCCCGGCGCAGGTTGAGCGTCGCGAAAGTTCCGGGTCAGTTTTGCCGCGTCGCTTAAGCTGATTGAATGATCTTCATTTTCAGTAACAGACATAAAAATACCTCCCCGTTGAGCTTAAATTCCGTCAGGACAATCGATAGCTGCCGTCCCATTCAGAATGATAACAGCCTTATCCAAATCCGACCCTCCGATAACGGATCGGGGATGAATTGCCGTATGAAACCCGGGGGGTTACTGCTTCGCTTGATTCTCGGACAAAAACTGCCCGCAAATCGAAACCAATATATTAGTCTGATTGTCCTCAGGCAAGGCCATTCCGGTTGTTGGCAATGTCGATAAAAATTCTTGACACTTATTGCTGTTTTCCTGATTATGGGTCTCTATTGTCGGTTTTGGCGGCTCGGCTGCCGGAACCGTCGAAGTTTGTGGGCAGTTTTACGGTGGGGCTGACGCTAAATTTCGAATTTAGAACGACTTTTGCAAAAAAGGGAATAATAAGATGATTGTTGGGGTGCCAAAGGAGACCTTCCCGGGAGAAAACCGAGTCGCGCTGGTGCCGGTTAATATCCCCCCTTTGAAAAAAAGAGGGATCGAAATAGCGGTGGAAATGGGAGCGGGTCTGGCCGCCGGATACCCCGATTCCGTCTATATTGAAAAGGGAGCAGCCATTATTGATTCGAGGGCGGAGCTTCTCAAATCGGCCGAAATCATGCTTTTCGTGCGAGCCTTGGGCGCCAACCCTGTTAATGGGAAAAGCGATCTCGAGCTGATGAAGAAAGGCCAGATTATTGTTGGCGCGATGGAACCGTTAAGCGAACCCGGCTCGCTCAAGCAGCTGGCGGAAAAAGGGGTCATTTCCTACGCCCTGGAGTTGATGCCTCGCATCACCAGAGCTCAAAGCATGGATATCCTGTCTTCCATGGCCACGATTTCCGGATATAAAGCGGTGCTCCTAGCCGCTGAGGCCCTGCCCAAGATGTTCCCCATGATGATGACTGCCGCCGGAACCATCTCCCCCTCTCATGTTTTCGTTGTCGGTGTCGGTGTGGCCGGTCTGCAGGCGATAGCGTCGGCAAAGAGAATGGGTGCGGTGGTTCACGCCTACGATGTTCGTCCTGCGGTGAAAGAGCAGGTGGAAAGCCTGGGCGGCAAATTCGTCGAGCTTGATCTCGATACCGGCGACGCCGAGACCAAGGGCGGCTACGCTAAAGAGATGGGCGAGGAAATACTTCGCAAACAAAGAGAAATGATGTTCAAAGTGGTCGCGGAAAGCGACGTGGTAATCACTACCGCCGCGGTGCCTGGGAAGAAAGCCCCGGTGCTGGTGACCGCGGCTATGGTCAAAGGGATGAGGCCGGGATCGGTTGTGGTCGATCTGGCCGCCGAACGGGGCGGAAACTGTGAATTGACCAGAGCCGGGGAGACGATTGATGTGAATGGAGTAAAAATCATCGGCCCGGTGAATCTTCCCTCGACCGTTCCCTATCACGCCAGCCAAATGTATTCGAAAAATATGACAAATTTCCTGACTCTGCTTGTCAAAGACGGCGCCGCCCAGGTCGATTCGGACGACGAAGTACTGACTGCGACTATGGTATCCCGGGACGGGCAAGTTATTTCCAAAGGATAAGATTTTCTCCGCGAGAGAAACCAAGGAGACGGATAGATGGATATTTTTGTAACCGCTTTAACAATCTTTATTCTGGCGATTTTCGTCGGGTTCGAGATCATCACCAAAGTCCCGCCGACGCTGCATACGCCACTGATGTCGGGATCGAACGCCATATCCGGCATCACCATTATCGGGGCCCTGGTTCTGGCGGGGCAAATCGGCAATCCCTACCTGGCCAAAATGCTCGGTCTTTTCGCCGTGGTTTTCGCCACCATCAACGTGGTCGGGGGGTTTCTGGTCACCGACCGCATGCTCAAGATGTTCAAGCAGAAGTAGGGGCCGAAAATGCTTAATCTGAATATTATCAATATAGCATACGTCATCGCGGCCGTGCTGTTCATCTTCGATCTCAAATGGATGGCCCATCCAAAAACCGCCGTCCGCGGCAACTATGTCGGCGCCCTGGCCATGTTGATCGCCATAGCCGCCACTCTGCTCAGCGGCGGACTCGAGTTTCAGCTTATTGTTATCGGAGTGATCATCGGTTCTGTTATCGGAGCCATTTCGGCCATGAGGGTGACCATGACCGCCATGCCCGAGATGGTCGGCCTGTTCAACGGTTTTGGCGGGGGAGCCTCGGTGCTGGTGGCCGGCGCCGCGCTGATAGCGGCCATGTCCAGCTTGTCGACGGGAGAGGCCGACACTCAGATGAAAATCGCTACCGTGGCCTCAGGCATTATCGGCTCCGTTACCTTCTTCGGAAGCTATGTCGCTTTCGGCAAGCTGGCTGAGTTCATAGCTGTGAAATGGAAACTTCATCTTTGGCAGAAGATCATAAAGTACGGATTCTCTTTGATAACCGCCGCCGGGGCGATCTGGTACGGCGCATCGCTGGGAATCTCAATGCTCTCTTTGCTGTTGATGCTTTCGGGCGTCATCATCGCGGTCATGCTTCTGAACAAAAAAGATCGTTTCCCCGGCATGAACGCGCTGAAAATCATATCCGCTATCGTCTCTGTCGCGCTGGGAGTAATGGTAGTGATGAACCCCGGTATTACGTTGCTGTTCTGGGTCATGGTCGGTTTCGCCGGAATCTTGGGCGTTATATTGACAATCTCCATCGGAGGCGCGGATATGCCCGTGGTGATCGCCCTTTTGAATTCCTATTCTGGATTGGCGGCTACCGCCACCGGATTCGTTATCAATAACAACGTGCTTATAATCGCCGGCTCGCTGGTGGGAGCCTCGGGAATCATACTCACGCAGATAATGTGTAAAGCGATGAACCGCTCCCTGGCTAATGTGCTGTTCGGGTCGCTTGGTCCGACGGCTGACACGCCCGACGCCGACGAAGTTTACAAGACGGTCAAGGCTACCTCGCCGGAGGAGGTGGCCATGCTGCTGGAGGACGCTCAGCGGGTGGTCATCGTGCCTGGCTACGGCATGGCTGTTTCGCAGGCCCAGCACGCTGTCCACGACCTGGCCAACCTGCTGGAGTCGAAAGGAGTCGACGTCGAATTCGCCATTCACCCGGTGGCCGGACGAATGCCCGGGCATATGAATGTGCTTCTGGCCGAGGCTGACATTCCTTACGACAAGCTGCGCGAGATGGACGATATCAACCCGTCGTTCCCCCAGACCGACGTGGCCATAGTGGTGGGCGCCAACGACGTGGTCAACCCGGTGGCCCGCACCGATCCCAAAAGCCCCATCGCCGGCATGCCGATTATCGATGTCGACAAGGCCCGGACGGTGGTGGTGATAAAACGCAGTCTGAGCCCCGGTTTCGCCGGCATCCCCAACCCGCTCTTCGCATTAGACAACACACTCATGCTCTTCGGCGATGGCAAGAAGGAGATCCAGGAGCTGATCGCGGCGGTGAAGGCGGGGTAAACGAAGTTGTAAGCCAGATTCCCATCCCATAAGGCGGCAGAAACATCCGAAATATTCAGAAAATATATGAAAAAAGGAGCTACATCAAGACTCCCCGGTCTCCCTCGGTAAGACCGCCACCATCCGGAAGGCTTGTGCGCTAATCAGGCAAGCCGCCGCCGAGGCCACGCTCCGCGGCTGAAGTCACAGCCACCCTTTTCAGATCGACCCAAGTCGTTAAATCTTAGGGGATTCGACACGCCGCCCGAAACGTTAATCTTTCTATACCGCAATAACTTATAAGAATCTTTCGGAAAATCCCAAAAAAATCTTGCGAAAAGATGAAACTTTATTTAAATAACGTCAGTAATGTAACGCATGTTGGGTAACGGATGTTTGACAAGGAGAGATCATGCCGCCCAAAACGGTATTCACCAAAGATGACGTGATACAGGCCGCCTTCGAAGTGGTGCAAGAACAAGGTATACAAGCGCTTACGGCAAGAGAAGTGGCCAAGAAACTGAAATCATCGACCGCCCCGGTTTACAGCAATTTCGAGTCTATGAAACTGCTTGAGCGAGAAGTGATAAAGAGGGCCAGAGATCTCTTGCTCGACTATATGATCCGGCCGCATACCGAGGTGGTATTTTTAAATATGGGAGTCGGTTACGCTCAATTCGCCCGCGAACATTGCTCCCTTTTCAGGGCGCTTTATTTGGAAAAGAGCGACTATAAGGATATCCTCGACGAGCTCGAACATTCATTGAGAATGAGAATGCGCGAGGACACGCGATTTACCGAACTGAGCGATCAGGAGCGTTTCTCGCTTCTGGATAAAATGTGGACATTCACTCACGGCATGGCCACCATGATCTGCGTGGGGCTATCCGAGGATACAAGCGACGATTACATTATCAGTACATTAAAGGACGTTGGTTCCGCCGTTATCGGCGCCACGCTCGCGCGCAGGAAAACCCAATAGGAGGAATTGATGAAACCCAACATTACAACCGTTTTCGTTCTGGCGATCTTGAGCGTCGCCATGATCGCCGCTTCGGCAGTAGCGGACGACAGCCCGCTCGGCATTATCAAGGGAAAGGTGATCGACAAGGAAACCAAATCCCCGATTCCCGGAGCGTCGGTGTTCATACTTGGCAGCAAGACCGGCGCCAACAGCGATCCCGACGGCAACTTCACGATCAAGAACGTGCCGGTCGGCAATTATTCGTTGCGGTTCAATTGTATCGGTTACGAGCCGATGGCCAAGACCGACATCATTGTCAAACCACAGAGGGTAACGTTTGTTCAGGCGAACCTCGGCGTACTGCCAGTCTCCACGAGCGATGTCACGGTGACCGCAGGCTTTTTCGCCAATAGGGAGGACGAGCCGACCAGCACGATCAATTTTTCCGCCGAGGAGATCCGGCGGGCGCCCGGCTCGGCCGGCGATGTCAGCCGGATCTTAATGACGCTTCCCAGCGTGGCCAAGGTCAACGACATGTACAACAGCCTGATTGTGCGCGGCGGCAGCCCCAACGAGAACGGCTTCTTCATCGATAATATCGAAATCCCCAACATAAACCACTATCCCACGCAGGGATCGTCGGGCGGGCCCATCGGCCTGGTCAACGTCGATTTCATCGAGGACGCCGATTTCTCGTCGGGAGGCTTCTCCAGCGCCTACGGCGACCGGCTATCATCGGTGATGAACCTGGCTTTTCGGGAGGGGAACCGCGACGAGTTCGACGGCCAACTCGACATGGCTTTCGCCGGAGTCGGTTTCACCGGCGAGGGGCCGATCGATAATGGGAAAGGTTCGTGGCTGTTGTCCGCGCGTCGAAGCTATCTCGATTTGCTGGTGGACGCCATCGGCACCGGAGTCGCCCCCGAATACAGCGATTACCAGGGGAAAGCTGTTTACGATCTTTCCCCCAATAACAAAATCACTCTTCTCGGAATTCTCGGAGTGGATTACATCAATTTCAACAAGACCGACTCGGAGGACCAGGGGAATAACGCCTACGGCACCACTAAAGCGAAGGAGGGAGCGGCAGGCGTAAATTGGCGCTACCTCTGGAGCAGGAGAGGTTACTCCAATACGGCCGTCTCATACTTCGGCACATGGGGCAGGAACAACTATATCGAAACCAAGAGCGACGATATCCTGACCGAAAACGAAAGCCTGGAGCAGACGTTCCAGCTGCGCAATGTCAATTTCTACCGCTTCAATCCGTCGATTCAAACCGAGTTCGGTTTCGACGCCAGGATAGTCGGCGCGAATTACGATAATTACTTGGCCGCCTACACCGACCCCTTCGGCAATTTCACTCCGGCCTATCTGGTTAAAGACGATATCTGGTCGCAAAAGGGCGGGGCGTTCTTGAACATTTCCTGGAAGCTATTCACGCGACTGACTCTGAGCCCGGGAGTGCGCTACGATTATTTCGCCTACAACAAAAGCGGCAATATATCTCCCCGCTTCTCGTTCTCCATCGAGATCGACGATAAAACGTCGTTTGGCGGCGCGACCGGCCTATACTATCAGAACCTTCCCTTCGTGCTTTTGGCCCAGCAGCAGAAGAATAAGGATCTGAAAGACCCGGTGGCCGCTCAATACATCCTGGGAATCAGCCGCCTGCTGACCGAAAACACGAAACTGACTTTGGAGGTTTACGACAAGGAGTACGAGAACTTCCCGATCGATCAATCGACGCCGTCGCTGTTTTTGATCGATGAGATCGCTTACCGTTACGGGTTCTATTTCACTCACGAACCGCTTGCCGATATCGGCAAAGCCTATTCCCGCGGCGTGGAGCTGACCGTTCAGAAAAAGCTTCAGGAGAATGTATACGGGCTGGTCAGCGGGGCGTATTTCCGTTCGCGTTATCAGGGCGGCGACGGTGTCTGGAGAGACAGGATTTTCGATAGCCAGTACTCATTCAGCGCCGAAGGCGGCTACAAGCCGAACAGAAAATGGGAGTTCAGTCTTCGTTGGATCTACGGCGGCGGCGCGCCGTACACCCCCTACGATTTGCAGACGTCGGAGCAGATCAACAGAGGCGTGAGCGACCAGACCCGCATCAACGAGAATCGTTACCCCGCCTATCACTCGCTCAACGTGCGCTGCGACAGGCGGTTCAATTTCAAAGGCTCCAATTTAATCTTTTACGCCAGCGTCTGGAACGCCTATAATCGGGAGAATATCGGCGCTTATTACTGGAACGAGATCGAGCGCAACCAGGATTCGATCAATCAATGGGGTCTTCTGCCGGTAATAGGGATGGAGTACGATTTTTAATACCGATGAAAGAGGATAATCGACGGGTGAGTACGATCCAGATCTGGAGCGTAATCAAGGCAGTCGTCTTAATCGCCGGGGCGGTCTATATCGCCCTGGCGATTCTTATGACTGTATTTCAGTCCAAATTGATCTACTATCCTTCTCGTCAGATCGAGAACGTTCCATCGGCTATCGGTCTTACTTATGATGAAGTAGTATTCACCGCCGACGACAGCGTAAAGCTCAACGGCTGGTTCATTCCCAAAGATGACCACATTGGCGTTTTGCTTTTCAGCCACGGGAATGCCGGCAATATCTCGCACCGGCTGGAATCAATCAGGATATTCCACCAGGTCGGCTTGTCGGTTTTCATATTCGATTATCGCGGCTACGGAAAAAGCGAGGGGAAACCGTCGGAGAAGGGGACATATCTCGATGCCGAGGCAGCCTGGCGGTATTTGATAGCGGAAAGGCGTTTCGGACCATCGGAAATAGTCTGTTTCGGCCGATCTTTAGGCGGGTCTGTCGCCGCCTATATAGCCAAAGAGAAAAATCCCGGCGCGCTTATATTGGAATCGTCCATGACCTCTGTTCCCGATGTCGCCGCCAAGATTTACCCGTTTCTGCCGGTGAGATTGCTGGCCAGATTCGAGTATAAAACCATTGATTCTGTCCGCGAAGTCTCATGCCCTGTCATGGTCATCCACTCTGTCGACGATGAGATTATCCCTTATGAGAACGGCCGGCGTCTGTTCGAAGCCGCCAACGAGCCTAAGCGGTTCCTGCGGTTGAACGGCGGGCATAACGAGGGGTTCTTGCTGGCGGGGGAGATGTATGTCCAGGGCGTACGCAGTTTTGCTGTCGAATCAATTGAGTATAATTGCGGCAACGAATAGAAAGTCGTTGTCGCCTTGCTCTCGAGGGGAAATGCCTACAGTGGCTGCCCCAGACCTTCCCTCTTCAGGCTTTCCAAATCGACGCCTTTTGAGCTGCAGCAGGAGGCCAGTTTGCCGTCAATAGCCACGGCAGGGACGGATTTGACCTGATATCCAATCGTTCTCTTTCGACCTTCGCCGCCCTTTTCGGTTTTGCTCAAGTCATAGACTATGATCTCACAACTGGGGCAGGCGTTTTGGCGAACGAGGCTGACGGTCTTCTCACATATCGGACAACCAGCCGTAAAAACTTCGACTTTTCTTTTCTTTGTCATAACCAGTCTCCTTTCAGAGATTTCCAATTCATTTCTAAATGGACAGACTTGTTTTCTTAATCATTTGATTTCCTCTCGCTCGCCGCACGGGGCCTCTTGCAGAATACTTCCAACAATAATCAGAGACTCATGATCGGCGCCGCAGTTTTTCCACGATCTTATCCAGCGACGGATATCCAGAATAACGATCGCCTTGTTTATAGCGGCGGCAACGCATCGAGTATGTAGTGGTCTCGTCTTCGGTTATTTCGAGATCCGCATTATCGATCCTGATCGAGGGAGAGCCGAGAAACCGCTGATTCAAAACGTCGTCTTCCGTTTCGATCCTGAAGATCTCTATATTCGTATCCACACCCGCGATTGCCAGCGCCTTTTTCAAAATCTCCAGAGCCTCGACATGATTGGGGCAGCCGTCAAAATATAAAAATTCGATCTTCATTCTACTCCTCCGTTCTCGAAAGGGATTCGATAATGGGGCAATTCGTTATCGACCCGGAACGCTTACACTGCTCGATCCTTTTCGCCAAAGCCGATTTCAGCCTGGTAAGAAGATTCAAGTGATCCTCGATTTGCGCCAGCCTGGCCCGGGCAATCTGACGGACCTCGCGGCACTTGACAACTTCACCGTCGGCGATAGCCAAAAGCTCTTTGATTTCCGCCAGCGAAAAGCCCAGCGCCTTGGCATTCCTGATAAAGACCATTCAGGCCAGATCCTCACAATTGTATTGCTTGTATCCCCCGGGGGTTCTTTCCGGACGCGTTAATAAGCCCTTCTTCTCATAAAACCTCAATGTCTCCTTATTGACTTTAGCTTTGTCCGCCAGTTCGCCCGTTCGGTAAATGCCTGAAACCATAATCCTCTCCTTTACCCACATAATTAAACAGCCCGGAGTATACTACAAGGTTTCAAAAATCTTTACATTTCCGTATTTGGGTTTCTGAACGAATCGGGCTTTCGCGGCAGGGGTTCAAGACCTTAATTCCCTTCCGGGCCAAATGTACACCATATTAAAGGCGTGGCATCCCTCCATTTGCAGCCTAATTCATTGACATCCCGCCCCCTATCCCGCAAATTTAGCCCGATGATTCTGCGCTTATCGTCAACGGGTCATTATTGCGGAAGGATCGCTTATGAATAGCTGGAGAATACTCGAGGGGATGATAATCCTCCTGGTAGCCTTCGTGGTCGTCTGGTTCCTGCTTTCGTTGTACGACAACCCTATCGAAGACGTCGAGTTAGTATTGAAAAACGGCAAGATAGTGACTGTTGACGAGGCCAACCCCGTGGGGCAGGCCCTGGCGGTGAAGAACGGCAGGATCGTGGCGGTCGGCAGCGACGAGGATATCGAAGATTTGATCGACTCCGGCACTGAGGTGATCGATCTGAAGGGAAAACTGGCGATACCCGGATTCATCGACTCCCATATGCACCTGATCGGCTTGGGGCAATCGCTGCAGGAACTTCAGTTGGGAAAAGCCGGGAACTACGATGAGATAGTCGAGATGGTCAAAAAGGCGGTCGCCCAGGCAGACCCGGGGGAGTGGATACTCGGCGGCGGATGGCATCAGGAGAAATGGGATAAAACTCCCTCGCCGAATATCGACGGTTTGCCGGTGCACGACGCGTTGAGCGCGGTCTCCACTGACAATCCGGTCCTCCTGTCACACGCCAGCGGGCACCTGGCCCTGGCCAACGCTAAAGCGATGGAGCTGGCCGGAATCACCAGGAATACACCCGACCCGGAGGGCGGGCAGATCGTCAGGGACATAAAGGGAAATCCGATCGGCGTATTCAGAGAGAACGCCGAGGATACGTTATATTCTATTCTAAAGATCCACCTGGCTCAGAGACCGCCCGAAGAGATCGAGGCCGACAGGATTACAGCTATCAGGACGGCTGAGGCTGAATGCCTCTCCAAAGGGGTCACGTCGGTGCACGACGCCGGCGCGACATTTCAGGAAATCGATTTATATAAAAAGCTGGCCGAAAGCGGGCAGTTGAAGATCCGCGTCTGGGCCATGATCGGCGAGATCAACGACAGCCTGAGAGCCAGAGGAATTCAATACAAACTCAAGGATATCGGCGATTATCATCTTTCGGTCGGCGGGATCAAGCGCTATATCGACGGCGCTCTCGGTTCTCACGGCGCCTGGCTGCTGGAGCCTTATGATGATATGCCCTCGAGCGCCGGTTTGAACACGGCCTCGATAGATTCCCTCAAAGAGACGGCCCGCTACGCGTTGGAGAACGGTTTCCAGATGTGTATTCACGCCATCGGCGACAGGGGCAACAGGGAAGCCCTCAATATCTATCGCGAGATCTTCGGCAGCTCTTTCGGAGTGAAAAACGCCCGCTGGCGCATAGAGCACGCCCAGCATATCAATCCCGACGATATCGGCAGATTCGCAGTGATGAGGGTGATTGCCGTAATGCAGGGCATGCACGCCACATCGGACGGACCCTGGGTGATCAAGCGATTGGGCGAGGAGCGGGCCAGACGGAACGCCTATCCCTGGCGAGGCATTATCGATGCCGGAGGCATGATCGCCAATGGCACAGACGCGCCGGTGGAAGATATCGATCCGATCGCCTGCTTCTACTCGACGGTAACCCGCCGTCTCGCCGACGGCACACAGTTTTTCCCGGAACAGTGCATGACGCGCGGGGAGGCGCTGCGATCGTATACGCTGAACGCCGCCTACGCCGCGTTCGAGGAGAATATCAAGGGTTCGCTTTCTCCAGGAAAGCTGGCCGACATAACGGTTTTATCGCATGATATCATGACTATTCCAGACGAGGAAATATTGAACGCCGAGGTGGTCTACACCATTGTCGGCGGGAAAGTGATGTATAGCAAGTAGTCCGAGACCGTCAGGTCACTGCCTTCGGCCTAAAACCGGACGGAACGGAAAATCATGCTGTAGGCGGGCAGCTGGTCTGCCCGCAATTTTTCCGGAGGCAAAATGCCAAAACAAATATTATTATTGCATGAGGCCATTACACGGTCGTCAGGTCAGGGGACCTGTCGACACCGTCGGAATAATAATTTGTGTCTCAAATAAAGCCAGGCAGGTCGCAAAGTGTCACTCGCGGTGCTGCGGATCCCCCGACCCGACAGCGGCCGCATTCATAGCTGAAGGAGAGGATAAATGACCCCCTACGTAACATCAAAATCACTAAAATCCAAAAGTGCCGAATGGCTGGAAAAGATCGCGTCTCACAATCAGCATAAGATGCAACTCAATGTCGAAAAGGCCGCGCTGATGGTCATCGATATGCAGGATTTCTTCCTGGACGAATCATCGCCCACCTTCACCTGCGGGGGGCTGGCCATTTTGCCAAACGTGAGAAATATTATCGAGAAGTTCCGTGAATGCGAGCGGCCGGTAATTTATACTCGCCATGTTCACAGCCCTCAACTCAGCGCCGCCGG
>CAZDAH010000031.1:19698-25931 GCA_964503405.1 uncultured Ignavibacteria bacterium
GGCATCATGGGGTGGTGGTGGGAAGGGATGTGCCTGGAGGGAAGCCCGGAAAGCGAGGTGCGTAAAAGTATCGCCCCGCGCGAGACGGATAAAGTCATATTCAAACATCGTTATTCCGCCTTCTACAACACCGACCTGGAGACGGTCCTGCGCTGTTTGAAAATAGAGGATATCGTAATTACGGGCATAATGACCAACCTCTGCTGCGAGTCCACCGCCCGCGACGCTTATTTCCGCGACTACCGGATTTTCTTCCCCGCCGACGGCACCGGCAGCATCGACGAGGAGATGCACCTGGCCTCGCTTCTAAACCTGGCTTTCGGATTTGCCTATGTCACCGATTGCGAGGAAATAATGCGGCTATTAAAGCTACAGCGGAGCGAGATTGCGGTGGGGTAGCGAGGCAATGTAGGAGGGGAGCTTATTTTCCCACGATCACTTATTAAAAAATCGTCAGGCCGGGTCGAGCTGACGACTTAAATGAAAAATCTATTTCCCGCGTCTCTGTTTTATTTATTCTTTACCTTGGCCTTGCTCGCCTTGACCGTCTTTTTGGCGCTCTTGTCGGCTTTGGCTTTCCCTTTGGCCTGCTTGATTTTGCCATTTATTTTTGCGAAACTATCGCCGCTCGATCTCATCTTGATGACCTCGTCCGCAGAGTAACCGTAATGCTCCGAGATGAACTTCAAATTAACGAGATTGACGATATCGCTGTCGACAAGCCTGATCGCATTCCATTCTTTGCGGTTTTTCTTTTTGAAATGACCGTAGGCCTTCCCGTAAGGTGGTCCGGGATCTCCTTTGACCTCAACATAGTAAATCGCGGCGCCCAGTCCGTATTTCAGGCTGATATCCATCCACGACTTCCCGCCCAGACGAAGCTCGATAATCACGCCCGGCTCGACTCCGGCATTCCTGGCCAGAAAAAAGACGACCGGAAGATCGTCATCAGGAATTCCCCTCTCCTTGACGATCAAGACTTCCTTCTCAGAGCTTTCGAAGTGATTCCCTATAGCCAGATGGAACTCTTTGATTCCCTGTTCGTCAGCGGAAAGCGAAACATCGACGTCGGCCGAGGAGTGGCTGAACGTTCCGGCCAGCAGCGCCAGGGTTATGGTCTTAGTGAATCCGGTTTTCATGGCATTTTCTCCTTGATAAACTATTCCTCTCTCTCTTATCGGATACCCTTCGATCTTAATTATATAAAATTCCGGGATTATTGGTTCCAGCGAAGCAAGGATCCGCGTCGCTTCTCGGCCATTTGAACTTGCGAATATCAGGCCCGGGACATATATACCTTATACTCTATTTTTTCTCCATGGTCACGACCACGCTGCCGTCGGCCTTGATCGGCCAGGATCTCGGCTCCTTGTCAGAAATGCCCGACACGTGCACCGAGCCCTCGAATTCCATATCGAGCTTCGACCTGACCGGCAAACCGCTGGTTATATCGACCTCGGTGGTGCCGGATTGTGTGCCGGCGATCTCGTTGCGGATATCGACAAATCCCATATCTATCCCCGCGCTGTCTGCTGACGATGATATCATGGATTCGACTTTGATCACAGCGCTGCCGTCATCAACAGCGAGAAGATCATATTCGTTTTTTATTCGCATGGGAAATCCGGTTTCAATCGTCATTTCCGAACTCCAGGTATCTCCCGGCTTCACAGGTACTGGGGGATAGAATGACGTCAGCTGGGCTATGGACTCGGACAACGCCTGCTCCCCGAACTGCATGCGCAGGCTGGAGACAATCCGATCCTTCACGGGGGAATCCGGAAGATCCATCTCCGCCAGCATTTTATCGATCAATTCTTCCGCGCCGCTCATGCCCAGCACTCTCCCGCCGCTGTCGATTCTCATCTCCAGGCGCGACCCCGCCAGGACGGTGTACCCTTTCATGGCCGGCTCGATGTAAGACGGCGGGTTTTGCGAATCGTATTCCGTCGTATGAAATCCGAAATCCTGAACTACCCTTATGCTGTCATAGATCATCTCGATATCGCAGACTCCGATATCGTCGACCCCGGTAACGTTGTATGTCCAGGCGGTTTTCATGCGCTGTTTCAACGTTTGCCGATCCCCATCTATGGTCTGCGAGACGTTCTGAGTCATTTCCATGACGCAGGAATAACTATCGCCATCATTGAGCCGGAGACGCAGATCGATCAATTCATCGGCCAGTGACTGAGAAACAGGAAGAACCGTAATCAAACTTATGGCCAGCGACGATATTAACCGGATATTCATAATCCCCCTTCGTATATTGCCGTCATCCGATTCAATATAGAGGCAAACTCGAACCAAGTCAAATCGAACAGGCTGGAATCCGGAGAATCATATATATCGAGTTTGAAGATACAATTAATGCCGGACTCGTGGTATTTTGCCACGGAATCTCTATGAAAAGTGTAAAAACCACACGGGAGATTCAAAATCTCCCTTCTTAACTCGTTGACCCACAACATGATTTCATCGCGCAGATCCGGCACAGGCTTTGCTTTCCAATAAAGCGAAGCGAGAAAGAAGGAGAGTTGATGAATACACGTAAAGAAATTTTCTGGGGATTGATCTGGGGCATAGCCGCTGTTGCCTTGGTACTGTTCTTGATGACCGTCAATGCCTGGTCGATGGATGGCGGCATCGACGACGGCATTATTGAAGTCACCATCACGGCAGACTCGGTGGCCATTCAGATCGACAAAGACGGTCGGATGAAGACGATCACTATGGGCCGCGATGAGTTCGAGAAGACAGTGAGCGGTATTTCAGTTCGCGACGAGATCATAATCGAAAACGGCAGGATCATAATCGACGGTCTGCAGCTGACCGAGGAAGAGATCGACAGGCTGGCTATCGACAGCGAGCAGGAGGATTCGGCCGCCGGAATCGGTTTCGGACATCACGATAAACGGGTTATCCGGAGGAAACGGCTGGCCACCGTTTACACCGAAACCGAAGGTGATATTGTCAAATTCGGCGATGTTATCGTAGGCAAGAACGAACGCGTAGACGGCGACGTGGTCTGTATCGGAGGCGACGCCAGGATCGACGGCGAAGTCGAGGGAGATGTCGTGGCCGTGTTCGGCGACATCATTCTGACCGAATACTCCCACGTGTCCGGCGATGCCGTCGCTCCTCTGGGCAGAGTACATCGCGACGACGGCGCAGTGATCGAAGGCGATGCGGTGTCCAAAATGAAGATCGAATCTAAAAAAAATACAGCCTCGTTCGGCATGGGCGGACGATTCAACCGAGTGGAGGGCTTGACCATCGTTCCCAGTATGACATACGAAAGCAAGGACGGCGAATACCCGACCTTGAAGCTTGAAGCGGCCTACGCTTTCACATTGAAGCGCTGGGAATACGATATCAGAGTCAGCCACGAATTCGGCAGATTCTGGGGCCCGAAGATCAACGGCTCGATCTACCGGATAGTGCAATCGCCCGATCACTGGCTTATACCCTGGCAGGAGGAGAATTCCCTGGCCGCCCTGCTATTCAAGGAGGATTTCCTGGATTATTACTGGATGCGCGGCTTCACCGGCGGGACAGGGCTATGGTACGGCGAATATTTCGATTTCGGAATCAGTTACACCGCCGCCAAGATGTCCACGTTGAAAAGAACCGCGGACAAGGCTCTGTTCGGCGGCAAAAAGAAATTCCGCGAAAATTGGTCGACCGTACTTCCCGACTCCGCGGCGATCCTGGGAATGGAGGGGGATTTGAGAGAGCTCGGTATCGGCATAACCTACGACAGCAGGGACGATAAGTATGACGCCACAAACGGATTGCTGGCCAATCTGCATATGAGCCGGACTGTCGATTCCGATTCGTCAGATTTCGATTACCGTGCCCTTGACGCGGAGGTAAAATGGTACCAGCCCCTGACTCACGATCAAATCTTGTTCGTCCGGTTCAGGGGCGGATTTTCCGACGACGATCTGCCATTATTCCGGCGTTATTTTATCGGCGGGCTGGGATCGCTTCGCGGCTACGATTATAAGGAGTTCGAGGGGAATCGCTATATTCTCTTCAACGCCGATTACATCTGGCGCTTTTTCGACAGCGATTTCGGGGCCGGGCTGTTTTTCGATTCCGGCAAGGCCGCTTTCGGCGAAAGCCGCTTCGAATCGTCCGATCTGAAATCATCCGTCGGCGTATCCTTCATAGTCAGCGACGTGCTCAGGCTGAACCTGGCCCAGCGTCTTGACGATATCGACAAATCTCCGGTGTTCTCCGCCAGGGCCAAGATATTATTTTAGAAATCGTATGCGGCCAACAGTGACGGCCCCCGCCGGGCAGCGGAATCATTTGCAAAATCCGACGGGGGCGATTATAAATCAGTTGTGAGAAATCATTCACAAAAGACAACCGATGCCCTCAACCGTCGCGTTTCCAAATTCGTGTCCGGCCTGTCTGCCCTGCTGATATCAATGGTTTCGACCTCAACCGCCGACGCCCTCGATATCGGCTTCAAATACGTGGAATCCGGAGGCGATACGCTGGAAACCGCGCTGGTCGTGATCGATTCCCTCCCGGAGAAACTGCATGAGTATATCGATAAGGGAGTGCCGATATCGTTCGAATATAACGTGGAACTCTGGAAAGTCAGATCGGGATGGTTCGACAGCCGGGCCGTTTCCGGCGATATCGCCTATAAAATCCGTTACGATACCTGGGAAAAACGTTACACGGTGCTGGAGATAACGCCCCTGCTCGTGGTGGAGAACATACTGCCGCGCAAACGTGAGGCTTTGGAAATGATACTATCAAGCGGAAAAATGCAGATTCCTGTCGACTATACAAACGGGGATTTTTACCTGATCGGGAAAATCTCAGTGAAGGTGATGACCCTCTCTAATTTCCGGGAGGTGGAATCGTGGCTCAAGGGGGAGATCTCCGAGGTGGAAAAGCCGAACATCAGGGACGCCTCGAACAGGATCGGCGAGTTTCTGTTTGATACGGCCTTGAAAGTAACCGGTCTGGAGAATATCGCCGAGAGCATAAGAACGAGTAATTTCCAGTTGGATGAATTGCCGTTGAAGACCGGGGATGGATTGAAGTAGGGCGCTGCTTTCATGAGGCCTGTCCGGCGCCCTGACCAAGATCAGGAGCGCCCATCCAGGCCGTCCACGGTATTTAGTTAATCCAATTCCTCTAATTTGAAAGCCGCGCCCCCCATTTTAGTCGGGGAATGCGCCCGAATTTGCTTTAACATCACAGATTGTTCCCCTATAATAATCTCATGCCGTCCGACCCGATAATTTCCCGCCTCGATATCGCCCAGATCATCTCAGGATTCATTCTGTCGATCATTCTGACGGTCATATCGATCCGCTTCAAGGCCCTCTCCCGCTCCGGCGGGGCCGGCATGATTATCGTGGGAACGACGGTGTTCGGTCTTGGCGGGATCGAATTCGCGATCCCCTTGATCTTCTTCTTCGTCTCTTCAAGCCTTCTCTCGCGGCTGAGCACGCCCGAAAAACGCGTGGCCATGCTGACTTTCGATAAGACCGGCCCGCGCGATTTCTGGCAGGTCATGGCCAACGGCGGAGTCGGGGTAGTCTGCGTAATTATGTTCCTTATAACCGGTCGATTTTTCTGGTATTTCCCCTATCTGGCCTCGATCTGCGCGGCGGCCGCCGATACCTGGGCCACGGAGCGGGGCACCATGTCACGTCAGGCCCCCATATCTATCGTTACTCTGAAAAAGACTCAGGCGGGACGTTCGGGCGCGATCACGATCAACGGCTTGATCTCCGCCGTCGCCGGATCGGCCCTGGTCATGCTGAGCGGGTACTTGGCCCTCAAAATCGTGGGCAATCCCGAACCCCTTTCCACCAGAATCTGGTTCGCAGTGTTCAACGCCGGTTTCGCCGGCTCGATTCTCGATTCCATACTGGGAGGTTCGGCGCAGGCAATTTATCGCTGCCCGCTTTGCAATCGTATCACGGAAAAGCGTGCGCATTGCGGAGACACGACGATTCCCATAAGCGGTTTTCGGCTGGTCAATAGCGACATGGTCAATTTTATTAGCGTCCTGTTCGCAGCGGGGGCGGTGGCCATGATATTCCTGTTTTAAGGATTTTTCTTGCCATTTTATGGAATAGGGGCGTATAATATATTGCCCGGCTGTGAGGCTTTTGGGCGCAAAGCGGCGAATGGAATATGTCTATCATGCGGCCGTTATATGACACCAACGAGGCCTCCTGGCTGCGCGTGGGCTG
>CAZDAH010000032.1:0-3838 GCA_964503405.1 uncultured Ignavibacteria bacterium
AGGACCAACCACTGCTGTCATTTTGCCCTTTGGTATCTCGAAGGATATATTCTTCAGGACATAGTTGTCGTCGCCGGCGTAGGAAAACCAGACGTTATCGAATCGAACGCCTTCTTCCAAGCAATTCCAGCTTCTGGGCGAGGCTGGTTCCGGAATAATCCGCCTATCGTCGAGAAGGGCGAATATTCGCCGGGTGCCGGCGATCGCTTTCTGGATCACCGAAAACTGCTCCGACGATCTGTGGATAGGCTCGTATGATCTCCAGATCAGTATGATGAACATTCCCAGAGTTCCCACTGTCACTGTGCCTTTCTCGATCCACAGGGCGCCGAAATAAATAGCCAGTCCGATCATGACATACTGGCTGAAGATCACGATATTGAAAAAGAGGATGACGGCGATATTGACATAGGCGTCGTATTTGAACTTGATCCTGTTGGCATCGTCGACCTTCTTTCCGGCCCATTCCCCGCGATTGAATATCTGCACGATGGACATTCCCTGCAAAAACTCGGTAATGACACCGGACAACTCGGCCATCTTCTTGCGGACCTCGAGGAAGCGGGGCGTCGTTTTCTTCTCGAAGGCGTAGAGCAATGCGAATATGATCGGGAAAATGGGCAGGAGGATCAGGGTTAATCTCCAGCTGTGAAAAAACATGACGCCGAATATCCCCAGCACCAGGACGAGGTCTCCGACAAGCATTACCACGGTATTCGTAAAAAGCATCCTCAGCGATTCGGTGTCCGATTCCACCCGGGCCATTAGCCGCCCCACCGGGTTGGCATCGAAATAGGCAATATTCAGAGAGAGAACATGCGAGAAGATCGCGGTCTTAAGCTCGAGCATAATATCCTGCCCGATGATCTCCAGCTTCACCCTTAAAATATAGAGCAATACCAGAGAGGCCGCCTGAAATAGCCCGATTGTCACGACCGTGGCAAGCAAGGAGCGGAAATCGCCGTTTCCAATATCGATGTCGATTGCCTTCTTGACCAGTATCGGCCAATAGAGGGAAAGGCCGGTGGATGCAATCAACATGGCAAGCGCGGCCAAGAGCCTTATTTTATACTTTTTGAGGAATGGTATCAGCATCCCGATCGCTTTTTTGACGCTGATCGCTTCCTGTTCTTTTGGCGAAATTTCGTCTTCGTAAAATTCGTTATTCATTTTCCGCTCGTCGTTTAACGGTTATCAGTTCCGTTCGACATAGATAAAAAAACCCGTCGAACCTGCGGGGGCGCGACGGGTCGTCTTGCAATGCAGGTAATTCAAATCAGAAATACAATGCTCCCGCCGCCGAATGCGCCCTTACGGCCTTGCTGATTATTCGAAAGTACTGCGCTCATCAAAATTTCTCCTCCAAACCCGGCGGCTAAGTCGCTTTTCACGGGAAATTACGGCATTTTCCGTGGAATTGTTGTCCTAATTATCGAGAAAAGACCGGCAAGTCAAGAAAAATCTTTATTCGCGCGGATAGGGGCAAGTAATTTCAGCCTGAGCAGAATACGTGGCCATATGAAATCATTTCATCCAAAATTATCTCCATTCGGAAATGCAAGGGTCCGGGCACATTCGCGTCGGGTCAATGTATCCTATTGATAAACAATATATTAGGATACTCATGCCTCTAAATGGCGATCGATTGGCCCAACGATATCCGGCGCTTAGGATGCTGCAGAAGGATTGCGCGAACAAGTGAACGGGGCCGGGGTCAAAAGATCGTCGCTCATGCCGCCGGCCATGCCGCTTCAACGTATCACCTGGAAATATCGCCACGCTTACTAATTTATTTTCATCTTGACGAGATCGGCGACTCGATCTATATTTCGTCAAATGGCGAAATATAGTAATGACAATTGGCGGGATTTCAATTGTATCTCGAAAACGCTGGCCGATGAGAGCCGGATCAGGATACTGGCCATGCTGGAATTGTCGGAGTTATGCGTATGCCAGATCGTAAAGATCCTCAAACTGGCGCCGTCCACCGTGTCGAAACATCTTTCCATCTTGAGCGCGGCCGCGCTTATCCGGGGGCGAAAGAAGGGGAAATGGGTTTATTACGGGATTGCAAAAGGGGAAAAGCCCGCAAACCGGAACGCGTTAAGATATGTAATGACGGCCATTGAGGATACAAGTCAGTATCTCGAGCTTAAGCGGGAAGTCATCGACATATTGAAAGAGGATACCGATAAGTTATGCCGCCGTGTTTACGGAGACGGAAAGGCTATTGACAGGAGATTTCGATGAGCGGCATGGGACGGAAGCAGCTATCTTTTCTGGATCGATTTCTGACATTGTGGATATTTCTGGGCATGGCGGTCGGAATCGGGGCTGGATACATGATTCCCGGCATGGAGGAGTTCGTGGGAAGATTCAGTATCGGCACAACCAATATACTTATCGCGGCCGGGCTGATTCTCATGATGTACCCGCCTCTGGCCAGGGTCAAATACGAGGAGCTCGGCAGAGTATTCCGCAACTGGCGGGTGCTTTTGCTTTCTCTCGTGCAGAACTGGGTCATAGGGCCGGTTCTGATGTTCTTCCTCGCCATAGTTTTCCTGCCGGATCATCCTGACTATATGACTGGACTGATTTTAATCGGCCTGGCCCGCTGCATCGCCATGGTCATCGTCTGGAACCAGCTGGCCGAGGGAGATTCCGAATACGCCGCCGGGCTGGTGGCTTTCAACAGCCTTTTCCAGGTCTTTTTCTATAGCGTATATGCCTGGGTGTTCATTACTGTCTTACCGGAGTGGTTCGGCCTGAAAGGGATGGCGGTGGAGGTGACAATCGGGCAGATCGCCGAAAGCGTATTTATATATCTCGGCATACCGTTTTTGGCCGGGCTTATCACAAGGTATGCGATGATCAAATGGCGGGGCAAAGAATGGTATCAATCTCGTTTTATTCCCAAAATCAACCCGGTTACCCTGATCGCCCTGCTGTTTACCATAGTGGTCATGTTCAGCCTGAAGGGGAACGTGATAATCAGCATACCGTTTCACGTTGTCCGGATCGCCGTCCCCCTGCTGATATATTTCGTGATCATGTTTTTGCTGAGTTTCGCGTAGAGCAGGAAAAGCGGGGCGAACTACCCGGTATCGGCCTCGCTGTCGTTCACCGCGGCCTCGAATAATTTCGAGCTGGCCATAGCGGTGGCGGTGGCAGTATTCGGGATCGACAGCGGACAGGCCTTCGCGGCGGTAATCGGCCCGTTAGTGGAGGTACCGGTGTTGATCAGCCTGGTGAACGTGGCGCTGTGGTTTCGCCGGAAATACTATGTCTCAACCAAGCCGCCGGCCGGTTAGTTTGCCGAGGTTAAAAAAGCTCGGACTATCCAGGAAATGATAAGCTAAAATCCTTCACCATAAAGATCACCGCCAGGATCATCGCCAATATAGCCAGCGGTGCGGCGTATTCGATGAAGAAGCGGAATAGCCGATAAGTCAGCTTCGGCATGCCGTCGGGGCCGACCAGCCGCAGTTCGTCCTCGCAGATCTTCTTGTCGATGGCCCAGCCCACGAACCGGGTGCTGAAGAATCCGCCCACCGGGAGCATCCAGTTGGCGGCGAAATGATCGAGCGTGCTCAAGATCCCCTCCTTGCCCGGTCCGAAAAAACCGAACGACGACAGGCCGGGCATCGCCGCCGGCGACAGTGCGGAGAATATGGAGACTATATAGGCCAGGCCCGCTCCGATGAAAGTTCTCTTGTGACGGCTCATATTGAGTTTATCAATAAACAGGGCAACTATTACCTCGAGGAGCGATATGGTCGACGTGAGCGCGGCGAAGGCCACAAGTACATAGAAGATCGGCGCGACCATAGCTCCGAAC
>CAZDAH010000032.1:3848-13123 GCA_964503405.1 uncultured Ignavibacteria bacterium
AACGGTATCTCGGTATACAACAGATTCGGCAGGGTAATAAAGAGAATTGCCACAGTCGATCCGGAGACGCTTTCCTTGACCCCGGGCACGGAGAATATGATCGTATACATTATTATGCAGGCGATTTTAGCGACGAAGGAATAGAGGAAGACGACCATTACGGCGTGGCGATTTATCGATTCCTCGCTCCTCATAATAAGAGCCTCATATTATCATTGCTCCCATGCCCGGGGAGAGGGTGAAAAGGCGTGACCGATGGCCTCGAGACTCCCTCCCACGGCAATTCGGCGAAACCGGGATTGAACAGAAAGGCGAAAGCCTCGCCCTTGCCCGGCATAAACAAAACCATGAAAACCAGATATATCAGGATGGCGAAAAGGACAGGCATAAGTATCTTGGCGGTCTTTTCGATTCCGTTCTTGATCCCTTTCCAGATGATGATTGTGGTCGCCGACATGAATATAACGGCGAGGAGCAACTGCAGAGGCCAGTTGCCGATGGATTTCCCGAAGGCGTCGTCGGAAGGAGAAGTGTATCCGGCGGAACTCCATTTCAGGCATGAGAAAAACGAGGTAATGGTCCTGCCGGCGATTACGCTGTAGAAGCCGAGGATCACGAATCCCGTCAGGATTCCCAGACAGCCGATTATGCTCCATCCTCTCGAGCCCATTTGCTCGAAGGCGGGTACAGGGCTTTCCTATGCGCGGCGTCCCATTAGTATCTCGGCCATCATGATGGGCCATCCGATCTTGACCACGCTGATCAGATAGATGATCACGAACGCACGCCGTTGTTATGCCAGATTATATACGGGAAATTCCAGAGGTTGCCCAGGCCCACGGGGCTGCCGGTGGCAGCCAGCGTGAATCCGATTTTGCTTCCCCAACTTTCTCCAATAGGCGTCGATCCTTGCGGGGTGCATTTTGTTTCGAACATTTCGAAAAATAATGCGGGCGTATTTGGGCTTTTTTCAGGATAAATGAAATCAATGGTGGGCGGAACCGCGGCCGTCCAGCCCGGCGGGAAATATTCCGAATTCGGTCGTGTTTCTCAGAATTTCGGCCTCGGCCTCCGAAGGGACAATCAGAGCGATATTGTCGGGCGAAACAGGCGTCAGATCGAAATCTCCGAGGCAGCGCCACTCCTTTTCCTCGCGCCAATCGACATTCTTTTCTCCGATGGATTGAAAGTAAGGACGTTTTTCAGCGGGCAGGGCTTCATAAACTTCCGAGTTGCCATAGAATACCGGTTTGACGCCGAGCTTTGCGGCGACCCGTTTGTGGATGGCGATGGCGTAGGGCTCGAAATTCCAGCCGCTTCGCTTGGGAAGCCAGCGTATGCGGCTGAGAACCTGCGACGGAAGCGACTCGGTGAACGCGATGACGCTGCGGGAGTCACGGATTCTTTTCGAGGATCCCCTGATTGTTTTCTCGTCGATTATTCTATTCAAAGTATTGAGCGCGTTGTTGGGGTAATCCGCGCCCGAGTCCACAAGGGATTGATAATAATCGAACTTCGACTGGCCCGGCCAGGGGCCGTGGCACGTTCTTGTCCAGTGGGTCAGGAAGTCCCATTTTTCAATATCCACGACGAGATCATCGCGCGAATATCGCCGAGGGGCGATTATAGATTTGCGGAATTCGACTGTAAACCTCGATTCTAATTCTTTCCCGGCCGCATTGTCATCGATAAGTCTGCGCAGCCTGCCGTCGGGGCGAATTGAAACCGGCAATATAACGCCGGCAAGCGAAACTGCGGCCAAATCGCGTTTCGGCCAGCTCGATTTCGTCTTCTTCGACCCGTTCTCCGGCTTGACGAAAACCATGGCGGTCTTTCTCGGATCGAGCCTGAATTGCATGACCGCATTATCGAATATTGCCTGTCCTTTCGAGTCATCGGTCTCGGGGCTCACGATTATCTGATTTCCATTGAACCGCGAGACCAGGTACGCAGTCAGCTCCCAGGTATTGAGGCTGAGGCTCGTCACTATAGTGAGATTGGATCCGACGAGGTATTTCACGGCCTCCGAGGTAGCCTTGACCCAGGTATCGCCGCCGCAGGGAGTCTTCGATTGACTGCTATTCAATACCACCGCGAGTTTGGTGTTCAGAAGGCCTGAATTGCCGAGGACGACCATACATCCGCCTAAATAAAAATCTGCGCGCCGGGTATCCCGGGCTTATCAGCGACTGGAATTTCTTCGGTCTCCGCCGGACGAGGGGGGAATTTCGTTCTCGATATGACGTATATCAGCGAGGCCAGGCCGACTATTACGTAAAAGGTCACGAATCGCCAGGCGGCAGTTAAAACGGGGATGGCCGGAGTTGGAATCAATCCATTATATATTAGCGCGAACGATACTTCCGCGCCGCCGATTGCGCCCGGTGTGGGGATCATGGTCATGGTGGTGAAGACGACCCATTGCAGAAGGAAGAAAAGCACAGGATCCGCGGGAATCCCGAGGCCGACGGCCAGAGCGGCAACTGCGCTATAACGTCCGCACCATCCGATTCCCGATAATATAACGCATGCGACGAAAGCCGCTTTACCGTTGCCGGCAACAAATCCGGAAGCCGCGGAGAGATCGACTTTGAAACGCTTAAGACTTTTTCGGAAATTCAATATGATTCCGGAACCGCGCGGATCGGCCTTCTTCGACCCTCCCAATCGCGATCGGACTCTGTTGACGATTATCAGGATACCGAATAAGATTAGAAACGCTGCTGCGGCAACCGGCCAGTGAGAGATCAGGGCATGCCAGATCCCGAGTATATGAGGATTCTTCCAGGAGCTTGTCAGATAAACGGCCGCAGGCAAAGCAAGAACAAAGAAGACAGCGTCGGCCAGGATGCCCAGGACGGTTACCAACGTGGCCCTTGCGGGGGAGAAACCGAACCCGACAAGAAATCCAAGCTTGGCGTATCCTCCGCCCAGCATGGTGGGCGTAATGGCCGCGCCGATATCGGAAGCCAGTACCGCTTTCAAGGCGTTCGGCGGAGAAACCTTGACGTGAAAGACTCGGCCCCAAATTAGAATTTGGGCGCTCTGACCGAGCCAGGGCAATAACGCCAGCGCGACTGCAAGCGCGAAAAGACGCGGGTCGAATTCGCCGATCTGCCTTACAAATGACGAATCCGTAGAAATAAAAAGGTAGATGATATTTCCGATCAGAGCCAGGGGAATTATTATGGCGACCAGACGCAAGAGGCGTTTTATGTCATAACTCTCCATCTGTTGTCTAAGGCTGGAATTGTTCATCGTATATTAGAGCCGGCCGGAGCCCTTTGGCTATTATCAAGCACTTTTTCGAATAATTCGGCATATCTGGCGTAAACGGTCGACGGCGAGAATCTCTGTTCGGTAAACTTTCGGGCCTTCTCCCCGAAATCCCGTTTTCGCTCCAGGTCATCCGATAGCGACCTGATTATTCGAACCATGGCGGCAACATCGCCTTCTTTCAGGCAGAATCCGTTCTGCCCGTCGATAACGGCGTCGGGGATTCCCTCTATTCCGGCGGCGATTACCGGTATTCCTCTAATCGAGGCCTCCAGGGCCACGAGTCCGAAGCCTTCCATGTCGCCTTCCACTGTGCGGTTGGGCATGATGAAAAGATCGCTCAAGGCAAATAGAATTTCCCGAAGATCGTCGGATACGCGGTAGAGATAATGAACTCGCGGATTTGAACTTAGTTCGATAAGTCTTTCGTGCACCGAATCACAGCCGGAGGCGAGCATGAACAAACGAAAGTGCTTCTCTCCCAGAAGCGGTTTTAAATTCTTAATCCAGGTTGGTGTTTTTGGCACAGGTCCGGCCACAATGTATACGAAGTCCTCGGGCAGGTGCGGAAAAACATCGGTTATGAACGCGTCGAATCCCTTCCTCCTGACCGGTCTTCCCAGGCTGAAAAGCAACCGCTTCCCCGAGAGATTGATGCCGGTCAAATGTTCGAATTTTCCGTATAATTGTTCGCTTTTCGAAAGGCGGTTTTCGATCTTTTCGGCGGCGCATGGAATGATCTCGATTTTATCATCCGATACTCCCCGCAAACGCGCCTGCCTGGCCGTGGCTCTGCTTACGCAAACGATTCTATCCAATTGCGGCAATGCTTTACTGATTCTCTTCTGGTACCAAGGTAACGGCAGAATGACATCGAGTCCGTGAACCGCCGCTACCACCTTCTTATCGGTTTTATTCCTCACCCTCGCCCCTATCATCGCCGTAACCGCGTCATCGCAGTGAAGGAGCTCGGCCCCGTTGCTCATGGATTTGTAATAGAAAAGCGGAAAATAAACCGGCGCGCCCCACTCCGGACCGTTCCAGTCGATTTTTTCTATGTCGAATGAATTTGATAATCCGGCGCAGAGCCGAGCCATATGTCTTTGCACCCCGCCGATGGATGCGGGATTTTTTCTATTAAGGAAAATTATTTTCCGTTTTATCCCCACAACTGATACTCCGGGATTAAGAAATAAATGTGCTTAAAATGCGGTTCGGGAAATGTCCGGTTCCAACGATTCGGCATTTCTTTTCCTTTTATATCCTAAACCGACTAACTCCTCGTAATGTGCAAAAAGGCCCGTATTGATGATGTCCCAACATCTGCGGGAGGCAAACTCCGCCGCCGCTCCCGACATGGAAGCGCGCAGGGAATCGTTGGTCAACAGACGTTCCATCCCGGCGGCGAAACCGAAATAGTCTCCCGGCTGGATCGCATAGCCGGTGACGCCGTCCTGAATTATCTCTCCGATTCCGCCCTCGGTGGAGCCGACCGTGGGGAGCCCTGAGGCGGCTGCCTCCAGGGCCACGTTGCCGAATGATTCTGTTGTCGACGGGAACACGAATATATCGGATGAGGCGTATGCGCGGGAGAGATCGTCGCCGTTAAGGTGCCCGGCCAATAAGACTTCAGGGGCATCTTTTCTTATCTGATTTTTCATGGGGCCGTCGCCGACAAACACTAATTGATATTCGACCTTCTTCCCGCGTAAAATCGAATGCGCTTTCAAAAGCGTTTCCACGTCCTTTTCCTTCACCAGCCTGCCGATATAAACCGCGATCGGACGGCCGTCGGGCGACCACCTTCGCCTGAAGTTCAGATCGGCGAATGCCGGAGAAAAGCGATTTAAGTCGATTCCGCGGGACCATAATTCGAGATTTCGGAAACCCTGCGATTTTAGCTCTGCGATGGTGGCCTGGGAAGGAACAAAACACTTATCCGCCTTATTGTAGAACCATCGAAGATAAATCCAGCCGTATTTCTCGAACCATCCAAATCGGTAGTATTTGAGGTAAGAAACAAACCTGGTGTGGAAAGAATTGACGACGGGGATATTTCTCTCGCGGGCGTAACGCAGAGCAAACAATCCGAGGAAGAAGGGGCTGCATATATGCAGCAAATCCGGTTTGAATCGATTGAGACCGGTTCTGAGATCGTGGAAGGCGGGCAGCGAAACCAGGTATTTTCTGTAAAGGGGGAACCGGATTGAGATAAGTTGCGTCACGTCGCTCCGCCAGGCCGGATCGTCGGGCATAAACGGCGAATAAAACCTATAATCGATATCGTTGTCGGCAAGCGATTTTCTCAGGTAACCGAGAGTATGACTGACGCCGTCGACTAGCGGTGGCAACGATTCTGTGAAGTAGGCGATCCTCAAATTAAGTCCCGAACCCCATTCAGATTCTATCTCATCTTCTCGATTCTTTGAACTACGCCTTTTATCAAAAAGGGCAAAACGGTGGTCGCGTCGGCCTTGACCTCGGCGTATCTGCCGCCCTGCGAAACCGGGACGAATTTGCCCCATGATACACCCTCTTCGTAGGAACAACCTGAGAGCCCGCCCCAATGATCGGGCTCCGGGCATATTCTTACGCCTCTCGAGTATACTCTGGGCTCGACCGGGAGGCCGTCGAGATGGAGCATGTCGAATAACGGCGAGACCTGCTGAGCCCAATTGCGGGGCACCCCGCCGCCTATTGTGAATATACTGATGGACCCTTTGTGGCTGCAGACTCTCGAGGCAAAATCGAACAGGTCGTTAAAAGGGTTGAATTGGGGAATGATAACTTCGTTGAAAGGCGATTTTGCGAATCTTTCGTCATCCTTGAACATCCTGATCAAAATCTCCAGGCTCAACTCGCTGTCTGTGAAAGCCGGAATATATATGGGGACGTCGGATCTGTACGCCGCCGAAACAATGCTTCGGCTCTCCGGGTGAAGCTCGGCTATCAGCTCGCCCAGATTACGCAAAAATCCCGCTGAACCGCCAGGGCTTCCCTCCTTATAAGCCGGCAGCAGCCGCTTGAAATACTTCCCGACCGTGGTCGAAAGATGTTGGAACGAAGTCTCAAGCTCGATTGTATCATAAATGCGGCACATCCCTTTAAGCAGCAGTTTGTCGTCCGGCAGTTCCGGGACTTTGTAGTGACTTTTTTTGATTCCCTCGATAAGCCCGTGAGTGATAAGGGCGCCGGTGCTGATAACTATATCGACATATTTCCGTTCGATCAGCTCGCAGATCAGGAGACCCTGCTTGGCGACGGTCATGGCTCCGCTCAGAGTCAGCACTGTCAGATCTTCGGGATCGGTAAAGACGTCCGTGAGAATCGACGCCGCCTCTCCGAGCTGCCGTCCCCCGAACGACGTTTTCTCCATGGCCGCCAAAGCCTGATCGAAATCGTCGATGGAGCCGATATCCACGGGTTCGAGCGGCTCCAGCCCTTCGCCTCTGGAGAAATTCTTTTTGGTCCTGTGTTTGTCGTCCATTTTCCCTGAAACAGCCTCGATTTGACGAATAATGACTTTCTCCAAATATATTTCAGACAATCGTGGAGTCAATAAATTAAATTGGTCAGGGCGAATCAAGGAATTTAATCAGGCAAAGGAATTATTCACCGCATTCTGAGGTAAAAAGCACGATGATCGGGTCTTCGGAAGAATCATCGAAGGCAAAAACATTGACTGAAGTCCCAGGCTGTAATATTTTCAAGTCATGTCGAAATTATGGCCTCTCAGGACTGCCGTTTTGATTCTCGGAATGACGATAAGGTCATTCGCCGGCGAATATAGATGGCCGATGAAACTTGCCCCGGAATTGACCTCGCGATTCTGCGACAACCGGGCCGGCCATTTTCACGCCGGCATGGATATACGAACGAGAGGAAAAACGGGATACAGGGTTTACGCAGTGGATAACGGCCATATTTTCAGGATAAGCGCGAGATTCGACGGCTATGGGAAAGCGATTTATTTGATGCTCGACGATGGCCGGATAGCGGTTTACGGGCATTTGCTGCGATTCGATGAGGATCTCGATGAGCGGCTGCGGCGGATTCAGATGAAAAATAAAAAATATAAGCAGGACCTGTTTTTCGCTCCCGGCGAGCTGCCGGTGACAATGGGGCAAATGATAGGGTTATCGGGTGCCTCCGGCGCCGGCGCACCCCATCTTCATTTCGAGCTTCGTTCGGCGAACAATAACCCGTTAAATCCGTTGAGATTCGGTTTCGAGGTCGAGGATGGAAAATCGCCGGAATTCCATCGTCTGGCCATACGAGTATACAAGGACAGGTTCGATCCGGGCGCGCCGTCGGATATAGAGATTGTCGATCCGTTAAGCGCCGACGGGGGTTATTTGCTGGAAGACACGCTTTATGTCGACGGTTTCGCCGCGCTGGCGGTATCAGGGGGTGATCTGATCGACGGCAGGGGATATCTTTACGGTTTCTACAGCCTCCAGCTTTTTCTGGATGATTCGCTGGTGTTCTCGTCATCGGCCGACAGCATTTCCTATGAGACCACCGGACAACAGGATTATATCCGCGATATCGAGTTGGGACGATTGACAAACCCGGGAGGGAAAAGCGACAATGACAGGCATGTTTTCCATAGGTTGTATATACCGCCGGGCGCCGGGCAGTATTTTTGGGACGATTCTGCCTATACTGGAATAATTCCGCCTTCGGCCGAGCCCGGGAGCGCCCGCAAATTCGAAATCGCCGCCCGCGATGAATCGGGCAACGAGGCTAGATTAAGAGGCGTAATCGTGACTCCGAAACTCAGGAAACCCGATCCGGAATTTCTGTCGTATTACCGCTTCGGGGATACGCTGGAGGTGGATTTTCTGACTTTCGAATCGGTCGGATCATGCCGGCTGCAGTATCGGAATACAATTGGGTCGGTTTTCCAGCCAACAGGGGCGAGTTTGACCGCGAAAACCTGGAATCTCGGTGGCGAGGCGGCATATCTGAATACCGTTAGAGCGGTTTCTTCATATATAACGGGAGACTACAGAATATCGTTTTCAAACGAAATCGGGGAATCTTCGCCGTGGATATATTTTGTCGACGGAACCAAAAGGCGCGGTTTCAGTTTGAGAGGCTCGCCGGATTTCATAAGGCTCGAATTTTATCCCGATTCGATTTACTCTTCGCTTTTCGTGGAAATCGCGACAGCAACGCTGACGCTGGATGGCGAGATGAACCAGGCGGGTGTGCAGGCGTATTATTTCGATATGCGAGAACGCGAATTGCAGGGAGAAACCAGGATCAGGATAAAAAACGGCCCGGAAGCGGTTTACGATACTTCATTGATTTTCTATCCGGCTGGAAAAGGCGGAACCGTCAGGGCGGTATCTCCCGATTCCTCGTTGACCGTTTTACTGGATGATGAATCGTTATATTTTCCAGTTTATATTTTCGCCCCGTGCGGAATGACCGGCACTGTAATGGGCATCGAAGCCGTGGTATATGATATTGAACCTGTGGACATTTTGGCCCGCAATCCGATCATTTTTCGATTCGATCTGGAAAGAACGGGACTCGTCGCAGACAAGACAGGCGTCTACGGCTACGCGCCGTCGAACGATAAATGGGGTTTTATCGGCGCCGGCGAAGGAAGATTCATCGAAGTGGAAGGATTGGGCCTGGGGCGAGTAGCCCTGGCCCGTGACGACGCGCCGCCTGTCATATCCTCATTAAGGCCGGATAAACGCGTGAATTCGCGCCGGCCGCAGCTGTCCTGTGTCATCAACGACGATCTATCGGGAGTGAAGCTCGATCCGGGACCTCAGATGTGGATCGATGGCCTCTGGGTTCCCGCCGAATATGATCTCGAGACGAAGAGATTAACGTACCAGGTGCGGAACAACCTCAGGACGGGCGGGCACACTCTGGCGGTCGAGGCGGAGGATGGGCAGGGGAACATGATCAGAAAGACGGGGCGCTTTTCGGTCGGCGGATAATATCGAAGGATTCCCTTGAAAGACAACAATCCGACT
>CAZDAH010000032.1:13133-13449 GCA_964503405.1 uncultured Ignavibacteria bacterium
AACCGCCGGACAAATGACATCATCGGGGCCGATTCTGGCCGGATCGACGCTGATATCGTCGCAATTTCTGCATGCCGGTTTTTTTCATCTTGCCGGGAATATGCTGTTTCTCTGGATCTTCGGCAACAACATAGAGGATCGCCTGGGGTCGACGAGATTCGCTCTGTTCTATCTTGCCTGCGGCGTGATTGCCGGTGCGTCCCAGATAATTCCCGATCCCCAATCCAGAATTCCCATGATAGGAGCGTCAGGGGCTGTCGCGGGCGTAATGGGGGCCTACCTGCTGGAATATCCTCGGGCGAGGATACTCACTTTG
>CAZDAH010000032.1:13459-18620 GCA_964503405.1 uncultured Ignavibacteria bacterium
GTATTATTTTTCATCAGGCTGATCTGGCTGCCGTCGTTTATTATTCTTCTTTACTGGGTTGCCTTGCAGATATTTTTTCAATTCTCCGGAGGAGGAGGTGTCGGAGGCGTCGCCTATATGGCCCATATCGGCGGTTTTGCGGGAGGATTGGTCTTGTTCAAGATTTTCACACTGTTCGAATGGAAAAGAAGATTTCGGCGAAAGGAGAATTGAAATTATCTTGATTGTCGCCCCGGCAACGTCCTTATTGCTTTATGCGACCGCCCATTCGTAACCGTTGCGCCTTATGCGGCGAGAGATTGAGAAAAGGGGGACTATCTTACGTTTTGAAGGCCGAACTCGCGTCTTATTTCGATGGGTACATTTATGAAAGCCCGTTGGATTTTGAAAGTCAACTGGAGAAAATCGGAAAACAGGTGGAAGGACTTTCCGAATCGGTCATGGAGGAGCAGATTTACAAGAAGTTCGAATATCGTGTCTGTCCGGCATGCCGGGATAATATAGACAATTTTCTCACACCAAAGGGATAAGGATGAGTTTAGCGCAGTTCGTGCATCTGCATAATCACTCGCAGTATTCGCTTCTCGACGGCGCCTGCCGCATCGACGATATGCTGGCGGCCGCGTCGAAAATGAAGATGCCGGCGCTGGCCATAACCGATCACGGGAATATGTTCGGAGCCTTGGAGTTCTATGTCAAGGCGAAGAACAGCCGCATAAAACCTATAATCGGGGTGGAGACCTATGTGGCGCCGGAAAGCAGGCATGATCGCTCCGGGAAAAAGGGTTTCACGGATTCCGGTTATCATCTGGTTTTGCTGGCCAGGAACTTAACCGGCTATAAGAATCTCATAAAATTAACATCCGCCGCGTATCTCGAAGGATTTTATCATAAGCCTCGAATCGATAAGGAACTGCTGAAACAATACGGCGACGGCCTGATCGTGCTCTCCGCGTGTCTTCAGGGCGAGGTGGCTCGATATATTCATTTCAATCGATACGACGAGGCCGAGGACGTCGTCCGCGGTTTCCTCGACATTTTTGGCAATGACAATTACTATCTCGAAATACAGAATCACGGCATCCCCGAAGAGGCCAAGAACGTCTCCATGGTCAAGGAGATTGCGGCCAGGCTGGGAGTACGCCTGGCAGCCACCAACGACTGCCATTATATGAAGAGGGAGCACGCCAGCGCCCACGAGGCGCTGCTTTGTATTCAGACCGGCAAGCTGCTTTCCGACACCAACCGGATGAAATACGGCACCGATCAGCTTTATTTCAGGTCGTCTGACGAAATGGCCGAGCTGTTTTCAGATTCGCCCGAGGCGATAGATAATACGCTGAGGATAGCGGAGTCCTGCAGTTTGGACCTCGATTTATACAGGAACAAAGTTCCGAAATTCCCGCTCCCGGAGGGATTCGATTCACCTGAGAAATATCTTCGTTATCTCAGCGAATCCGGAATGGAGAAACGGTATCACAAAGTTACATCGAGCCTGCAAGAGCGTCTCGATTACGAAATCGGGGTAATCACCAAAATGGGCTACGCCGGATATTTCCTGATCGTCAAGGATTTCGTCGATTTCGCCCGTTCCCGGGGAATCAGGGTTGGTCCAGGGCGAGGATCGGCTGCCGGTTCAATTGTCAGCTATTGCCTCGGGATCACCAATCTCGATCCCATCGAATACGGACTTCTGTTCGAGAGATTCCTGAATCCGGAACGAGTGAGCATGCCCGATATAGATATCGATTTTGCCGACCGGGGCCGCGACGAGGTCATCGACTATGTCACTAACAAGTATGGGCGCGACTGCGTGGCCCAGATTATCACCTTCGGCAGCATGGCCGCCAGGGCGGTCGTCAGGGACGTGGGACGCGTCATGTCACTTTCCTATGGAGAGGTCGACGCCATCGCCAAAATGATTCCGATGGAAGCCGAAATGACTCTGGAAAAAGCGCTGGCCAGGGAGAAGGAGCTTGAGCGCCGATATAGAGAGGATGAGACAATCAGGACCCTGATAGAACATTCGAAAGTGCTCGAGGGGCTGGCCCGGCACGCGTCGACACACGCCGCCGGAGTCGTGATCGCTCCGGGGCCGATCACCGATTTCGCTCCCCTATATAAGTCGAGCAAGAACGAGATAACCACGCAGTATAACATGCACTGGATCGAGGCCATAGGCCTTCTGAAAATGGATTTCCTGGGGCTCAGGACACTCACTGTTATCGACGATTGTATCAAGCTTTTGCGCAAACGCGATATCAAGCCGGATATCGACAAGATCCCGCTTGACGATACGTCGGTTTACAGGCTCTTCTCGAGAGCAGAAACCGTGGGGATTTTCCAGTTCGAATCGTCGGGTATGCGAGAATATCTGAAAAAGCTCAAGCCCAACGATCTCGAGGACCTCACGGTTATGAACGCGCTGTATCGTCCCGGACCGCTTGACGCGAAAATGATCGACATTTATATCGATTGCAAACATGGCAAAAAAGAAATCAAGTACGAGCATCCATATCTCGAGCCGATTCTCAAGCAAACTTACGGGGTGATAGTTTACCAGGAGCAGGTGCTCAAAATAGCCCGTGAACTGGCCGGGTATTCGCTCGGCGAGGCCGACGTTCTACGCAAGGCCATGGGGAAGAAACAGACGGATATCATGGCCGAGCAGAAAGGGAAGTTCGTCGAGGGGGCCACCGGGCGCGGCATAGATAAAGCCATCGCCGAGAAGATCTTCGAGCAGATCGAGACGTTCGGCCGATACGGCTTTGTCAAGGCTCATTCGGCCTGTTACGCTTATATCGCGTATCAAACCGCCTATCTGAAAGTTCATTATCCGGTGGAGTTCATGGCCGCCCTGATGACCTCGGAAATGTCGGATTCGTCGAGAATTATGGAATTCAAAAATGAATGCGACAGGATAGGCATCGAATTAAGGCCTCCCGATATCAACAGAGGAGAGAATGATTTCACGGTGGACGGCTCGGTGATTTTATTCGGCTTGACCGCCGTAAAGAACGTGGGATCGTCGGCGGTGGAAGCGATTGTCAAAGAGCGCGAGAACGGAGGGAATTTCAAAGACCTCTTCGATTTCTGCAGCCGGGTCGATACGAGGGCCGTCAATAAGCGGACAATCGAAAGCCTGGCCATGGCCGGCGCTCTGGACTCGCTGGGCCCGCACAGGGCGGCTTTGGCAGCCGGAGTAGAATCGGCCATGGCCTACGGGTCGGCAGTGCAAAAAGAGCGAGAGACGGGACAATCGACATTATTCGGCGGCGATGATAAGGCCTCGTCGCCGTCTCTCAAACTGCCTGACCAAAAGCCCTGGTCGCAGATGGAGATATTGACGCGCGAGAAAGAATCGCTGGGATATTGGATTTCGGGGCATCCGATCGATCCGCACAGGCATATTTTCGAGTGTTTCTGCGATCTCCGGCTCGGCGATCTGGATAAGTCGACGGACGGCCGAAAAGTGGTCATAGGGGGGGTTCTCACGAAAGTCAAGATTCAAACCAGCGCCAGAGGCAAAACCTTCGGCATACTGAACCTCGAAGATTATACCGGAGCCGGCGAGGTATTGATATTCAGCGATCTTATTGACAAAAGACGAATGATTCTTCAGGAAGGCAATACAGTTGTTGTTTTCGGAACGACCTCCACCAGAGAGGGAGAAAAGCCCAAAGTCAAGGGCGACGATCTGACCCTGCTCTCCGCGGCTGCTACGGAGTTTCCCACTGCCCTGCGGCTGACCATCGACAGCATGGACGAGGATATGCCGGAGAAGATAAGCCGGGAAATATCGTCGCACAAAGGTCCCAGCGAAGTCCTCATTGTCTTCTCGCAAAATGGGAATCGTCTAGTGTTTAAATCGACCAGATTCAAAATCGCGCCGACCGCGGAATTGATTGGCAAGCTTAAGAACATAATCGGCCAGGATAAAGTCGCGCTGGTGAGAATGAATAAATAGGGATAAATAAATCCAGTATTACGAAACCGACCTGCAGCCGATGCGCTTAAAAAAGAAAATGAGGGGAACCTCCGGATTCGGCCCGACGTTAACTATCTTGACGAGGTTAATTGAGAAAGGAAGTTGTTGCTTTTAATGGGCGATTCTGCTATATTAATGCCGTTGAATAAATTACTCGGTTCTTCAAAGCCTCTAACTCTTCGATTTCAGCGGCCCGGAAATTTGACCGATATTGATAATAAGGGCTCGTCCGGAGCGTATAACAACTGACAAAGATTTTTTCGAGGGCAAAAGGAGTTTTCGATGCGAATGAACCGATGGATCCTGACGCTGGTAATTATTCTGGCAGGCGTATTGACTTACGCCGGTATCTCCGCTACTGACGCCGAGGAAGCCAAGCCCGCTAAAGACGCAAAAATGGCCAAAGCGGCAAAAGACGCCGTAGCGTTGAGCTGGGCCAAATACGACAAGGGATTAGAGCTGGCGGCCAAAGAGAATAAACCGATCATGGTTGATTTCTATACTAACTGGTGTAAATTTTGCAAAAAAATGGATAATGAGACTTTTACCGACGGTACCGTGGCCAGGTATCTCGACGAGAATTTCGTGCTGGTGAAGGTCAACGCCGAGTCGAACGAGACAGTGATTACCTCCAACGGAAATTTGAGCGAACGGCAATTATCGCAGTCGTTCGGCGTGCGTGGTTATCCGGCCTACTGGTTCTTAAAATCCAACGGAGAGAAGATCAACAACGTGCCGGGATACGTTCCGCCGGATAAATTCATAACGATTCTTCGCTATTTTGGCGAGGGGCATTACGAGACGACTACCTGGAAGGATTATCTCGATTCTCAGAATTCGAATTAGTTGTCCTGGACGATTTTTTTCAGAGGGCTCGGGGCTTTTGGTTTCGGGCCCCGTTTTTTTCGGAACATCGGGGTTTTCGAAGCGTAAACCGGTCTGGCAAATGATGTTGCCGTAAATCTCGCCGGTTAAGGTGAGGTTCGAATTGACGGAAGCCGGAACATTGTCGATATTAAAGATGGTTGGGGTAATTATGAGGGACCTGGCATTGAGAATTCTCAGAACATCAATAATGACATTATCTATCGCCCTGTATTTTTCGTCGTCGTGGGGGGCAAAATACGCTGGCGATTTCCTTTACTTGGGGGCAGGGGCCAGGCCTTTGTCTCT
>CAZDAH010000032.1:18630-18923 GCA_964503405.1 uncultured Ignavibacteria bacterium
GCTCAACCACGATTTCCTGGCCTACGCCAGGCCCGCTGGGGGAGAGGATAACAGAGCGGCGTTTGCGGTCTCTCTATACAGGCTCGGCGGCGGAGGAATTCTGGTGACCGCAGTCGATCAAACGGGGCGTTACCGGGTTATCAGGGAAGAGAGCCATGCCGATTATGTCGGGTATTTCTCTTATGGACGGCAATTCGGCAGCCGATTAAGCGGGGGGTTGACCGCCAAGCTTATTTACAGGGATATCGTCGACGAGTCAGCGTTCGGGCTCGGGGTGGATTTGGGGGGGCTTT
>CAZDAH010000032.1:18933-22891 GCA_964503405.1 uncultured Ignavibacteria bacterium
ATTACAGATTGGCAGAATGGGCAAACGTGGGAATTAACCTGCAAGATATACCCAGTACGTTGATTTCATATACGACAGGAATGAAACAGAGGGTGAATCCGACGGCCAAGGCCGGACTGATCCTGACGGGGGCAAGAGGGGATTTCGATGGTGCATTGATCGCCGATGTCGATACGCGGTTCGAGGGACGCGACTACGCGGCGCAGATATCTACCGGGCCCTTTTCTTTTGATACTCATGTAGGCCTGGAGATACTATTTAAAGAGAAACTCGCGGCGCGCGTCGGGAGCGATATCGGGAATTTGACCCTGGGAGCCGGATTGCAATTCAGCCGTTTTGTTGTCGACGTGGCCATGCGGGATCATTCGGATCTCGATAACACTTTTCTGGTTTCCTTTATGATGCGTTTTTAGCGGATAACCGGGGTCCGAAAGCGGACAGGCTTTGACGATTATCATTGATATTGACAAGGTTTTGTCGTCGCGGTTCTGAACGGCGATGAATTCATAAGGCGACCGGGTTTCAGTTCGATCAAGGAGATTCGATATTGACATATACGACCGCTTTGACTATTATTAGCGCTTCGGAAATAACTGTCAAGTGAGGAGAGAATGAGGAAAATAGTAATAGTTTTGTTGCCGGTAATATCGCTTTCCTGCCTTTTCGGATCATCGAAACTCTTGGACCCCGAGGCCGAGGTCGCCCGGGTGGAAGGACGGCTGATTACATACGCCGAGATGGATTCGGTCATGGAATTGATCAGATCAAATTCCACCTACGGTGTTCCGCCGGACAGCGTCAAAGAATCCGCGATGGACAGCCTTATATTCAAGGTTCTTATTGATATTCGAGTAGATTCGACCATCGAGGCGCTCGAGAACGACCTGGAATTCAGTCAATCTCGACGCGACAACGTAGCTGAGGTTGCCAAGAAGGTGCTTTATAATAACGAGATCGCAGGACGGGCGCCGATCGACTCCTCCCGCGTATCCGAATATTACCAGAACCATCAAGAGGAATTCGTGGAACAGGAGCGGGTAAAGGCCAGTCATATTCTCCTGCGGCGAACCAATCCCGATACGGCGGGGGTGAAATCGGAAAAGAAAAGAGAGGAGCTTGCGGCGCGGGCCGACGATGAGGCCAGCGAGGCGGCCGAGGCTGTCCTGGACATGGCCCTGTCGGGACGAGATTGGGATTCCCTGGCGAGCGCGTTTTCCGAGGACAAGAGCAACGCGTCGGAGGGCGGCGACCTGGGATATTTTTTCCGGGGGAGGATGGTTCCCGAATTCGATTCTGTGGCTTTTACCACAGAGCCGGGAAAGATCGTCGGACCGGTGTCGACCAAGTTCGGATACCACATAATCAAAGTCGACGACTACGTGCCGAAGCAACAAAAGCCGCTCGATAGCGAGTTGTTTGAGAACATTCGCGAGCGTCTGACCAGGGAAGAAGAGAAAGCGGCGGCACAGGCTTACGTGGATTCCTTGAAGGCGGCCGGCCAGCTGGAGTTCAACGAGGAGGTCCTGAATTCCGACGAGGAATTCTCGAGCGACACATGGGTCATGTCGGTCAACTCCGAAGATACGCTTTTTTACAGGATCTACGCCGAATCACTGCCCAAATATAGGCAATGGAAACAGGTCGATACGATAACAGTCGATGACAAAAAAGAGATGCTCGGATTTCTCTCGAATAACCTGGTGCTCATAAGCGCGGCCAGGACTCTCGGATATTACAAGGATCCGGAAGTTGTCGAGGCAGTCCACGATATTACTCGTCGGGAGGCCAAAATGCGTGTCGACGATATATTAAAGGACGACGATTACGATCCCACTGACGAAGAGGTGGAGGAGTACTATCTGGCCAATATCAAAGACTATACTTTCGAACGTCCCCTGCTGGTGCATCACATCATATTCGAGGATTCGGTTTTCGCCGCCGTCATCAGGGATTCGATTGCGGCCGGAGCCGATTTCGTGGAAATGGCCAGGAAATACTACCCCGGCGAGCCGGAGATCAGAGAGGTCGCCTATAATCTCGATTATATCGGCCCCGAGGATATGGGGCATGAGTTTTTCTCGGCAGCCGGCGCCCTGAAAGTGGGAGAATTGAGCGATCCCGTAAAAACCCGGTGGGGTTATCATATTATAAGGCTGATGTCGAAAAAGGAAGACAAGACGGTCAAGCAGGTAAGGCCCGGCATCAAGCACAAGCTGAAGAATGCGCGTAACCACGAGTACCGGTTATCGATTCTGCGAGAATGGCAAGAGGCAGCCGATATCAAGGTAGATCAGGACTTATACGCGAAGATAGCGCCGCCCGAAAAAAAAATAATCAGCCTTAAAGAACATGAAGGCTAATCGTTAAAGATCTGGCGATCGGTCGGTTGGATGGAGAATTCCGGGGAGCCGTTGCGAAAAAATCACTCCGCTGACGGCGGCGCGGATATCACGTTTAAAGGCGAGTTATTACGCAAAGCCACGCATCTCGGGGCCCTGGCTATTCCGGCTATCTACTATTTCACGGGCGAAAAGGTTATAATTCCCCTGTTGCTGGCGACCCTGACCCTTTCACTTTCAGTTGACATGATCAGGTTTTACGGCGGCCCGAAAAGCAAGCAGCTGATTCAGAGACTATTCGGGATAATGATCAGACCGCATGAGAAGAGGGATTTTACCGGCGCAACCTATATACTCTCCTCCTCGATAATCACCATTTTGATATTCGACAAAATGATAGCCATACTGGCAATTGCCTACATAGCGGTCGGCGATACCGCCGGGGCCATTGTGGGAAAACTTTGGGGCCGGATAAGATTCCGCAACAAGACTTTGGAAGGCTCGATAAGCTTCTTCTTAAGCTGCTGCCTCGTTTCCCTGGGGATCACAGGTCCGGAACTTTCTATCAAGGTGCTGGGCGCGTTTGTAGCCGCAGCAGTAGAGGCGTTGACAACGAATATCGACGACAACATGACGGTTCCCTTGATTTCGGGAGCGGCAATGCAGTTTATGGCCGGCTGAGCAAAAGACAAATCGCTTGACTTTGGATTCGGGGACGATTAAACTTCGGTAATCTTGCCGCATTAGGGAGGGTCGATGTCAAAAGGTAAAGTTAAGTGGTTCAGCGACTTGAAAGGTTACGGGTTCATCACGCCCGTTGATGAGCCTGAGGAAGTCTATGTACACCACAGTGATATCAAGGTGAATGGCTATAAAACGTTGAAAGTCGGCGAACAGGTTGAATACGATGTTGCCGAAACTCCCCAGGGTCTCAAGGCCAAAAACGTTGTGGTGGTAGGATAGTACCTCGACCCGGCCGCGCTGGCCGGGTTTTTTTATGAGAAGAATCGACTTAAGATCGGATACTGTCACCAAACCATCGCCGGGGATGCGCAAGGCCATGGCCGAGGCCGAGGTTGGGGACGACGTTTTCGAGGGAGATCCTACCGTCAAGCGGCTGGAAGAGGCGGCCGCCGGACTTTTGGGGCAGGAAGCGGCGCTCTTCGTCCCCTCGGGAACGATGGCCAACCAGGTCGCTTTGCGGATGCTGACTCGCGCGGGCGACGAAATCATCTGCGAGGTCGGCGCGCATATTGTGAATTACGAGGTCGCTGCGGCATCGGTACTTTCCGGCCTCCAGCTTTCTCCGATAGAATCTCCGGGGGGGATTCTCACGCCTGAAATGGTGGAGCCCCGAATAAGGCCGGAAAATATTCATCATCCAAATACGTCGGTAATTGCCCTTGAGAATACGCATAATCGAGCCGGGGGCAACGTATATCCACTCGAGGCAATCTGGTCGCTGCGGGAGCTTGCCCGAACAAGAGGATTGCAGTTCTATCTGGACGGCGCCCGGGTTTGGAACGCCGCAGCGTATCTGGGGGTGCCCGTCTCGGAGATAACGTCGCGGTTTGACGCCGTTTCCGTGTGCTTCTCCAAGGGCCTGGGCGCGCCGGTCG
>CAZDAH010000032.1:22901-25527 GCA_964503405.1 uncultured Ignavibacteria bacterium
TGCCGTGCTGACCCCCGGCATCGCCCCGTCGTGGTGGGTCGGCTCGGCCGTGGCCTCGACTCGCCAGAATATCAAGACAGCGCGCAGGATACGCAAGATGTTCGGCGGGGGCATGCGGCAGGTCGGCATAATCGCGGCAGGAGCCCTGTATGCCCTCGAGAATAACCTCGAACGTCTGATCGACGATCATCGCCGGGCAAGAGTCCTGGCTGAGAATCTGGCCGATACTGGATTATTCGAGATGGCGCCGAAATCCGTATTGACAAATATAGTCGTCATCGGGCTCAAGTCGCAGGTTTCCGAGATAGAGTTCTGCTCCGCGCTCGAATCGCGGGGAGTATTGCTTGTGCCGTTCGGAAGAGATAGAATCCGGGCGGTGGCCCATTTGGATATCGGCGACGAGGATATTGATGAAGCGTCGCGCGTGATAATCGATGTGGCCCGGTCATATCTCTGACGATTCCGCTTAAAAGATGTGTCGAGATTCCGATATAAGTTATTAGAGGCATATATGGCGAATTTCACGAAAAACACGCTTGGTTCGGGGCTTTCGATAATATTTTCGCTTGCCCTCTGGGTATTTTCGATGATCCTGATTTACGACGAGAATTACGCGACGTCGGGCTCGACAGATCTGAGCGAGATCGCCCTCAACGACGCGGAAACCGGCGAATTTCAGAGATGGATGAATATAGCCATGGGCGAGCATAAAATCGGCTATACTATGCAGTCACTATCCGTGACTCCCCTGGGATACATAATTAAGGAATATTCCCTTATCAAACTGCCCATGGGAGGGACTGTCAGAGAGGTTTATCTCGATTCGTACGCCGTCTTAAGTCTCGATTATTCGATAAAAGTCTTCACCTTCGGTTTGATCTCCGATGATTACACAACCGACGTTCACGGGGAAGTTCGAGACGGCAAGCTCATTGTCCGAATGCGTTCCGGCAGCAGCGAGTCAATGGCCGCTTTCGACGCCGGCAAGGGGATTTATCTGCCCACCGTAGTTCCGCTTTTGGCCAAAGCCAGGGGTTTTTCGCCGGGAGAGTTTTATCTGCCTACTTTCGATCCCTTTTCACTCACAACAGACGACCTTGATATTGTGATCGGACCCTCGGAGGCGGTGCAAACCGATTTTGGAACGCGCGAGGGTTACAGAATCGCGGTGGCATTCTCCGGGGTGACCAGCCTGATGTGGGTTTCCAAGGACGGCGTAGTCGTGAGGGAGGAGGAAACCGGGGGGATGTCCATGTACGCCACCGACCGAGAACGTGCGCTCGACATGCCGGTCGTAGAGAGCGCGGGCATCGATATCCTGGAGCGGTTGGCGGTCAAATGCAACGGTGAAATCAAAGGCGCCCGCGACTTGCGTTACCTGAAGGTCACGCTCAATGGAATAGAAGGCGAGTTTTTCGATCTAGACGATGATTTTCAGTCGGTTGTGTCGACAAATCCGTTGATCCTGGAGATTCATCCTTTTGACATAAAGAGCTCCGTTCTAACCGACAGCTCCGCATTTCTGAAGCCGCAGCCGCTCTTGCAGGTCGACGACCCCAGAATAATAAACGCCGCATTCGAGATAACGTCAGACCTGAAGGACCCATGGACAAAAGCGGAAAGCCTGCAGGAGTGGGTCTACCAGAATATCGTAAAGGACTTGACCATCTCTCTGCCGTCAGCGGTGGATGTGCTCGAGGTCAAACGAGGAGACTGCAACGAGCATACGTCGTTATATACCGCCCTGGCCAGAGCATCGGGGCTGCCGACCAAAATCTGCATTGGAATCGTTTACAAAGACGGCTATTTTTACTACCATGCCTGGCCGGCCGTATTTCTCGACGGCTGGCGTCCCCTTGATCCTACATTCGGGCAATCGACCGCCGACGCCGTTCATATAAAGCTCCTGGAGGGCGGATTCGAAAGGCAAGCCGACCTGATGAGAGTCGTGGGAAAGTTATCGGTCACGGTACTTGAGTATTCCAACGGCGAGAATCTTTAATTTAGATGATAGAAATTATAAATGTAAATAAGAATTTCGGCGAGAACAAGGCCGTAAACAACCTCTCGCTGGATATAAAAGCAGGCGAGTTTTTCGCGTTTTTGGGGCCCAACGGCGCCGGGAAAACGACCACAATCAAAATGATCACCGGATTATTAAAGCCCGACAGCGGGACGGTGAGGATCTGCGGGATAGATATCGAGGAATATCCCGAGGCTGCCAAAATAAAAACCGGGTATATTCCCGATTCGCCCTATCTTTACGAGAAGCTCACCGCCAGGGAGTATCTGCAATTCACGGGCGGGTTGTACCGCATGCCCCAGGAGAAAATCGAGGAGAAAATCGAGTGGCTGTTCGAGCTTTTCGGCATGAACGGCTGGGTCGATTCGCGGTGCGAGGAGTATTCCCACGGAATGAGGCAAAAAGTGATATTTTGTTCGGCCTTTCTGCATGAGCCGGAGGTTCTTGTAATCGACGAACCCATGGTCGGTCTCGATCCGCAATCGGCGCGGCTTGTCAAGGATCTGCTGAAATTGTTTTCGTCGCGGGGAACGACGGTATTAATCTCAACCCACACCCTGAGCGTGGCCGAGGAACTTTGCGACAGGATGGGCATTATCAACA
>CAZDAH010000033.1:0-4219 GCA_964503405.1 uncultured Ignavibacteria bacterium
GCAATGCCTTCAGCGGGCCGAGCGCGACCAGGCGGCCGTCCAGAATGATGCCGACCACGCCGCCGGTAAGCTCGGTTGAAATCGAGTTCCCTCTGCCTTTGCCTATATCGAGACCGCGTGCCGGATTTAACTGCGCTTTGGCTTTCAAGGGCAGGCCGTCGTCGCCGAATCCCAATTTTATCAGCTTCATCTGGCCATAAATCAGTTTCCCCTGTTCAATTTTGCCATCGGGCGATTCGATGCTGTATTCGAGAACTTCTTTGCCCTCTTTCGCGCCCACCCCGGCCGGGGCGACACAACATCCCAAATGAATCAGACAATCCTTATTGAATACTTCAGTGGCAGCCTTGGGATGAACAACGGACAGTACCCCCAGCTGCGGCATCATGAATATCGAATCGACGGCCAGCTTGGTGATCCCCTCCGGCTGGAACGCGTCGAGGAGCATGAGCGCGGCCTGCTGACGGCGCGGAGCGTGGGAGAGCACGCCGCCCGAGCCGATCAGGATATCGAGGGTCATCATATTAACGATCGTGGCTCCGGCGGAGGTCTGCTCGAAAGCGTCGGCGATGGTGCGCTGCTGCTGCACTCCTTTGAGCTCCGTAGCGAAATTCTTATGCTGAATGAAGGCCAGCCGCAGCGCCTCTTTGGCGATGGCCTGCTCGAAAATAAGCTCGCCCATGGATTGAGGGATGGTGGTGGGACGAATCATCTTGTTCTTGACCCGGTTGCGAAGATCGCGCTCGTCCATATCGAAGGGCACCCAGCGCATGACCTTGGGCATGGTGGCCTCGGCGAAGACGTTGGAGACGGAGTAGCTCATCCCCAGGTTGGCCGAGACGGTGCGGTTGAAGACCCCTTCTGGTTTCGCTTCGGGACGGAAGACCGAGAAAACGTCAGTGGTGGCTCCGCCGATATCTACCCCGACAGCCTCGATATTCATTTCGTCGGCCACCCGCTTGATGATGGCCCCGACCGCGCCGGGAGTGGGCATGATGGGAGCGTCGGTCCATTCCATAAGATGGCGATACCCCGGCGCCTGGGCCATGACGTGCTCCATGAACAGGTCGTGGATCTTCTCCCTGGCCGGGAAGAGGTTTTCCCTCTCCAGCACCGGACGGAGGTTATCGACGATGTCGAGATCGGTCTTATCGTTGAGGGTGTCTTTTATCGCCTCCCTGGCTTCCACATTTCCGGCATATATGACGGGCAGATTATACCCCGACCCGAGACGCGGCTTGGGATCTGCCGCCGAGATCAGCTCGGCCAGTTCCACCACGTGGGTGGTGGTGCCGCCGTCGATACCGCCGGAAAGGAGAATCATATCCGGCCGAAGATGCCGGATGCGCTCGATCTGCTCGTGGGGAAGCCGCTTGTCGTTGGAGGCGATGACGTCCATGACGATAGCCCCGGCGCCCAGGGCCGCCCTTTCGGCCGACTCCGCGGTCATCTTGCGCACTACCCCGGCCACCATCATCTGCAGACCCCCGCCTGCCGACGACGTGGACACGTAAATATCCGTTCCTATCTTGCCGCTGTCTTGATCCTGGCGGGGGTTGATGATCTTGTTGTTCTCGTCGAGGATCTTGCGGCCGGAGAGTTCCTCCACCTCGGCGATGGCGTTGAGCACCCCCTTGGTGACGTCCTCGAAGGGGGCCTCCACAGTGGTCGGGGCCTCGCCGCGGACAATCAGCCGGTATTCGCCGTCGTGGTACTCGATCAGGATGGCCTTGGTGGTGGTGGAACCGCAATCGGTTGCCAGAATGACTTTTATCTCGTCGGGATTGAGACCTTTCATCGCCTAACCTCTTTCAGCGTCGCGCGTTTCTCCGGGATGCTTCGCAATTTTCTTATACAGGTTGATCAATCTATAAATTTCGAGGGGATTGTCAAATGGTTTTGGGGGGGATTGACTAAGCTCGTCATGCCGGACTTGATTTCAGTGAGCGCATTCGAACCGTTGCGGCATCTTTCCTCGCGCGGTCAGGAATCCCTTCCTGACCGCATGCGGTGGCAGGCAGACGTCCCCGTCTGCCTGCAAGAGAGTTGGCGCACCGGGACGGATTTTTTGATACTATTCCTCCAGAAATTTCAATTGCAATTAAAGTCGCTATTTGCTAATATTCTAATCCCGGCGGCTAAGTACGGAATTGGATTTAGAAGACTATGAAAACAAAATTCACAATTGGATGGGATGGGCTTGTGGCAATCTGCCTGGCCACTTTGTTGTGGTCATTCTCCGGAATATTCGCGTCTGCAGGGGAAATCCCCAGGCGACTGACTATTGACTCGGTCGAGTTCAACAGCTATAAAGCTTTATTGAACGAAATACGTGAAACGACCTATATGCGAAAAACACTGGAAATGGTCATTTATAAAGATAATCGGGAGATGACTCGCGACAGTTATGAATGGATCGGGCTGCATGATTTTTGCGACGGCGAGACGCCGTCGGGCTGCTACCTCAAGGACATCAACGGCGATGGAATCGGGGAGGTGATCTTGAGGGGGATCGGGGAGGGTAACCGGTTCGATATGGCGGTCATCTATTCTCTCGGGGATACGGCATCGGAGCTCGCCCGGTTCGAAGAAATCAGCGGGTTCTATATCAATGATCTGGATGGAGACAGCATTCCCGAGTTGATTTTTCAGGATAATTCTTTTGTTGGCATGTACATTGAAACAATCGGAGCGCCGCGGCCGACAGTCATCTGGCGTTGGGAGGACGGCCGATATAAGATAGCCAATTTCAAATATTCAGAATTTCTTTTAGGCGAATTCGAAAAGCGATTTCCCGAAGACAGCATAAAGACGATGGACCAGTACCAAACTAATTTCGGTATTCCTCAAGGGAAATTCCAGTATCAGCGCTATCTTTTTAATTACCTCGTCAATTACTTCTTTGCCGGAAGATATGATAAGGCCTGGAGTGTTTACCAAAGATACCTTCCGAAGGAGCTGCCTATCAGAAAGCACGCCAGATTCTACTTGATGTCAAGTCTGGGTCTTTATTGGGAGGCTATGGAGGAATCCAACAAGCTGCCCGTAGACTCCTTGATAATTGATGACTATCGTATAATAATATTTCATAATCTCAGCGGCGACAATAAGCCAATCGGTTTTTATAACGATGTTGGAATATATAGAGGATCGGATAGCCTCGCGTACCATCCAAATTCCGTTCATAGTTTCGATAATGTAGGAGATATCAATAAAGACGGCATAACCGAGTTAGTTATTCGGGAATACACCGGCGGGGCCAGCTGCTGTTGCGGCGGCTACATTTACTCATTTGGGGATACTCTGGCCCTTCTTCTGCGTATCGAACCGGGCGACGGTGATTTCTATTATAAGGATGTTGACTCAGATTCGGTATTGGAAGATATTTCTTACGACTACACTTTCTATTATTGGAATGACGGACGTTACCTGCCCAGGCTGATCTGGGCCTGGAATGGCAGAAGATATAGCATCAGGAATTTTCATTATCCTGAAATAATCCTGGAAGCGAAGGGAGAAGACATCCTCGAATCCGTTCGCGTTCCAAGTGCCTTGAGCGAGGAATCTTCAGACTTTGAAGGCAACTGGGGCAGAATTATCCTCCTTGCCTACGCCGGGAAACTGGCAGCTGTCGATAGTCTACTGGCGGCGCAATGGCCGACTGCAGCGGCCGAACAGAAAAAAGCCTATGATCTTTTCAAGAGAACGCTGGAGGCGGATTCTAACTGGAAAGAACTGCTCGAATCAGATTGGTAGAAACTATAGCAATGAGCTACATATGCTAGAGCTTTTCAGCGTGTCACAACTTGTTGTGACCGCTGCTCTGCAGAAGCGGTCATAATAAATTATGACACGCTTATTATGATTTTAGGACCGACAAGTTCCGAGAAGTCACACCACATACAGCATCGCATACACCACTATCCCTGTCAGCGAAACATAGATCCAGGCCGGCCAGAGCCAGCGGACCAGCCTTTTGTGCCGGTCGAATTTGCCTTTGAGGGCGAAGGTTACGGCCGCGATGATGAACGGGACCATGGCCGCCGCCAGGATGGTGTGGCTGATCAGGATGACAAAATAGAGCGGGCGGGTCCAGTCGTGATAGGGGTATTTGACCGAGCCGACGTTGTAGTGATAGATAAGATAAGAGATGAGAAACAGCGCCGCCGTAGTCAGGGCGGTGAGCATGAAACGTATGTGGATATCGGCCCGTCCTCGC
>CAZDAH010000033.1:4229-4813 GCA_964503405.1 uncultured Ignavibacteria bacterium
TCCTTTGGCCAACTGCTTGATATTGCTCTTCAGCGCTTCGAGGTCGGCATCGTCGAAGCTGTCGTGGTAGCTGCGGATAACGCCGTCTTGATCGACCAGCACGAAGCGGTTGGAGTGCCCCATGGGCAATTCCAGGGCGGTCAGTTTGAATCCCCCTTCCATCACTCTGACCACCTCGTCGATAGGGGCCCGCAGGAAGACCCAGCGGTCGTCGTCAACGCCCCAGGAGTCGGCGTAAACGCGGAGAGTCTCCAGCGTGTCGCGCTGGGGATCGACGGAGATGGAGATGAAGCGCACAAAATCATATTCGGAATAATACCGGTAAAGCTCCGACATGCGCGCGCTCATGACCGGGCAGATGCTGGGGCAATTAGTGAATATGAAATCGACGACGTTGAGCTTGCCTTTCATATCGTCCAGACCGAACGCTTCCCCGCTTCGCTCGGTGAACTCAAACTCGGGGACTGTCCACAACTCCGGTATCGACGATCTCGACTTTTCGGCCTGGTATATTACCATCGCCCCGCCTATGGCCATGAAGGCGGCCAGGATTCCGTTCATGCCGGCCTTTCCGGCATGGAGGG
>CAZDAH010000033.1:4823-18171 GCA_964503405.1 uncultured Ignavibacteria bacterium
AGTAATATCGGTAATTGAATTTTCCCCTTATTCATAACGACCTCATCTTTTCAACGCGGTGTACAACACAAGGTTCAGCCCCACGAACAGCGAGGCCGCCCAGAGGTGAAACACCTGAATCAGCGCCGGCATTCCTATTACAATCAGCGCGAACCCCAAAACAAGCTGGGCCATCATCAGGATGACCATGCCGTAAATCGACTGCCTGACCAGCCCCGGCAACTGCTCCGATTTTTTCACCAAAGCGCGAGCTATATGAAATGTGAACCCTATCACCAGCAGGCCGAGGACGATATGCACGTAGAACTCGGGGCTGAGCATTTCCATTAAGTTAAGATCGGACGACAGGGGATGAGCCCGCCTCAGTTCCTCCACCGCCGATCTCACCCTCGTGCCCAACAGCGCCTGCAAAATGGCCGCGCCCCAGAGGACGGCCGACTCCCTGGAGATCTTTTTCGGAAATAAATCTGCCGCGGTCGTCACCCCCAGTTCAAGGTAATAAGCCCTTTGGGTGACGTAAACGAGGAGGCTGACTATGATCAGGGCCAGAACCGTGTGCACCGAGACGATGAACGGTTCCAGCTTCGACGACACCACCACGGAGCCCTGCCATCCCTGGTAGGCCACCAGCAATGCCGCCGCTATTGACGGGTAAACGATCGATTTGACGCGGCGATAATACCTAATGGCCAGGATCGCGGTGATAAGAATCAGAATCCCGATGACGATTCCGGCCAGGCGGTTGAAATACTCGATCCAGGCCAGGGTGAAGTTAAAGGCGGACGGGTCGATCTCCGGCGGAAGCCGATCGATATTCAAAGGCGGTATCCATCGTCCGAAGCATTTCGGCCAGTCGGGGCATCCCAGCCCGGCTCCCGATACCCGCACAAGGCCGCCGATGAATATCAGGATATATGTGGCTACGGTGGTTAAAAATGCGAATTTTCGGAACTTACTCATGCTGCCTTCCCTTCGTGAGCAACCAACACTCACCCTCCGATAAAATTCGACCGCGGATTCGTCAATGCCCGCCGGAATCGTGTCCGGATGTTGAATCGGGCGCGGTCATGTTCTGATAAATTGTCGCTTCCTTTTTGATGGGCGACGCCTTGGTAATATCGATATCGCCGCGGCGCAGGGTGTCGAACATGGTCAGGGCGATAAAAATGGAAAGGAACAACAAACCCATTGTGAATACGATCGAGTAGAACCTCTTATCGTATCGAAGATGCATAAAATACAGGGCTACCAATGAGCCCTTGATGGAGGCAATTATCAGGGCTACAACTACGTTCCATCCGCGCAAGTCGATAAACGAGACAGTGATTGTGATCGCGGTCAATGCCAACAGGGCGAAACCTATCCCCAGGTAGATTTTCAACGGGCTGATATGGCGATCTCTCGCATTGCCTGTTTCAACGACCATAATCCTACCCTATCAAATAAAGCAGAGGGAAAAGGTAAATCCAGATCAGATCGACCAGGTGCCAGTAAAGCCCGGTCATCTCCAGCGGCGTATAGTATTCTGACGAGAAAATATTTCGTCTCGTCTTGATTATCATCCAGGTGATCACCCCCATGCCCGCCAGCACGTGAAAACCGTGCAGGCCGGTCATGACAAAATAGATGGAGAAGAAAATGTGCGGATTGTATCCATCCACTCCCGTAAAGGAGTAATACTTGCCGGGGAGCTGCCCCAGGTGGATTTTATGGCTGTACTCAAAATACTTGATTATCAGGAATACGCCGGCCAGAAGCAGGGTGCCCCATAAGAAGACGAGTGTAGGCTGCCTTTTGCCCAGCTGCATCGACCTGATTGCCAATGCCATAGTGACCGAGCTCGATATCAGCACCACCGTATTGACGGACCCCAGGGTGACGTTGAGGAATTTGTGGGCGTTGTAGAACATATCCGGGTTCCAGGAGCGGTATATGGCGTAGGCCACGAACAATCCGCCGAAAAGCAGTATCTCGGTCAGCAGGAATACCCACATTCCCAGTTTGGACGTTTCCGCCTGCTGGATCGGCGTGCTGAAATGATGCGCCAGGTAGGCCGGTCTATTCTCCGAGTGATTCATCAACATTCGCTCCGTCAATTATCAGGCGGGACAACCTTATCGTAATCGTAAGGGCCGTGGGTCAAAACCATATCTTTCTCAAAATTATGCGAAGACGGCGGTGACGACGTCTCCCACTCCATGGTCAACGAGCCCCAGGGATTCCTGCCGGCTTTTCGTCCTTTGAACAGGGAATGGATCAGGTAGATGATTATTATGGCAAAACCAACCGCCATGATCAACGATCCGACCGACGAAAATCCGTGCAGCCTGGTATACTGCGGAAGATAAGTCCAGTAACGTCTGGGCATCCCCTTGGCGCCGAGGATGAACTGCACGAAGAAGGTGGTATTGAACCCGACAAATACGAGCAAAACAGCGATTTTCGCCCAGAATTCGTTATACATTTTGCCCCAGATTTTCGGCCACCAGTAATGCAGCCCGCCGAAGAAGGCCATGACCGTCCCGCCGAACATAACGTAATGAAAATGGGCCACGACAAAATATGTATCATGAAGATGGACGTCAGTGGCCAGGGTGCCCAGGAACATGCCGGTCAGCCCGCCGATCGTGAAAAGGAACAAAAATCCCAGGGCCCAGAGCATGGGGCTCTCCAGACTGATGGAACCATTGTATAATGTGGCCAGCCAGTTGAATACTTTTATCCCGGATGGTATGGCCACGAGGAAAGTCAGGAACGAAAAAATCATCGAGGCCAGTTCCGATTGACCGCTGGTAAACATATGATGTCCCCAGACAAGAAAGCTGATGAAGGCAATTCCGAAACTGGAGAAGGCGATGGCCTTGTAGCCGAATATTTTCTTGTGCGAGAATGTCGAAATCAATTCGCTGATGATTCCCATGGCCGGCAAAATCATGATATAAACCGCCGGATGGGAATAGAACCAGAAGAAATGCTGGAAGAGCACCGGGTCGCCGCCCATGGCCGGGTCGAATATGCCGATTCCAAGCCCCCGTTCGAGAATGAGCAGGACCAAAGTTATTCCAAGAACCGGCGTGGCCAGAATCTGAATTATGGCCGTGGCGTAAATGGCCCAGGCGAAAAGTGGCAGTTTGAACCAGGTCATTCCCGGGGCCCGAAGCTTGTGAATGGTAACCAGGAAATTAAGGCCGGTAAAAATCGAGGAGAACCCCAGGACGAAAACCGCCATGGTCATCATGACCACCGCACCGGCCGTCTGCGTGCTGTATGGCGTGTAAAAGGTCCAGCCGGTGTCGACCGAGCCGGTAAATATGGCCACGATAGCCATGATTGTCCCGATAACATAAATGTACCAGCTGGTCAAATTGAGCCTGGGAAACGCGACATCTTTTGCGCCGAGCATGAGCGGCAGGACGAAATTCCCCAGCGCCGCGGGAATTCCGGGGATGATAAACAGGAATATCATGACCGCGCCGTGCAATGTGAAAAGCCTGTTGTATGTTTCGGGACCGACGAAATCCTGTCCCGGATGAAGAAGCTCCAATCTGATCATGAGAGCGTAGGCCCCGCCCAGCAGAAACGCTATCGATATGCCTGTCAGATATAATATCCCGATCCTCTTGTGATCGAGAGTAAGAAGCCAGGACTTGACTCCCTTCGGCTCATTAAGAAAATTATTCGATGGTGTCATAATGTCTCACTCGCTTAAGGATTTGATATAAGCGACCAGCGCGTCGATCTCCCTGTCCTTCAACCGCCCCTGGTAAGTCGGCATCACCGGCTGATATCCCATAACCAGCTTGGCCCTGGGGTCGAGTATCGACTCTCTGATATAATTCTCGGTAACCGTTATCCTGCTTCCGTCGGAGAGAAAAATCTCGTGGCCGAACACGCCTTTGAAAGTCGGCCCCACGCTTCCGGAGCCGTCGGCGGTGTGACATGTATAACAGGCCTTTGATTTGTACAATTCTCCGCCGAATTCCTCCAACGGTATCGATTCGTCGAACGTGGTCGCCTGTTCCAGCCAGGCGGCGTATTCGGACGGTTCGACCACTTTGACTTTGGCCAACATCTCGGAATGGCCCTTACCGCAATATTCGGCGCATTGTAGATCGAACACGCCGGTTCCGGTGGCCTCGAACCATGTGGTGGTATAGCGATTTGGCAGCACGTCCATCTTAACCCGGAAATCCGGTATGAAGAAACTGTGAATGACGTCGGTTGACGACAACAATAGTCTGATAGGCGTATTCACGGGCACCACGAGTTCGTTGATGCTTCCGGCGCCTTCGGGATAATCAAACGCCCACATCCATCTCTGGGCCGTAACCTTGATCTCCATGGCGTCCTTGGGCACGATATTCATGCGCAGAAAAGTCCTGAAGCCGACGACGAAGAATATGATCACAATTATCGACGGGATGACCGTCCACAGCACCTCCAGCTTGAGGTTTTGGTCCTTGCCCGACGTGAACCCCGGCGCCGATCTTCGTCTATACCTGAAAACAAAGAAAGCCGCCAGCCCTACTACCAGCACGAAGAAGAATATTCCGACGTACAAAATCAAATTGAACACGGCGTCGACTTCGCCTGCCATCGTCGAACTTTCCGGAGGCAGAAATAACGTCCCGGTCGTGTCCATCAATTATCACCCTTTGTCTGTCGATCGCCCGCTCCTACTGCTTTTTTTTTTCCCGCGCTCCGTCATCCATAAGAATCCCAGGAATAAAACCAGGATGAGTAAAGTCGCCATACCGCCCAGTTTCATGACGTTGGCCGCGAAAACCACATAGCCGCCCGCTTCGGGATCAAAGTGATAGCAGTATAGAATGATTTTGTCTATGGTGCTGCCTATCTGTCCTTCCGAGGCCTCCATCAAGGCGAGCTTCAAATCCCTCGGCGTGAACTCTATGCCGTATAAATACCGGGAGATCCGGGCGTCGCCGGTAAGCACAAAGGCTGCGGCCGGATGAGCGTATTGCTTATTTCCCTCGTCATAGAAATACTTAAATCCAATGGCGTCGGCCAGGCCTTTCGACTGACTCTCCTGCCCCACCAGAAACGCCCAGCCGTCATCTTTTGCGGGAAGCGCGAGATTCTCGAGATATGTCTTTTTCTTGCCGGCGGCCAGTTCCCAGGTCTCATGGGGATCGATACTGACCGTAATCATTTGAAATTTGTCTCCAGGCGGCCATCCCAATCCGCGAATGCCATCTGACATGCCGTTTAGCACCAGCGTGCAGAGCATGGGACATTCGTAATAAGCCATTATGAGAATCACGGGCTTTCGCCGGTCGAAATAATCGCCCAATCTGACCGCCCGGCCGCGATCGTCGGTAAATTGCAGGTCGAGCGGAACCGAGTCGCCCGGATGCTCGATTATGTCGATTCGCTGCAGATCCGCCGGATTATACGCGGCTATCTGTCCCGAGGCCGAAACTGCCGGGACCAAAGCGAGCGCCAGGGCCAGACCCGCGCCGGCCATGCGGTTGCCGAGTTTCATCCACCGTGCTCTTTCAGTCATCGCTCAAACCATATCCCCGGATATCGGATCCGTCCACTCTTTCGCAGGGTAAAAATAAGAACGGGCGTTCAAAGTTCCCTTCTTTATCCTCTATTTTTCTTCCGTAGACAATTCCTCTTCGGCCAGCATTTGTTTCATGGCGCTGTCAATGGGGATATGATAAACGCCTGAATCGCCGTTTAGCACGCCATAGGAGTTCAAGATGGTGGAATCGCGCTGTCTTATCTCGAGCAAAATCCTCGATTCCGGCTTTAAAACCATTTCATAATACTCACGCTCGGCCGCGTAAGTGAAATAAACGTCAAGCGAAACCAGAATAGCGGCAAGAGCGATAATTCCCAGTATGATGAATGCGGTGACTTTTACGACGTTGACGTCTCGGGTTTCGTAACCGGAATTTGATTTTTCGGGATGATCGTTCATTTAGTGTCCTAATAGTTGACGAATTTGATCGATGATTCCAGCCGCGGATCGCCGACCGGGACCAGGGCGTTGGAGAAAAATCGCCGCCAGAAAATCCACATGAATATCCCGCCGATTCCGAGCATGGCGGCGATATCAATCCAGCTTAACATGGCCTTCTCTTTGCTGAAAACCGGCATGATTATCCAATAAAGATCGACCCAATGCATGAACAATAGCCAGCCGGCCATGATCTTCAGGAACCCGAGTTTTCGTTTTGCACCCCGGGCCATAAGCAGCAGGAAGGGAAGGACGAAGTATCCCAGGGCGATTAATATGGAAACGTATTTCCAGCCGCCCCGGTATCGATTGTCGAACCAGATCGTCTCCTCCGGAATATTGGCGTACCAGATCAGAAAATACTGCGAAAAGGCAATGTACGCCCAGAAGACCATGAATGCGAATGTCAGCTTGCCCAGATCATGATAATGCTCCTCGGTGATTATTTCCGAGAGGATCTTTCGTTTCCGCAGAGAGAGCGAGCTAAATGCCAGAAACGCCAGCGCCGAAACCAATCCCCCCGAGAATATATATGCCCCGAATATGGTCGAATACCAGTGGGGATCCTGCGACATATACCAGTCGAACGACGAGTAGGTGACCGAGATCGCGAACAGGAGCATCCCCGGGGCGCTGATCCTTTTCACCCTCCGGCCGATGGCGGCTGAATGGCCGGAATCCTGTTTAAGCGAAACCTTGTACAGCAGCAAGGCGAGCATAGTCCATACGCCAAAATAAGCGGCCGCCCTTATCAGAAAGAACGGGACATTCAGGTACGGTGATTTGTGATGGAGAAGGTGATCACCGGCCACCGCGTCTGCGTGAGTCCAGTGATAGAGATCATGCATGCCGAAGAGGACGGGAACGAAGAATATCGCCAGGATCGGCAGTATCGACATGACGGTCTCGGCCTGGCGACGCACCACGACGCTCCACGTGGCCCCGGTCAGGTGGTGGAGCATGACGAAGAACAAACATCCCAGGGAGATGGTTGTCCAGAAACCGAAGGCAACCAGGTAGGAGTGGAAAAACCGACCCGGGTCGGCGAAAATCCCGATCGCTGAAAAAGCCAAACCGATTATCCCCGCCGTCAGCCCGAGCTTCTCGATCCTCAACCTGGAAGGGTTGTTTCGATCGATATAGAAATCGTCTTTGCGACCGTTCATCTCTTACTCGATTTCCCCTCTAAACTCTTCCGGCATATCCCCAATATGGGCGTTTTGGCTGCGCTGCAGGGCCCTCAAGTAATGAATGATCAGCCAGCGGTCCTCGACCGGAATTTGATTTTTATACGACGGCATATTGCGGATACCATCGCTAATAATATTGAATATCTCTCCGTCCGGCATCTGCCTTATACGGTCCTGATGGAAGGTCGGCGGCGGGATATACTGTTTTTCGACCATAATGCTTTTCCCGTCGCCTATCGCTCCGTGACAGACCGCGCAATAAATTCCGAATCGTTCCCGGCCGCGGTTCAGACCGTCTTCGGTCAGAGGGACCGGATTTCTCCTTATGAAATTTCCTCTTTCGTCTATTCCATGGTAGAGCGCGTCATTATCGCGCAGTTGTCCCCTGGCGACCGTCCCTTCAACGGGCTGCCTCATAGTAGAACCGTCGCTAAAAAATCGGCTTTCGGATTGAGGCTTATACTTCGGCTGGCTGTCCATATTTGGATTGAGATGAACAGGCTCATTTTTCGAAGATTTGCCCCGGTAGCATCCAGTCGCGATAAGCGCGGCCAGGAGCAGAACAGAAGCGATTCTAAGGCGTATTATCATCTATTTTTCGGTTCCTTCCACAACCTCGACAGCCACCGCCCCGATCGATCTTAAAAACCGGGACGTCTGATGTTCATCGAATTTCGGATCGTCCGATTCTACAGTCACGAAAAATCCATCATCGCCGAATTTTTCGAAAAGAGTCGATTTGAAAAGAAGATGATTCAGCCTAGGCAGTTTATTCAAGGCCAGCATGCCGATAACCGAGGCTAACGATGCAACCAGCACCGAAAGGGCAAAGGTGACCGGTAAATACGCCTGGTAGCTGAAGTACGGTTTGCCCGAAATCACCAGCGGATAGGCGATTGAACTGGCCCACCATTGCAGCAGAACCGCCCCGCCAAATCCGAGAAGGGCGAATAAGGCCGCGATATAACCGAGTTTGGATCGTCTTATTCCCATTGCTTTATCCATTCCGTGAATGGGAAAAGGAGAATGGCAGTCGAATTTCTTGTATCCGGCATCCCTCAGTTTTTCGGCCGCTTTCATAAGCTCCGGCACGCCGGGGAATTCCGCAATTGCAATTCTGACCTCGATCATGGTTCCTTTACCCGTTCTTCCTTTCGATGTGCCCGTGCGGATCGGCCTGGGGCAAGACCCCTTTGACTTCCGACATGGCGATCATCGGCAGGTAACGAAGGAACAGCAGAAAAAGGGTGAAAAACAGGCCGAATGATCCCGCCAGGAATCCGATATCGAAAATGGTCGGCTTGAAATAATCCCAGCTCGACGGCAAAAAATCGCTGGCCAGCGACGATACCACGATTACGAATCGCTCGAACCACATGCCTATATTTATGAAGATCGAGGCGACGAACATGACCGGAATGCTCCGTCGAAGTTTCTTCACCCAGAACAGTTGGGGCACGGCCACGTTGCAGAATAACATGATCCAGTAAGCCCAGGCGTAAGGCCCGAACGCGCGATTTAGAAACGCGAACATCTCGTACTCGTTGCCGCTGTACCAGGCTATGAAAAATTCGCAGGAGTAAGCGTAACCGACTATCATGCCGGTGACCAGCATAATCTTGTTCATCTTCTCCAGATGATTGACCGTGATGAAATTCTCCAGGCCATAGATTTTGCGGGCGATGACGGCCAACGTCAGGACCATGGCGAAACCGGAGAATATCGCCCCGGCCACAAAGTAGGGGGGGAAAATGGTCGTATGCCAGCCCGGAAGTATGCTCACCGCGAAATCGGTGCTGACCACGCTGTGCACGGAAAGCACCAGCGGAGTGGAGATGCCGGCCAGAAGCAAGTAGGCCACTTCGTAGTGTCTCCACTGACGATGGCCCCCTCGCCATCCGACCGAGAAGATCCCGTATAGTATCTTCTTAATCCTGGATTTGGCCCGATCTCTCAACGTTGCCAGGTCGGGAATCAGCCCCACGTACCAGAACATCAGCGAGCAGCTGAAATAGGTTCCCACCGCGAAGAAATCCCAGAGCAGGGGGCTTCTGAAATTGGGCCATAGGCTCATCTGGTTGGGAATGGGAAACACCCAGTGCAGCGCCCAAACTCGTCCCACATGGATAGCTGGGAACAGACCGGCCACGATAACCGCCATTATAGTCATCGCCTCGGCAAACCTGTTGATCGACGTGCGCCATCTTTGCCTCAACAAAAGCAACACTGCCGAAATCAACGTTCCGGCATGCCCTATTCCAACCCAAAAGACGAAATTTACAATTGCCCAGCCCCAGCCGACAGGTATCTGCACGCCCCAGATCCCGGTACCATCCCAGATAAGGTAACCTACCAGGCCGACAAACATCAGAGCCAGGGAGCCCGAAACGCTGATAGCCAGATACCAAAGCCGCGGCGGTTTCTTCTCGACAATACCGCAGATCGAGTCGGTCACTGAATGGAAGGTCGGATTGCCCGCTATCAACGGCCGTTCGAGTTCGTCCGCCCGGTTTTCGAGGATTGCGCTCAATGACTCGTTTCCTTTTTATCTTTTTCCAACTCCGGATTGGGATTGCGAATTCTGGCCAGAAACGAGGTTCTCGGCCGAACATTTAGCTCTTTTAGAAGCTCATAATTGCGGTTTCTCGATTTGACTTTCGAGACCGCGCTTTGCGGATCGTTGATATTGCCGAAGATGATAGCATTAGTGGGACAGGCTTGCTGGCAGGCGGTGACTATCTCGCCGTCGGCAACCTCCCTCTCTTCCGCTTTGGCTTTGATCTTTCCTTCGCTGATTCTCTGCACGCAATATGTGCATTTTTCCATGACGCCGCGGGAACGCACGGTGACGTCAGGGTTGTTGGACATCTTCACCAATTCCGGGGTATCCTTGGTGAAATTGAAGAAATTGAATCGTCTTACCTTATAGGGACAGTTGTTAGAGCAATATCTCGTACCTATACAGCGGTTATAGACCATGGTATTGAGGCCTTCCTTATCGTGAACCGTGGCCGCCACCGGACAGACCTGCTCGCAAGGAGCGTTCTCGCAATGCTGGCAGGCTACTGGCTGATGCACCATCTCGGGGTTTTCCATATCTCCGGCGAAGTAACGGTCGAGCCTTATCCAGTGCATCTCGCGTCCCATGGCCACCTGCTCTTTGCCCACGATGGGGATGTTGTTTTCGCTCTGGCAGGCGATAGTGCAGGCGTTGCAGCCGGTGCAGGAATTCAGGTCGATGGCCATCCCCCACTGGTAACCCTCGTCGTAGCTGTGCTCTTTCCAGAGATTTTTCAAAGGGGGATGTTCCACCAGAACCGGGGCGAATTCGGGATGATCGCGGTATTCCTCGAGAGTCGACTCCCGCACTATGGGACGACCCTCCATGCTCGAGTGATCCTGAGTGGAGGCGAGTTTGTACCTGCGGCCGGTCTTGCTGATCGCCACGCCGGTATCGAAGTAGGGAGCATCGTAGTTTCTCAAAGAGTAAGCGCTATAACCGCCGCCGTCCCCCACCCTGCCGCAAGCCTCGCGTCCGTAGCCGAATGTCAGTATGATCGTATTCTCAGCCTGGCCCGGGACTATCCACACCGGCGCCTCGATCTTCCTCCCCCGATATTCGATTTCCACGACGTCCTCATTCCCGATTTCCAGATCCGAGGCAATCTTATGGCTGACCAAAGCAGCGTTATCCCAGGCAAGTTTGGTTATGGGATCGGGAAGTTCCTGCAGCCAGCCGTTGTTGGCGTATCGGCCGTCGTAAACGGCCGGGGAAGGCATGAACGAAATCTCGATATCATCGCCCAGCACGGCGTGATACGACGATATATTCTTCTTTAGATGATCTTTAAGGGAACCGAAATCGAGAATGGCTCTGGCGGCAGAAGATTTCCCGTCTGCGTAAAAACCGTCGTGCAATACGCGGTTCCACCTCTTTTCAAAATCACCGCTTCTGATTATTTCGCTCCAGGTCTCCATGACAATCTCATGCCCCGGCTTATCCTCGCCTGTGGCGATCAAATTGGCCAACTCATAGACGCTGTGGCTGTCGTACAACGGCGCGATCAACGGCTGCACCACGCTCTTTACTCCCTGGGCCGAGACGGCGTCGCCCCAATTCTCCAGATAATGTGTCTGGGGGATATGCCAATTCGCCAGCCGCGACGTCTCATCTTTGTGCGTGGCGAGCTGCGCTATGTTTTTGACCTTTCCAAGAGCCGATTTGAATTCCAGATCGGCGAAGGCGTTATAAACAGGGTTGCCGCCCAGAATGAACAAAGTATCGATTTTCTCCTCTTTCATCTGCCCGGCCAGAGCTGCGAATTGACTTCTATCCGATATCAGGGAATCCTCCAGCGGGAAATACTCGATCGTGCCGCCGTGATTGCCCAGGGCATGGTTGATTGCATAAACCATGGCATGCACTCCGGCCGGCTGCCGATTTCCCGTCACAACCAGGCAATTCCCCTCGTTGGCTATGAGATCCCGAGCCACGGCCTTTATCCACTGACGATCGAATTCGGGGGCGGTGAAGAAGCTTACATCCGGAAAAATACCCTCGATACCGAACCCGCGATTATCCAGCTCCCGCACCAGCGCCGCGGCGAAAGACCCCATTAGTTTTCCGCGCAAGCGCATGCGATGGTCGGCCATCCCGCCGGTTATCGAAAAACCGCTTTCGACAACATACAGACGGTTCATCTCGTCTACTTCGGAGTGGAGCCTGCGGCCGTCGGCATACCCTCTGGACGCGGTGATATTCTCGCTTTCGCCATAGAGAAAATCCGAATCGAGAGAGAGAATCACTTTGGCCTTGTCGTAATGATAAACCGGTCTCAAAGATTTCCCGGATGCGATTCTGATTCCTTGAAATACGTTCTCGTCGCCGACCGGCTCATAGGCTATCCATTTGGCTTTTGGGAACTTGCGCTTGAACTGGTCGGTCAAGCGGGCAAGAGTGGGCGAGGAAAACGGCTCCGAGATGACCGCCAATCCCTCCCCTTTGATCCGGCTGAAATAATCGAACCTCTCTTTCCAAAATTCGACAAACTCCGTCCATTGGGCTTGGTTGCCGTCGCGCAGAATGGTCTTGGACCTGTCAGGATCATAGAGGCCGAGTATGGACGCCTGCAGGAAGACGTTGGACATACCGAGTGTCGACGGGTGATCCGGATTCCCTTCGATCTTGGTGGGGCGGCCTTCGTGGCTTTCGACGATTAAACCGTAAGCGCTGTTGCTGAGGGGCATCGTGGTGGCATAATGATTGGCGACTCCGGGAATGATTTCCTCCGGCGGTGCCACGAAAGGTATGATTTTTTCCACGGGCCGACGACATCCCCCGAGCAGACCGCCGAGGGCCATGGATGCGCCCATCAGGGCCATGAAGTTTCGCCGGGAAAGCGTATTGGGTTCTCCCAATCCCTCGGGGAACTCGTTCTCTATATATTTGCGAAACTCCGGGGAATCGGCCAGTTGATTTATGCTGCGCCAATAGTCTTTCCCTTGCAAATTTTTCGCACTCATCTGTGGCATCCCGAACAATCCGTGGGAGGATTGATATTCTTTTCACGTTTGATTTCAGCCGCAAGTTCGAGTTGGTTCTCCGGCGGAGTCCATTTCATATTGGTTACGTCGCCGTCAGGCCTGATTTGCATATCGGGGTCTCTATGGCAATCAAGGCACCAGGACATGCTCAGAGGCTGCTCCTGGCGCACCACGTCCATCTCGGCCACGTTACCGTGGCAGCTGGCGCAGCCGATCCCGGCTCTCAAATGAGAAGCGTGATTGAAATACGCGAAATCAGGCACATTATGAACCCTTATCCATTCTATAGGCTGGCCCGTTTCCCAGCTTTGACTAATCGGGAGCATTTTTTCCGTGTCAGGCTTGATTAACTTGTGGCAGTTCATGCAGGTCTGAGTCGCCGGCACGTTGGCGATCGGCGAATATTCTATGGAACTATGGCAATAACGGCAGTCCATCCCCAGGTCTCCGGCGTGAAGCTTATGGCTGTACTCCACCGGCTGCGAGGGTTTGAATCCGACATCGGTAAATTTCGGAGAAAAGTAATACCATACAAACCAAGCGCTTCCCGCAGCAGCTGCAACCAGTCCGGCGGCGGCATAGAGAGGCAATTTATTCGTCCACTTCGGAAAAACCTGCGCCAAACTCC
>CAZDAH010000033.1:18181-22703 GCA_964503405.1 uncultured Ignavibacteria bacterium
ACTCCCCGTCCTTCGCCCTCAAAATGGAGCTATTATATCATTATTCGTTCCTGCAGGAAAGTGAATTCTGCGGTAAATCGTCAGGATAGTATATGCCCCCTGGTATTCTGACCCGGAATCCCCGCATTTCGCGATTTCGAGAGTATATTCCATATCAGCCACGGAAAATACAATTTGAGAATGAGAAGCGCAAGCGTTTTCAAAAATTATCTCTCATCAAATATTCAGACGGCTGCTATGATACCCGTTTTGAAAGCCGGTCGGGATCTCTGCTTTACAGATGTGCAAGCCGGGAACGATTTCGAAGGTTTCTATCCAGGGTACACGCAGGCCCTCGAATAGCCTCCGAGATTAGGAAGCCGCGACATGCCCCGAGCTCAACAATTAGTTTCATTCGCCCGGTATTAATCGTATATTTAACGCGGAACCGCAGCTCGCTCATGCATCATAGGCGAAGGGTGGCAAGGGTGAAGGCCGAAAAAGCGCGGGCGCTGGCCACGATGGCTATTGAAGCCTTTGATGGTTATTCGGCAGAATTCCGCTCCATTACACGTCAAGCCCGACGGGTATTTGAAAGCCGCGCCTGGAAAGACGGTTATAAGAACGCTCAGAGAAGACTGGGGTTGTACGAACATTTCCTGTTTCGGGTTGCGGAGCGAATCAATCGGACATTCGGAAATCGAAAAAGAAACAGGAATCTTTGGCTTGCGGCTAAAGATATTTATTCTCACGAGATCCGGGGGCGCCACGATTTCGATCTTGCCGAAACCTTTTTTAATTCGATCACCAGGAAAATCCTGATGACTGTCGGGCTCGATCGGGTAGTGGAATTTTTCCATCTCAAAAACCCGCGTCATGACAATAAACCCGATCATCCCGTATTCAGAAGATACCTGCCCGATGGGGGAACCGGCGGGTTGATCTGTCGCATATTCGAGGATTTCAAATTCAAGACACCGTTTTCTGATCTGCGCGGCGACTCGGAACTGGCGGCTCGCGAGATCGACCTTTATCTCTGGCCGCTTATTCACGGTAATAAAGCCCGTTCTTTCGATATTATAAAAACTCCGTTTTTCCGCAATAAGGTTTCCTACATCGTTGGGAGGATTAACATCGGCAGACGATATATTCCGCTCGTACTACCCCTGTATAATACGCCATCGGGAATTTTTCTGGACACGGTACTGCTGGATGAGAGCAATGTCAGCAATATATTCGGTTTCGGTCATTCTTATTTCCATGTCGAGATAGACAGGCATGACGCTGTTATCGATTTTCTCAAATCCATTCTTCCCAAAAAGCCGATCGCTGAATTATACATCTCCATCGGGTATAACCGGCACGGCAAAACGGAGTTCTATCGCGATCTGCATCGATTCGTCCATGAGTCGAAAGAACAATTCATAACCGCGCCCGGCAAGGAAGGATCGGTCATGATCGCGTTCACCCTGCCCGATTACGGCGCGGTATTCAAGGTGATCAAGGACTACCCGTGCTTTATCAGGTCCGATGATATTACCGACAAGACCATAGACAGATCGCAGGTCGAATACCAGTACGATTTTGTTTGTCGACGCGACAGAGTGGGCCGCATCGTCGACACGCAGGAATTCGAAAATTTAAAATTCAGAAGAAAGAGGTTTTCCAAAGAGCTATTGAGAGAATTTGAACTGGCGGCCAGGAATACAGTCGACATCGACCGCGACTATGTGGTAATACGCCATGCTTACCTGCAGAGAAAAGTCATTCCCCTGCCGATCTACCTGTTCGCGGAAAGAAAGGTCGAATCGATCCGCAGTATCATTTTGGATTTCGGCTATTTTGTCAAGGATCTCGCGGCCAACGGGATATTCTTAAGCGATCTTTTCAACAACTGGAATTACGGAGTCACCAGACGGGGGAAAATCGTGCTTTATGATTATGACGATGTGATCCTGTTGGAACAGGCGAATTTCAGACGCAAGCCGACTCCCAGAAATGATTTCGAGGAGTTTGCCAGCGAGGAAACCCGGATAGTCGCCGGACCGAACGATTTCTTCATTGATGAATTAAGGCATTTTCTCGGTATCCCTCCGTCCCTGCAAGGCGTATTCATGGCCGAACATGGAGACCTGTTTACTCTCGATTACTGGCGCGATATGCAGAGGAAAAACCGCGAAGGCGAGATTGTCGATATCACGCCATACGACCGCAGAAAAAAATTCCCGAACAGGCCACACCTGCTATGAATTATCGTGTGTGTCGCCCGACCCGTCACTTTCAACGTCAAAAGATTCCGTTATAACTTGTTAAGGCAGATCGTAGTTCGTTAGGATATGACCTGATTTTTTTATTGGCTTTATCCATCAGGTTAGGTCCGCCGCGGCGGACTACGGCCTGACGGAACAATCGTTTACTTCCCCCGCAACTCCGCGACCACCATATCCCCCATCTCCGTCGTGGAAATCCCGGATTTGGCGTCGAGCGATTTTATCCTCCCGGAGCGTAGAAGGGAGCCAACTGCGTTCTCTACGGCGGCCGCCGCAGGTTTCTCGCCCAGATAATCGAGCATCATCTGGGCGGCCATGACAGCGGCTATGGGGCAGGCGACGTTTTGATCTTTGTATTTCGGAGCGGAGCCGTGAATCGGCTCGAACATGGAGACCTGCCCTGGATGTATATTCCCTGAAGCGGCAATTCCCATCCCGCCCTGAACCATCGCGCCCAAATCCGTGAATATATCGCCGAATAAGTTGGTGGTAACTACCACGTCGAACCACTCCGGGTTCTTGATCATCCACATGCAGGCGGCATCGATATAGGCATGGTCATGGGTTATATCGGGGTATTCCTTTCCAACATCCGCCATGGTGCGGGTCCAGATATCCTGGGCCCGAATGGCGTTGGCCTTATCCACAAGGGTAACCTTGTTGTCTTTCTTGCGCTCCCTGGCCAACTCGAAAGCGTAGCGAACTGCTCGTTCGCATCCTTTGCGGGTGAAGACCATATTGGCGATAGCGACCTCATCGAGAGTATCTTTTTTCATTATTCCGCCGAGACCGGTGTAGACGTCCTCGGTATTTTCACGGACCACGACCATATCTATATCATCGAGTTTCTTGCCTTTGAGCGGACAAAGTGATTCCGAATAGAGCTTGATTGGACGTAGGTTTATATACAGGTCGAGCTTGAATCTTATTCCGGCGATGACCGCCCGCTCCACCAGGCCAACTTCCACCCGTGGATCGCCTATGGCCCCAAGGTATATAGCGTCATGCTCCTTATATTCCGAATAAACCGATTCAGGCACGAGTTCGCCGGTTTTGAGATAATGCTCCGAGCAGAAAGGGTATTCGGTCGTTTTATATTGGAATCCGTAAATCTCCGATGCCCGCTCGAGCACCTTCAACGCTTCCCGCGTCACCTCGGGGCCGATACCGTCCCCCCCAATCACCGCGATTTTGTACATTGCGTTCCTTTCAATATTCAATTGTCAAAATGATCTCTCAAGAAAATCGAGATCATTTATCCCCGCCCCAGCTTCTCCATCACCCAACCTCTTAAGCCGCCTTTTTCGATTATGGTCTTCATAAAAGGCGGGAAGGGGGCGAAGGCGAACTCTTCTCCTTTCGTTTTATTGATGATCTTGCCCGCGAACAGATCGACCTCCAACTCGTCGCCGGCCTCGGTCGCCTCAGCGCACCGCGGGGACTCGAATATCGGCAGGCCGATATTAATGCAGTTGCGATAAAATATCCGAGCAAATGATTTGGCGATCACCGCCGAGATTCCGACCGACTTGATCGACAATGGCGCCACTTCCCGCGACGATCCGCAGCCGAAATTCTCGTCGGCGACGATTATATCGCCCGGCTTAATCTTCTTGTGAAAATCCAGATCATAGTCCTCCATGCAGTGCTTGGCCAGCTCGACATCGTCGGTCAGGTGGCACCAGCGTCCCGGCATGATGACGTCGGTATTGATGTTGTCTTCCATCCTGTATGCTTTTCCGGCAAGTTTCATTTTTCCTCCGTCTGGACTTTTCTTCCCCTGTAATACAGCGAGCGCAGATAGGGGGTGATGAGAGTCATTCCTTCCTTATATGATATGCCCGGCTGATATCCGAGTTCGTAGATCGCTCTGGAGATATCGAAGACCGAATCGTATTTCAGAAAGCGGGCGATGAAGCGGGTAAGCGGCGGCGCGGACGACCCGTTTAGAATAGTGTAATAAACATCGAGCAGATATGCGACCGTGTACAAAAGAGCATAGGGGATTTTTCGCGGAACGCACTTCACGCCGAGAACGTCGACGATATCTCCGAAAAACCGTTCCGACGTCACTTTGGAACCATCGGAGATATTAAACACCTTACCGATAATATTGTCGTTGCGCAGGGCGGCCAGGATAGCCTCCACAATATTCTCGATATAAGTGAGCGAAAGCAAATTATCGCCGTCGTCAGCCAGGTACAGCCTTCCCCGTTTAATGCTCCGGACTGCGAACGGCAATATGGCCTTATCGCCCGGCCCCCAGATATACC
>CAZDAH010000033.1:22713-25393 GCA_964503405.1 uncultured Ignavibacteria bacterium
TTGATAAGATTCAGCACTATCTTGTCCTCTTCGATCTTGGATCGGGTATAGGGGTCGACTACTCTTTCGCCGTAATCGGAATCCTCGTCGGTGCCCAGATGACTGCGATCGTTGCCGTAAACGGCGGCGGTGGAAATATGAATTACCTTCCTGACCTCGGCCCTGGCGGCGTACTCCATTACCAGGCGCGTTATGTCTATATTGGCCATCCTGAACTTTTCCCATTTGCCGTAATCGCGACGCAATACCGCGCAGTGCACGACCGCGTCGCAGTCTTTGAATATTCCGGCGCAGGAGTCATTTTCGATAAGATCGCGGCAGACCGAATTGATTCCCTGATCTTCGTATGACAATCTATCCGATTCTTTTTTTACGACGGCCAGCGGTGCGAATTCCGTAGTGCGCAGCCGATCCACAAGCGCCCTGCCCAGGAATCCTCCCGCCCCTGTAACGGCAACAATCATATCTTAATCGCCGCTCCCGCGCTAAAGATCTTCCGGGGAGCCGATCCTGCCCAGCACAGCCGAGGCCGCGGCCACGGCGGGATTGGCCAGATATACTGTGGATTTCGTATGACCCATGCGGCCTACAAAATTGCGGTTGGATGTCGATACGCAAACATCCTCTTCCCCCAGCACTCCCATATGCCCTCCGATGCAGGGACCGCAGGTGGAAGTCGAGAACACGCAGCCGGCGTCAATAAATATTTGGGGGAGACGCAGATCGAAGCATTGACGAGCTATGGCCTGCGAGCCGGGGATGACTATCACTTTCACGTCAGGATGGGCCGATCGCCCCTTGAAGATTTCCGCCGCCCGGATCATATCCTCCAGCCAGCCGTTGGTGCAGGTCCCGATAACGACTTGATCGATTTTGATATCACTCAATTCTGAAACCGGCTTCACGTTGTCCGGGGAGTGGGGGCAGGCCACCTGCGGTTCCAGACCTGATACGTCAAAAGTTTTTTCCAGGGCATATCGGGCATTCGAATCGGGGGCGTATGTCTTGTATTTCGGTTTCTCGGATTTGAATCTCGAGCTGGATTCAACGTATTCGCGGGTTTTCTCGTCGAAATTGAAAATGCCGGTTTTCCCTCCGGCCTCAATGGCCATATTGGCCATAGTGAACCTGTCGGCCAGGGGAAGCTGATCGAAAACGTCGCCGTGATACTCGATGGACATATATGTCGCCCCGGAGGCGGTGACTTGTTTTAGCGCGTACAGGATCAGGTCCTTGCCGTAGACGTGCGGTCCGAGTTTGCCGACATAGTTAAATCTGGCCGAATGCGGCACCTTGAACCAGACCTCACCGGTGGCCCAGGCGCAGGCGATATCGGTAGAACCCATCCCGGTGGCGAAGCAGTTAATGGCGCCCGCCGTGCAAGTGTGGGAGTCGCCGCCGATCATGACTTGCCCGGGAAGAATGACACCTTCGGCCGATAGGACGGCGTGCTCGATCCCGGCCCGCCCGACCTCGAAATACCATTTGACGTTATGCTTTTTGGCGAATTCCTTCACCTTGCGGGTGATCCCGGCGGCGTTGATATCCTTAGCCGGGGTAAAATGATCGGGTATGAGGGCCACTCTGTCCGGATCGAAGAGCCTTTCCACTCCCCATTCATCGAGAACTTTGATGGAAAGCGCGGCGGAGAGTTCATTGGCCATGGCGATATCGACTGGAATGCTGACTATCTCGCCGGGAATTACTTTAGCTTTGCCGGCGTGATCGGCGAATATTTTCTGAGCTATTGTCTGTCCCATATTTTCCTCTTTTCGATGTCTATCATCGGGAATGGACGGAATCAGTTTCGCTTCGATCCCGTCGCCGTTGATTTATATAATTATATCATATGCCGGCTGGAATTGCGGACCTTTCCAGGTCGTCCGGATCGATCTTGACCATGATCGCGACAACAAAAATATATAACGGGAAATTGAATATCCAGGCGTAGGGAATGTTTATTCTCAACACGGTGATAATCGTAAAGTATAGAAAGTGCAGGCTGACCATGAACATCCCCAGTTTCCAGATTGCAGCGAATTTCATTCCCGCTTTGGAAAACTTGATAAACATGAATGGGGCAATGAAAATGAGAATTGCCGCGGCCGCCCAGGGTATGGAGATCAGATAAATTGCAATCAACAGGACAAGTAATATGATCCAGGAATATCCCGTCCTTGTGTTTCTCAAATAATCGGCGTCCACAGTGGCGGTAAAGCTCTCAGGGTATTTCCAGGATCTTGGGGCGCCGCCGCTATAGCCGTAAACCGCTTTCGGGCCGATGAAGAAGCCAACGCCCGGATGCTCCGCATGCAGGCTGTCGACATCGGACCACCCCTGTATCCATTGCCAGACCGCCAGAGTGTCGCCTTCAAATGGCAGCAGCTTCAAGCGAGCGGGCATATTCGATACGACCCCGTTCTGGACAACGACCGCATAATCGTTATCCTGCGCGAAATTCACGATCTTCTCGTATTGCTCGGAGATTAGGCGGTAGGCGAATATGGTCAGAACCGTGGAAATGAGCAGCAGGAATAATAACAGAAACCTCCAGGCGCGGCCATGGGAATAGCCGAGCGCGTTGCGATAGAAACCCCGGCCGATGATACTTCCGCCGAGGTCGTTAAAAAAGTCGGCAATCCATCTCAAAGTTTACGTCCATTCAGTCCCGGTGCGGATC
>CAZDAH010000034.1:0-3228 GCA_964503405.1 uncultured Ignavibacteria bacterium
ACCCGACACTCTTGACCGGACCATCATAGAACGGCTCCACTTTGACGATGTCATATCGAGCGCACAGGTTGTCGATTGGAATTATACCGGTAAAGGCATTTCCGGCAACAGCATTTCCCATCTCGAGGGCAGGCGTATCCATCGTCGTGGTGATAATGAATCGATCGGCAAGGTATTCCGTGCCGTCGGGCAAAAACGACGTTTGCAGAGCCTGCGCAAAAAGCAGAGATGGAATCAGAAAGATGGCAGCCGCTAACAGTCGGGACTTCATGATTTCTCCTGGGTTTGAGTCTCTCATCCTAATTTATTCTGATCTAATCCAAAACCAACACAATTTATAAATAAAGCCATTTTTCCACAATTAATCAAGTCAAAAACCGTGCCTGCCCCTCGGATTGAATAACAACATCTGAATCTCTTGTGTTCCAATTATTTATCTTTATGAAAATGGATCATTTCAGGGATTTGGGGCCGAGGCTGACGGCCGACGTGATCCCCGTCAATGAGTTAACCTGAATGATGATGCCGAGAATCTGCAATAGATTTCAATCCTTCGGCTTTCCCAAGCCCATAAACTGCTTGCCGCTCACGGGGGAAAATCATATCATCGAAGGCGGTGAGAAAGTTAGATTCAAGACATATCTGGGCTTTCGCGATATTCGTCGTCGCGTTGGCTATGCGACTAATCTATTTTTTCCAAATCAAGGCGGGGTTCCCGGGCTGGGACACGCCCACCATCGACCCGCTTTATCATGATCTCTGGGCAAAGCAGATAGCGTCAGGGAATATCCTGGGAAGCGGGCCGTTTTTTCGGGCTCCCTTTTACGCTTATTTTTTGGGGGCGGTTTACGCCCTGGCGGGGCCGTCGCTGGCGGTCGCCAAGATAGTTCAGCACTTTATCGGCTCGGGATCATGCTTGCTGATTTTCCTCTTCGCAGACAAGTATTTCAACCGCGCGGCGGCGCTGCTGGCGGGATTTGTTTCCGCGTTTTACTGGGTGTTCATATATTTCGAGGATGAATTACTGCTGGATTCCCTGCTGGTCCTTTTCAGTCTGCTTTTCGTCTGGTCGTTGATGAGAGCCGGCGAGAATCAGCGACTTTCAAGATATTTTCTTTCCGGACTGATCCTGGGAGCCGCCTCCATCACCCGGCCCAATTTCGTTATCTTCGTTCCGTTAACGCTCTTGTGGATGATCATCTATTTGCCCGCAAGCATCAAATCCACAATTGCCCGTTTCGCGGTCTTTCTGGCCGGGACTCTGCTTGTCATAGCGCCGGTGACATTGAGAAATGTGATTGTGGGCAACGACCTGGTCTTTATCGCCACCCAGGGCGGGATCAATTTCTATATAGGGAACAACGAACGAGCCGACGGCGTGTCGGCTATCGTGCCGGAGTTCGGGACAGCCTGGCAATATACCGACTGCGAGTACATGGCCAAACGAGAAACAGGGAGATTGGGAAAGGAGATGAAACAATCGGAGGTGTCATCGTTTTTCTATGGAAAATCGCTGAAATTCATGGCCGAACAGCCGGTCAAATGGCTGGGATTGTTTATTCGAAAAATAGGCTACTTCTGGAACGCCTACGAGATTTCGAACAACCAGAACCTGTATTTTTTCAGAAGATTCGCGTCGATAACGAAAATACTCCCGCCATTATTTTTCATAATTTCACCTTTGTCGATTTACGGGCTCTGGCTGATATTCAAAGGCAAAAGAAGCCGTCATCCGATCGGCTATTTTGTCGTCATCTATATGCTGACCATAGTCGCCTTTTTCGTAACCAGCCGATTTCGCCTGCCGGTCCTGCCGTTTCTCATAATAGCGGCCAGCCACGCTGCCGTAAAACTATGGGATAATCTGCGTCGAGGCGGCGTGGCCAAAAGATCAGCCACCGTAACGGCGCTAATAATCCTTTTTCTGTTCACAAATGTCGATTTTTTCGGAATTTCGCAAACGAGCTTCGCTATGTCGCGTTACTCTCTTGGGAACGTCTATTTGAAAAAGGGGATCAACGATAAGGCGCTTGACGAATACGCGGCGGCGCTGGAGCTGTCCGATTGCGTCCCGTCGGCCCATCTGAACCGCGGCATCATTTTCTTCGGACACGGCGATTACATTAAGGCCCGCGAGGAATTCGAGCTGGAGATCTCGGCCTGCGGCGGCTCATCAAGAGCTCGCAACAATCTTTCGGTGCTCAATCGTTTCGACGGCGATCTTCAGGGCGCCCTGCGCGAGGCCCGCCTGGCCATCGCCGAATCGCCTCAGAATCAGGAAGCGAGGGTTAATGAGATTCTGGCGTTGAGAATGATGGGGGCGCGCGAGGATGCTGCCTCGGCCATTGACAGCCTGATTTTGCTCTTTTCGGATTATATTCCGGCCCGTTTTTTCAAGGGAAAAATGTCGTTGGAGCTGGGCCGGGTCGAAACGGCGGAGGCTGAATTCGAGTTCATTATTTCCAGAGGGGCTTCATATGCCCCGGATAGATACGACCTGTCGTCGATCTACTCTTCGCAGGTTCCGTTCGGGTATAAGGAAGAACGAATGCCGGGATTAGCCTTCTACGAGCTTGGCCTGATCGAGGTTTCCCGAGGGCGGGTCGATTCGGCGCTGGTATTATTCAAAAAGGCCACTGAGATCCTGCCGGATTATCCTGACGGCTGGGCCAACCTGGCATTGGCATACGATCACAAAGGAGATTATAAGGCGGCTCTATCCGCGTACAAAAACTCGCTGGACCTGGATCCCGAAAATTCGATCGTGCTTTACAACCTGGGATTGACACTTGGGAGGACCGGGATGCTCGCGGAAGCCGCCGAGGCGTTCAGGATAGCCCTCGACATAAACCCCGATTTCGCCGAGGCCCGTGAAAAACTGAGGTTGACAGAATCGCTCCTTGAATCATCAGGAGAGCAACCTTAGCGCAGCCTCTATCACTCTCGACGGCGACAATTCCATCATGCATCGGAAATGCCTTTGCGGGCATCTTTTAGCGCCGTGAGAGCCGCATGGACGGCAGTATAAATCGCCAATATCGACGACCGCCGATTTTTCTGAATACGGCACATATCCGAACGCCGGCACGGTTGGGCCGAATATGGCCACAACCGGTGTATCCACCGCGGCAGCGATGTGCGCCGGCGTCGGCAGATCGGGCTGGCCGATGTTGAGATCGTAACCCCGCCGGCCGCGCAGCCGCGCCGCTTGCGCCAGCGGCGCAAGCT
>CAZDAH010000034.1:3238-7550 GCA_964503405.1 uncultured Ignavibacteria bacterium
GGCAGCCATGTGCGACGGCGCGGAATCATTGGCAAATACTAACTTGGCGCGCGAAATTACCGCAGCCGATTCCAGGAGGCTTGTTTTCCCGACCATGTTAACTAGAGGGAGGGTGCACGCCTGCTGAAGAAGAACAGAGTCAGTTAAGTCGTCATTACTGCCGATCAGCACGATAGAAAGGCCGAGCTTCTCCCTTATTAAATGTATCAAGCCCGGATAATACGGATAGCGCTTGGTCGGCCAGATCGATCCCGGGGCCACGACCGCGAAATCACCGTCAACGCCGGCAGCTTCGATCAACTCGCCCGCCCTCCTTCGGGCGCCGTCATCGATGAATACGCGAGGACGATAATTTTCATCACCGCAATCGATCAGCGAAAGGCATCGCCTTACCTCGTGGAGTTCCTCGCGGTAACGCACCTTCTTCGTATAAAGCAATCTGGCCGGCGATTTATCGAAACCGATTCTTTGCGGTATTCCGGCAACAAAGGCGATCAGGGCGGAGCGCGGATGTCTCTGCACGATCAGCGCCGTATCATGCCCGCGTAATCCGCGGGAGAGCCTGATAATTCCTCCGATTCCGCTGTCGACGCCGTATTTGTCATATACGATGACTTGGTCAACGTAAGGATTATATTCGACCAGAGATTTCGATTCCGGGCGAACTACAGCCGAAATCGAGGCTTGTGGATACTTGGACTTTGCCGCCTCGAAAAGGGCCGAAGCCAGAATAACGTCGCCGGGAAAAGCTGTTTGAATTATCGCGATCTTCAGTCTGATCTTCCTTTTTCTCAATATACTATCGGCGATTCCGATCGCGGCTGCCTGCGAATATTGTCTCCTTGATCTGAGGCAGCTCGCTTACTCTCAATATTGAGCAGGCGGTAAAATAGAGTATCCCTGCCGCCCCCGCGGATGAGACTGCCGCAGTCAGCGCCCCGCTGAAACCATCGAATCCCGCATTCCCCTTGAACAATCCCGCCGTGATGAAGGCGCCGATTCCTGTGATAATTGACGCTGCCAGTATTTTGAGGGCGTAAACGGCCAGTCCAAATCTATCCGGCCTGGGCGCCATCCTCCCCGAGAAATAATAAAGAATCGTGAAATTCAGAACCGCAGAAACGGAAGTGGCCAGGGCCAGCCCGGCGAATCCCAGCGGTTCCATCAGGATCAAGCTCAAGATGATATTCGCGGCCACGGCGGCGATAGAGGCTTTCACGGGGGTCATGGTGTCTTTGAAAGCGTAGAACACCTGGGCGGTAACACGCACCAATCCGAAGAATACCAATCCCAGAGCGTAGGCCCGCAACGCCGAAGCCACCTCCAGCGAATCCTGCCAGTCGAAATTGCCTCTTTGGTAAATGGCCGAAACGAGAGCATCAGACGCTCCCAATAGATAGGCCATTGACGGCAGCAGAAGAAAAATTACCATCCTGGAGGAATACCTCTGCGCCTCTCCCGCTCCTTTGAGATCGTTGGAAGCGGCCAGACCTGAAATTTGCGGCAACGATACCGCGGCCAGGGCCACTCCGAACACGCCAAGCGGAAAATGCATCAGGCGAAGCGCGTAATATAAATTGGAAATGCTTCCCACCTCCAGAAAGGACGCGATCACCGTGGCCACCACGGCGTTGACCTGCCAGGCCGCGACTCCGATAGCCGCCGGAAGCATCAATTTGAATATTCTGATAACGGCGTCATTTTTAAAGTCGAGGCGAAATTCGAACCTGTAACCGGCTTTCAAAAGCTGAGGAATTTGTATGACAAATTGCCCGGCACCTCCGGCGACCGCCCCGAAACCGAGGGCCAGGATGGGAGGATCGGTATATCGGGTCAGAAACAGAGCCGACGTTATCATCAGCGCGTTGAACATGGCCGGGGCCAGGGCCGGGAGTCCGAACCTGCCCAGGGAATTCAACGTACCCATCGCCACCGCGGCGAAGGCCACCAATAGAATGAAAGGGAACATGATCTGAACGAGGGTGACGGTGAGATCCGCACGACCCGGATCGTCGAACCCCGAGACGTAGAATTGAACGAAATAAGGAGCGATCAGGATACCGAGGATTACTATAACGCCGAGAACCACCAGGATAATGGAAAACATTGCCGAAGCCAGGGCGAAAGCTTTTTGAGTTCCCTCTTTCTTCAGTTTTTCAGTGAAAACAGGAACATAGGCGGCGGAAAGAGCCCCCTCGGCGAAAAGATCGCGAAGGAGGTTGGGAATCCTGAAAGCGGCAACGAAGGCGTCCATGCCCCCCGCGGCTCCGAATACGGCGGCAAGGGACGCCTCGCGCAATAGCCCAAGTATCCTAGATATGACCGTGGCCAGGGAAAATCTCCCGGTTCTCCTGAGGAAACTCCTTTTTTCGGTTGACATCCTGCCCTCGAGGTTTATATTTGCGAACTGCTAAGGAAAAGGAGCGAAACTTGCCAACTCACAAATCGGCGGCCAAGAGGATAAAGACATCGGCCGAAGCCCAACGCAGAAATCGTCGTGTTAAATCGACCATGCGGTCGGCGATGAAGCTCGTCGAGGCCGAGAAAGATCCCCAGAAGAAAATCGAACATATCAAATTGGCGACAAGCATTGTGGATAAAGCCGCCAGAAGAAGGGTAATCAAAAAGAACAAGGCGGCCAGAATCAAATCCAGGCTCTCCAAAGCCGCGAAGGCCTGAATTCGAAAGCGCGGGCCGACCGTCGCCCGATCGCCATTTCGACGGTGAAATTTCGTCCGGCTTGCTATCAAGCCGGATTTCTATTTTGACCGCCGATTGGAGTAAGGCGCTCGGGCATACCCCTTTGATCCCCCTGCTCATGGATATGGATTGTATTCCGATATTATCGCTTATTCAAGAGATTTATCGCGAGTATGAGGTCGGCGCCGATACCGCTTCCTGAACCCGGCTTCGATCGATTGCCGCGCTATCACTCCGTCGAGGTATCGGCTAACGCATGGTCGAGCACCGGTTCGCCGTCGCGGATGAGATCGTCGAGCCAGTATGCATCGTCGTTTCTTTTATAAGCGAGCAGTCGGGAATTATCGCTTTTTGCTCGGGCACGGTGATATTTCAAGTAGATAAGTTGATCCGAGACGCCTATGACTTCTATCTTCCCGGAGGCGTGAGACATGACATGACGAGCCCGACGGGCCGGTCCGCTGGTTCTCGACTTGGCTATCTCAAGATTCCGGTAGGTTTCGGTGATGGGTACTGCATAGCTCTTGTTGCCCGCGGTCGGCCTGCACTGGAAGAAATAATAGGGGGGCACCCCGATATGCGAGAGCCTGGCCATCAGCTCGGCCAGTGTTTGGGGATCATTGTTGATTCCCCTCAGAACCGGTGTCTGATTGGCGACCACCGCCCCGGCCCGCAGCAATATATCCAAAGCGTGAACAGCTTTGTCGGTAATCTCCCTGGGATGATTGAAATGAGTCATTAAGTATATGCGTTTTTGCCTCGTGCTGTAACGCGAAATGACGGCAGGCAATTCGGGATCGTCGATAATGCGCATGGGATTGAAGGCCGGCAACTTGCTCCCTATGCGGATTATCCGGACATGTTTTATTTTCCGCAAGGGCTTGATTATTTCCTCGAGCCTGGCCGTGGGGAGCAGAAGCGGATCGCCGCCGGTCAGGAGAACATTCGTTATCTGCGGCTGGGAAGCGACATATTCTATGGCCGATTTGAAGTCGGCGGAGTATTCCTCGCTTTCGTCGTTAAAGAGCCGTTTCCTGAAACAAAAACGGCAATATCCCCCGCAGGTATCGTTGACCAGGATAAGAGCGGTATGCGGATATTTGTGCTGGCATCCCGGGGCGACATAATTAACCGCTTCCTGGCTGGGATCGAGAGCTCCCCAGGCGGTAAGCTCGTGACGTTCCGGAATGATAATCTTCCTGATGGGATCATCGGGGTCGTTCCAGTCGATCAAAGACAGATAATAATTATTCGCCCGAAATGAATAGCGCTCGGTAACGTCTTTCAGGGAAACGCGTTCATTCCCCGGAATCTCAGACATCCTATCGATGTCTGTGAAATATATCAGCTTCATAGTCACCGTCCTTTCCGAGGAATTCCTCATGGTCAATATACCGATTTCGGTGCGAAAGTCAATGCTTCGAGGGATATTTTGGCGTTGGATCGGAAACGACGGCCGGCTCTCTGATTTCAGAAACGATCTCAATATCGAGGGAAAAACCGAATTGGAGAGGCGCTTGAATGTTGCCCCTCCGGAGAAATATCCTGGCAAGCCAACATATTTTTTTGATTTTTTTGATAAATTCGCAGAATTTTAGTTGATATTTTTCGC
>CAZDAH010000034.1:7560-7834 GCA_964503405.1 uncultured Ignavibacteria bacterium
ATTTACTCATAAGATTCTTCCTCGGTAAGGAATAGAAAATCGAAATCCGGATGTTCGCCGCGAGAAGTGAGAGAGTGACGTTGACAGATAGAGGGAGTGGATACCAGCCGTAACCAACTCAAAGGAGGCGCAGATGCCTGCGAAAAAGAAAGCAAAAAAGAAAACAGCCAAGAAAAAAACCGCAAAGAGGAAAGTAGCCAGGAAGAAAACGGCCAAGAGAAAAGTGGCCAGAAAGAAGACCGCCAAGAAGAAACCGAAGAAGAAAGCCAAGAGG
>CAZDAH010000034.1:7844-12265 GCA_964503405.1 uncultured Ignavibacteria bacterium
CAGCATGTTCGAGATGACCAAGCTTGTCTCCAGGCATCTTTCATAACTGCCGTCCTGAGCAATCGGGAAGCCCTCTTCCTCCTCGGAAGGGGGCTTTTTTTATGCGGCGCTAACGTCCAATCATTCCGGCCAGCCTGCTTCTCTCGAGGAATATCGCATTGTGAGGGCAGAGTTCGTGGCAGCACATGCATTTTATGCATTCGTCATAATCGAAGCTCAAAATATCGCCCACCCTGCTAATTACGTTTTGCGGGCAGCTATCCACGCAAACGCCGCAGAGGGTGCATGACTGGCGGTTGACTGCGGGACGAACCCAGAGATAAGGCTCCAGGCCTTTCAGCAGGAATAAGGGTATGAAATTTAAATACGCGTTCGAGGGAAATTTGAAATCGTCGATTCTCCCGTTGCTAAACGCGGGGCCCAGCAGATCGAGCGAGTCAAGATCAGCTGTCCCGAGCATCTTCTCTGAGGCCAGTTCAGTTGTCCAGACTCTGATCTTCTTCCTGCCCAGAATCGAGACTGCGGCGCTGTCCATGGCGACAGCGTCGGTTGCCGCGAACAGATAGCCCAGCCATCTGGGATCGCCGGAGGCCGGGCCCTCGCCTTCCATGACCAGGCCGGCATCCATAATGAACAATCCCGGCCTGACCAATGAATGAATTTCCACGACGATCTCCGAAAAGGAGCGGGCGTCGGGATACCTCTTGTGATAATCCGATTTGCGCAGCCCGGGGATGAATCCGAATGAATTCTTCACGGCGCCGGTGTAATTGGTAAGCACGTGGGTCTTGAGTTTGGGCAGCGAGATGATGAAATCAACATCGAAAGCGTAATTCGATATGTGAAACGTCCTGCCGTCGAGGTTAATATTGCGGACTTTCGAAGTCTCAAAACCAACCAATGATGCCGAGCTTTTCTCGGCAGCTTCCGTCATGCCGGTGTTGTTCCAAACTCGACGCAGTCCCTTTTCGATTCCGCCCGGCGAATCTCCTATCAGGACGTCGGCCCCAATAGCCTTGCATTCCGCCGCTGCCGCCTCGATCAGGCCGGGGTGGGTGGTGACCGCTCGCTCCGGGGTCCTGGCCGAAAGAAGGTTGGGCTTGATCAGCACCCTCATGCCCGGCTTTACGAATCGCCTTATTCCGCCTAGCGGTTCCAGCAGATGCCGGAGCGATGATCTGAGTTTCTCCGGATCGTATGAGTCTATTTCAATCGAATTGACGATATTCCCAGGGTTTTTCATCTCACATCGTGCACGATCGACGTTGCCATATCAAGCCAGAGAATACCGGCACAACCAGATTCGCTCATTCTATTTCTCCCCGGCGGGTTCCGCTTTTTCATTTACTGATAACTTGACTTTCACGATTCGCTGGCCGTCGACCCTGTGCACAACAAATTTGACCTGATGGTATTCTATGATCTGGCCTTTTACGGGAAGCGAACCGACGAGTTCGTAAATCAGCCCTCCGACCGTCTCGAATTCCTCCTCCGGAATTCCGAGCTCAAGCCGTTCGTTGAGATCCGCTATGGTGACCGTGCTATCGACAAGGTAGGAATTGGGCGACAGTTCCATTATGGGAGGGGGCTCGGTATCGTATTCATCCTCGATCTCCCCCACAATTTCCTCAATGATATCCTCCATGGTGACCAGCCCGGACGTGCCCCCGTACTCGTCGACAACAATAGCGATATGCAGTCTCTTTTTCCTCATTTCTCTGAGGAGATCGTCGATCTTGAGATTTTCAGGGATGAAATAAGGTTTCCTGACGACGGCGAGAAGGTCAGGGCGTTTATTATCCCGGGCGAAGGAAAGAAGGTCTTTAGCGTAAAGTATACCCTTTATATCGTCCAGAGAATCCCCGTAAACAGGTATCCTCGAATGCCCTGATTTTCTGATTATCTCGATAACTTCGTTGAGGGCCATTCCCACGGTCACGCCCACGATGTTTATTCTGGGCACCATTATTTCCTTAACCGCGGTTTCTCCCAGCTCAACCACGCCGTGAATCATATCGCGTTCGTCTTCCTCCAGTATATTCTCGACGGAGGAAACCTGCGAGGCGAATTTCTCGATCGACTCCTCGATCGCTTTATCCCTATCCTCATGCGACAATTCGATCTTCTTTTCGCGACCGAATATTTGTCTTACCAGCCTGATGAAAAAGCTTTCGCCCAAATCGTCATTTCGGGGAGGAACATCAGAATCGCTTTCCACCTTTTCCATAATTACAGGTAACTTTCCTGACGGGCCCACATCTTCCCTCGTTCACGGACGTTGCCGTCGCTGTAACCGAGAAGATGCAGTATTCCGTGGACAGTCAGCCTTTCCACCTCCTGTTGATAGGAAACCTCATATTCTTCAGCCTGCCTTTTGGCCTGCTGTAAATTGACATAAACCTCGCCGATGAATTTATGGTCGTTCTTTTCCGAAAGCTCGAAGGCCATGACATCCGTGGGACCGCGTCTGTCCATGAATCGGCTGTTTAGTTTGCTCATAAGGCTATCCGAGCAGTAGACGATATTCAGAGAATTCCGCGACGCTTTTTCCCTTTTCAGAACATTTGCGGCCAGAGAAATCAATCGCTTGCTATCCAGGGAAAAACGCCGGTCGGAGAGTATAACCGAAATGCTCATTTGGCGCTCTCGTCCTCGCCGGGATAGACGATTCTTTTGTGAAAAATGCCTATAAGCACCCTTATAAAACTCTCCTCAATCTTGTTGAGTTCGCTCAGCGTAAGATCGCATCCTTCCAGTTCCCCCGACTCGAACTTGGCCGCGCTAATTTTCTTAACAAGATTTCTTACTCTGGCCGACGTGGGATCCTCCAGCGTTCTCGAGGCCGCCTCCACGGAGTCGGCCAGCATGACAATGGCCACTTCTCTGGTTTTTGGTTTGGGCCCGGGATAACGAAAATCGTCGATATTGACTCCTTCGCCTTCCCTGGACTGTTTTTCCTTATCGTAGAAATAAGTCATCACGCTAGTGCCGTGATGCCCGGTGATGAACTCGATGATGCAATCCGGCAGACCGTGCTCTTCGGCCATCTCCTTGCCCTCTCGAACGTGCGCTTCGAGTATCAGGGCCGACATCGACGGCGCCAGCTTCTCGTGCTTGTTCCGGGCGCCCACCTGGTTTTCCACGAAATACTCAGGCTTGAGCATCTTGCCGATATCGTGATAATAAGATCCCACCCTCGCCAAAAGCGAGTTAGCGTCGATGGATTTCGCGGCCTCCTCGGCCAGCGTCCCGATCATGATGGAGTGATGATATGTTCCCGGGGCCTCGAGGGCAAGCCTCTTTAAAAGAGGCCTGTTCAGGTCGGATAATTCCAGAAGAGTAATATCCGTCGTGAGCTTGAATGTGGACTCGAACAGCGGCAACAGTCCGATTGTCAAAATAGGCGAGAGGAAACCGTTCAAAACGGCCAGTCCGGTGTGACGCCATAGATCCGCGTTGGGAGTGAGCTTCAACGACTCCACTATATAGACGACGCCGAAATAGACTACCGATAGATAGATGATCGACCTGTAGAATTCGTGTCTGTGACGGACCTTGCGGACGGAGAAAGCGGCGACCGTGCCGGCGGATATAGCCACGAAGACGACGTCGAGCTTGAACCCGGTCAGCACGCCGATCAGGATCGCCGAGGCATATGTGAGGAACAGGCCGGTTTCCAGATCGTAGGCAATGGTCACCAGCATCGAGGCTATGGTCACAGGCACAAGGTAGGGAGAAAGATAATTCTGGGAAATTATGATATACAGTATGATGACCATCCCGCCCAGCAGTATGGAAAAGAGCACCAGCGCCGAATTGGAGGCGAAGATGTTTTTGCGGAAATAGTAGACATAGAATCCGAAAAACAGGATGGGGAAGGCCACGAAAAACAGCCTCCCCAGGGGCGGAAGAAGAAACTGCCAGAAATTGCTTCGGGCGAATCGCTGTCTTTTGAACCTGGCCAGGGAAAGGAGCTTATCGCTGTGAAGCTCGCTGACCCTCTCGTTGGCCTTGATAATCATCTCGTCTTTATATACCCAGCCTTTGTCCTCGCGGATGGCCTCGAGGGCCGCATTCCTGTTGCGTTCCGTCGCTTCCTTATTATACCTGAGGTTCGGTTCGAGGAAATGACTGATTATTTCCACGGCCGCCCGGTGCATGCTCTCGACATCTCCGTACCGCGAGAAGGAGGCGCCGGCTATATACAGTTCTGATTTTTTCCTGTCTTTGAGCAGATCCCGCACCAGCGTCTTGGTTTTGTCACCTCTCTGGAGCGTCACCAGCCCTGATTCCTTGAACGGCAGGTTTTCGACGTCGGCGATGATCCCCGTTGAGATGAGAGTGTCAATTGTTTCCACGCAGAATCTTCTCAGCGATTTTATTAACGAGGGCCTCAACGAGTTCCGGATCCGTATACGTCG
>CAZDAH010000034.1:12275-14836 GCA_964503405.1 uncultured Ignavibacteria bacterium
TAACGACGATTTTCCGCTGGCCGCCGCGACGTTCGGCGGCAAGGCGGGAAAATGCAGTCTGAGGGCATTATGGAAGGAAACCGAATCGAGGCGCAAGGAAACGAGAGAATCCACCGATACGAAAAAATCCCGAATCCCCTCTTTCACCGCGGTGCTCAAAGCGGTATCGTAGACGACAATCGGTCGCAGGTTGCTTATGGCCAGCTGACGATCTTTCCTGAGCTCCTCGTCGGATTTCATTATGGGGAAATCGAAAGGAGCGATGAGATCCTCGGTCGCTATCTCGCCTACCTGGGGAACCTCGATCGGCTGGTAAATCTTGTCGATCGGGTAGAGGAAGGTAATCCCGAACACCAAGGCGGCCGTAAGCGATACCCTGAAAAGCAGCTTATGGCCACGGAGCGAATCGTCAAGGGTAAACTTCTCGCCGTTATCGGTGGATTTAATGGCCACGCTGTTTTTCTTTTTTGGCGGGAATTTCAAGATCGTCCCTTCTTCCGGCCCCTGGCGGAATTATGTTTTTCGTAGGCCTTGATTATGTCCTGTACCAATCTGTGCCTTACAACGTCTTTTTCGGTAAGTTCAATAAATCCTATACCCTCTATTCTTCCGAGGATCCGCTTCGAGGGCAGAAGCCCCGACGATTGCTTATTCTCGAGATCTATTTGGGTGATATCGCCCGTGATGACAGCTTTGGATCCTTCCCCCAGCCTCGTCAGGAACATAAGCATCTGCGGATTGGTGGTATTTTGAGCCTCGTCCAGGATCACGAAGGCGTTGGAAAGAGTGCGCCCCCGCATGAAAGCCAGGGGAGCGATCTCGATGATACCAAGCTCCATGAATTTCTTTATTTTCTCAAAAGCCAGCATATCCTGCAGAGCATCGTATAAAGGACGAAGATAAGGATCTACTTTGGCCCGGATATCGCCGGGAAGATATCCCAGGTTCTCGCCCGCCTCCACGGCCGGACGGGTGAGGATAATCCGGGAAACTTGTTTACGCTTGAATGCCCGTACGGCCATGGCCACGGCCAGATAGGTCTTGCCTGTTCCGGCAGGGCCGATGGAGAATACCAGGTCTTTCGATTCGATCATCTCTATATATCTTTTCTGGCCGACAGTTTTGGGCTTGATCGCCTTTTGAGTGGTCAAGGAAATCACCACGCCGGAATTGTTGTCGACTTCTTTGGAGGGCGCAATACCGTTGTCCCTGACCGCCGCGATGGAGTAAAGTATGTACCTCTCGCTCAACTCGCCGGAGGCCCTTATATGATCGATTATATCGAGTATAACTCTCTCTGCCGCCAGCGCTCTATCGGAATCACCCTTGATAATAATCCAGTCGCTGCGGGCCACCAGTTCCACTTGGAGCTCTTTTTCTATCAACTCGATATGCGAATTCCGCGGGCCGTACAAGAGACGAGGATCTATATCGCTTATGTCGATAGTCTTTTGAATCAACATCGTCATCTAATCGTCGCTCCTCCTGACAGCGATACCGAGTTCGTCCAGCTGACGCTGATCCACCTCTGCCGGAGAACCGTCCATAAGTGACTGGGCTGCGGTCGTCTTGGGGAAAGCGATAACGTCGCGCAACGATTCGGAGTCGGTCATCAGGGCCACGATGCGATCGAAACCGGGAGCGATCCCGCCATGCGGAGGAGCGCCGAATTCGAGAGCGTCGAGCAAAAACCCGAACATCTTCCGGGCCCTTTCCTCGTCTATACCGAGCACTCGGAGCACTTTCTCCTGTACCGCACGATCGTGGATACGTATGCCGCCGGAGGCTATTTCCACGCCGTTCAAAACCAGATCGTATTGATTGGCGCGAAGGGCGGCCCACGGATGAGCGGGATCGTCAAGAGGCAATTCCGATTCGAATCCGTGATCCAGAAGGCCCAGGTCGTCTTTATGCGGCGACGACACGATATTATGCATGGCCTCGAATCTCCCAGTGTCGGATTTGTACTCGAAGAGGGGGAAATCTTCGACCCAGAGAAATGACCATTTGATCTCGGGCTTTTCCGCCGATGATTTTCCCAATTCGCGGCGCAGCGCTCCGAGGCTGTCGCAGGTTGTCTTCCAGGCGCCGGCAACAATAAATATCATATCCCCGGCCTTCAACTCCATTTTGGTATATATGGAATCGAGCTCCGGCTGGCTCAGGTTCCTGGCCACGCTCGATCTGACGCCGTCGTCTGTGAGCCCAATATACGCAAGACCTTTCCCGCCGGCGGCTTTGACAATTTCGGTGAGTTCGTCGATTCTCTTTCGCGACAACGATGCCCCGCCCGGCAGTTTGATCGCCCTGACCACGCCGCCCTGTTTCAAAGTTTCGGAGAAGATCTTAAGTCCGGTGTCGGTCAGCAAGTCGCAAAGATCGACAATTTCCAGTCCGAACCTCAGATCGGGTTTATCCACTCCATAACGCTCCATCGCTTCCCGGTAGGTCATCCTGTTAAAAGGCCTGCCTGTTTCATCTCCAAGCACGGTCTTGAAGAGATGAGCCATCATTTTCTCCACGACTTCGAAAACGTCGTCGACCGTCACATAGGACCGCTC
>CAZDAH010000034.1:14846-16282 GCA_964503405.1 uncultured Ignavibacteria bacterium
CGGCACGATATAGTCGCGGGCTCCCTCCGGGGTGGAACGCATCAGAAGAGGCGTCTCTATTTCCACGAAACCCAGCGAATCGAGATACTCCCGAACGGCCAAGGCCGCCTTATGCCTGATCTCGATTTTTTTTCGCAAATTCGGGCGTCTCAGATCGAGATAACGGTATTTCAGCCTGAGATCCTCTGAGGCGGTAGTTTCGTCGTCGACCAGAAACGGCGGAGTAATCGATTTATTGAGTATCTCAAGAGAATCAGCGGCGATCTCGATGGCTCCGGTAGGATTCGATTTATTTTCCATGCCCTCCGGCCGTGGGCGGACATTTCCCAAAACCCTGACGGAAAATTCGTATCGCAGCTCCCGAGCCGTTTCCATGGTAATGCTATCGAGAATTCCGGGATCGAACACGACCTGGGTCAAACCCCAGCGGTCGCGAATGTCGACGAAAAGCAGCCCGCCGAGATCCCTGTATCCGTGCACCCAGCCGCAAAGAGCAACCTCGATCCCGATATCGGATCTCCCCAGCTGCCCGCATGTATGGGACCGTAAGGCAGTTTTATAAATATTATTTCCCTTTTTCAAACAGTTCTCCAAACTCGTTCACGTTATCCACATTATATATATCGCTCAGGGAAACCTCGATCTGAGAGGAATCGATCATGTTTCGCAAGACCGCGTTTCCTCTGCTCATTTCGTCGCCGGCCATTATGATTGAGTATCTGAGGCCGCTTTTGCCAGCCTGTTTCATCTGGGCTTTCAACGACCAGCTCTGATAATCGATATCTGAGGGGATATCATGTTTTCGCAGGAAAGCGGCGAGTCGGAGCGCTTCTTCCCGAAAAGTCTCATCGGCGGATATGATAAAGCAGCCCGGCAGTATCGACGAATCTCCGTCGTCGCTTTCGGGCACGGCCAGCAACACTCTCTCTATTCCGGCCGCGAAACCGATGCCCGGAGTGGACGGACCTCCCAGTTGTTGGGCAAGCAGATCGTATCGTCCTCCTCCCGACACCGAATCCTGCGAACCGAGCTTTCCCGATTTGAACTCCCAGGCGGTGCGAGTATAATAGTCGAGACCCCTGACCATTGTCTTATTGAGGACGAATGGTATTTGGAGAATCTCCAGGTATTTTATGACCGTTTTGAAATGCGCGAGGCTGTCGTCGGAGAGAAAATCGAAGACCGCCGGCGCGTCCCGGAGAATTCTTCGGCATCCTTCCTGTTTGCAGTCGAACATTCTCAGGGGATTTGTTTTGAAGCGGCGTTTGCAGTCGTCGCAGAAAAGTCCCAGCTTCGGTTTTGCGAAGGCGGCAAAAGCGTCGCGGTGCGCGTTTCTGTCATCCGGCATCCCTATAGAATTGATCTCCAAAGTCAGATCATCGATACCGAGCCGTTTGAGTATTTCGTGATTTAGCCCGATGACCTCGGCATCGAGC
>CAZDAH010000034.1:16292-24923 GCA_964503405.1 uncultured Ignavibacteria bacterium
AACCGATGGCCTCGATACCGAATTGGTAGAACTGTCTGAAACGTCCCGCCTGAGGCCGCTCCTGACGGAACATCGGGCCCGCGTACCAAACCTTGGTCACGCCCTTGCCGAGGCCCAGAGAATGCTCCAGATAAGCTCTGAGAACAGGGGCGGTGCCTTCCGGACGCAGGGTCAACGATCTTCCGCCCTGATCGCTGAATGTGTACATCTCCTTGGCAACCACATCGCTGGTTTCCCCGATACCGCGGGCGAAGAGTTCTGTGGCCTCGAATATCGGGTTGACGATCAGGCCGTAATTGTAAACTTCAGCCGTTCTGGCGACAGTGGACAGCACCCGCAGCCATCGGCCGGCCTCGTCGGGAAGGATATCCTTTGTACCGTAGATCGCTTTTATTCTATCCGCCATATACCAATCTGCCTCCAATTTACATTATGAAGGGCGCTATAAGCAATACTATTTGAGCTTTGAGCGATCCTGAGTCCCGCGGGCAAACCTTCTCTGATATCGACTTACATACAGGGCCGAGGCCAGAACCGCACCGAGAACGTCGGCTATCATGTCCCATGCCTCTACGCTCCTGCCTGGGACAATCAACTGATGAAGCTCGTCGAGCACTCCGTACAAGGACGCCAGCGCCGCGGAAACAGCGAATATCCTCAAGGGAACTCTGAATCCCCGGACTGCGTGAGCCGTAAGCAGACCGAGTATAAAATATTCGCAAAAATGAGCGATCTTGTCGACATAACCGAATTTCGCATTCGGGGTGGACAGGTAGGGTATCGACGAGACAATCGTTATGGCGACCGCCCAGGCCAGGGCGGGAAGATATCGGTTTTCCAGTCTTTTTTTCATAAGAGCGAAAACTATAACTGATCGGGTTGAAATTACCAAATAAAAAGTCCGCCTGGCGGCGGACTTTTATGACAGAAGGACAATTTTCAAAGAAAACTGCCCGAGAGATCAGGCTATCTCTTCTTCCTCTTGGCTGTTTTCTTCTTGGCTGTTTTCTTCTTTGCCGTTTTCTTCTTGGCTTTCTTCTTCGCTGGCATTGTTTCACCTCCTCCTGTGAATCTAATGTTTCACGGTTTTGATCTCCAAGATCTCCTTGGAAAAATTAACAATTATCCCGGTATTCAACTTCACCGATCTCAAAATGCTTTTCAATTTGGATTCGCTCACCGCCGCCAACTGCTCGTCGGTGGAGACCATGATCACAATTGAATCGTTTATGACAAAATCGAGATTGTATTCCCCGGCCACCGATCCTTTGTAAGACAGTTTCACCCTTTTCTTGCGTTCAAACGGGATCTCTCTCAGGCCGAGCTCGTGGGCCAGGGCGCGGCTGTACTCCTGCTTGCCAAACCCCAGGCCGATATTCTTGTGCACTTCCAGAGCCGCGTCGATTATCTGCGATTCCAAAACATTTGCGTTGGATTTGGCCTTGACCGCTAACTTGCTATCTTCCATAAAGTTCACCGTAAGTCTCATAACGCAAAAAACGTGCCGTGGAGATATAAATAACCCCGAACGCAATATAAAGTTTTGCATATCAATAGGTTGTGAGGTCTCTTGCGAATCCCATTGTTGTTCAATAAGATAATATTTCGCGACGTCGCTGTCGCATTTTTTCTCATGTACTTACGAGAAAATAAATTTTCCCCCACGAGGCCTCCCGCGACAATGATGTCGCGTGCAGTTCGTAAATGACGTTATTGAGGAGCTGATTCCCCGGCCGCAGTTCGATCGAGATTGTTCCTTTTGATAATTCTCTGGAACTGCCTGCGGTGCATCCCGGCAAGCCTTGCCGCCGCCGAAATATTTCCGCCGCACTCGTCGAGGATTTTCTTGACGAATTCACTCTCCACCGGCCCGATGAACTCTCGCCACATCTTATCCTTCAATTCTTTCAGCTCGTTACCGGTGGACGGCTGGATCCTGGAGGGCAGCCCGGGACGTTTGACCACTTGTGATGGAAGATCGTCGCCTGTCAGTGTATTCCCTTTGCAAAGCACCACAGCCCGCTCTATGATGTTTTCAAGTTCTCTGACGTTTCCGGGATAGTGATATGACCTTATATAGGCGAGAGCCGCGTTGTCTATCCCCTTTATCTCCTTGGAGTTTTTCAGGGTGTAAGTCTTCAGAAAATGATTGGCCAGAAGTTCGATATCTCCTTTCCGTCTGGCCAGCGGCGGAATCCCTATTGCTATAACGTGAATCCGATAATACAGATCGTCGCGGAATTCTCCCTTTTCCACCATGGAAGCGAGATCCCTTTTAGTAGCCGAGAGGATACGTACGTCGGCGTGCTTCATCGACGTTGATCCGAGCGGTTCGAACTCGCCGGACTGCAGGAATCTCAGAAGTTTTACCTGAAGAACAGGCGAGAGCTCCCCGATTTCGTCAAGCAGAATCGTTCCTCCGTCGGCCAACTCGAAGCGTCCCGGTTTTCTCTGCACCGCGCCGGTGAACGCTCCCTTTTCGTAGCCGAATAGCTCCGACTCCAAAAGTGTCTCCGGAATCGCCCCGCAATTTATGGCCACGAACGGCTTATTTTTCCTGGGCGAATTGAAGTGAATCGCGCGGGCGACAAGCTCCTTGCCGGTGCCGGATTCGCCCTCGATCAGGACGGAGCTGTCGCTCTCGGTGACGTCGGCGATCGTGGCCATCACTCGTGCCATTTCCGGAGACTGTCCGATGATCTCATCGAAATCATATTTCTCTCGCAAATCCTCGACCAGCGACTTGCGCGATTCATCCAGGTCCGAGAAAAGCCGGTTCGATTCGACCGTCACCGATATCTTGGCCGAGATGGTTTGCAGGAGTTCGAAATCGTTTTGCAGAAACGGATGACCTTTGCGCGACACGTAGATGGCTCCAAGGACATTCTCGCCGGAAATCAAAGGAAGGCAGACGATACTCTCTACGGGATCGTCGTCATGCGATATGGAAACGATATTTCCCGTGGCCAGAACCGCCTCGAATATCTGGCCGGACGGCGTAAATTTCGCTTTTCCGTTTTTCGACGACCAGTTGTACTGGAAAAGCGCCGAACTGTCGTTATCGGCTATCCGCAGAGCCGCGTTGTCGCAGGCCATTATCTTGGCGGTTGTTTGAATTATTGAGGGAAGGATGTCTCCCAGGTCTCTTTGCGACGTGATATCCGCGGAGAGATCGTAAAGCGCCTTGTAAATATTTCTCTCCTTAGCCAGGGCGTCGACCTCTGTCTTCAGCTTATCGTATTCGCTTATCAGCTTGCCGACCCTGTCGTTCAGCGATTCTTCGAACGTGGCCAGCCTTTTCTCCACCGAATCGAACTTGGAAACCAGCGTCGTATACCGTTTCGATTCGTCGATCTCCCCCGTTCGCGAGAGAAAATCCTTTATGGTAACAATTGAATCGAACGACCGCTTGATCTGCCGGGCCGATTCTTTTTTCAATTGCTCGAGGTTGGCCGCGAATCTCTCGCTCGATCTTCCGATTGCCGCGTTCATAATTATCGCTAAGATTTTATCATGAATATTCGCGACATGTCAAACCGAATATTGAAATAATAAAACTTTTTTCGTCATGATCGCCCGACCCGGGCGCGCGATTTTCACGCTGACGAGATTAATTGCGGCGGACTAACGTCTGCAGAATCGATTTTCCCCTATGAAAAAAAACTCGAGATAGATCGACGCGGCTTCATTCAATCTCGGATTCGACTGGAGCGGGATTTGCCGGCCATTGATTTTTTGGCGCCAGAGCGGTCTTCGCAAATTCGATTTCGCGATTTCAAAAGTCGACGATTCGATTCAATAACAGAGCGGTCATGTTTCCGAAGATCGCGACCGCTGTCGAATATTCGCGCAATCAGAAAAGAGTATCTTGATAATGGTCCGTCGCGGCACCATGAAGAAGAGCCTGAGTCGTCGTTCGCCGAACATCATGGCTTTACCGGACAGAGGAATAATATTTAATGATAAAAATAGACCTAATTAGACCGTTTAAGCCTTTCGTCAATGTCGAAAAATAAACTTGACTTTTCCATCTCGATGAGGTTTTTTCCGCCGAGATCGACAAGTGAAATAAGTCACAAGTGTGAGGACTTGAATGGTTGACGACTACGCGATAATAGGGATCTTTCTTCTGATCGGAATCGGCTTTGTTCTGGTCACGTTCCTGATTGCCAAACTCTTGCGACCGCATCGTCCGTCGAAAACGAAGGCCCAGATATACGAGTGCGGCGAGCCGACAATGGGTTCGTCCTGGATTCAGTACAACGTAGGATATTACATATTTGCTCTGGTCTTCGTAATATTCGACGTTGAGGTCGTTTTCCTTTTTCCCTGGGCGGTGGCCTTCAAGCGACTCGGCCTGTTCGCACTGATCGAGATGTTCGTATTCCTGGCCGTACTCATATTCGGGCTTGCCTACGCCTGGCGGAAGGGGGCGTTAAGATGGGTGTGATCGAGAAGGTCCCTGCATATATCGAGAGGCTGCCGGGCGGCGGCATCGTTACCACGTCAATGGATTGGGTGCTGAACCAATCGCGGGCGTCGTCGATATGGTATATGCTTTTCGGCCTGGCCTGCTGCGCCATCGAGATGATGGCCACCGGAGCCTCGCGCTACGATTTCGACCGTTTCGGGATGATTTTCCGAGCCTCGCCGAGACAGGCTGATCTGATGTTCGTGGCCGGCACTGTCACTCATAAGATGTCGAAAAGAGTCAAACTGCTATATGAGCAGATGGCCGAGCCGCGTTACGTGATCGCTATGGGCGGCTGCGCCTGCAACGGCGGGCCTTTCCATTATGATTGTTATTCGGTGCTGAAGGGAATCGACAAGGTCATTCCGGTCGACGTTTACATTCCGGGCTGCCCGCCGCGTCCCGAGTCCCTCATGCAGGGTTGTTTGAAACTGCAGGAAAAGATCAAGAAAGAGAAGATGTCCGATTGGGCTTCGGATAGAAAGAACGTTTAGGCACCTCGTTCCAGCCGCGCCAGATGACTAAAGAAGTGATAATCGCCAGGTTCAAAGATAAATTCGGTTCCGGGATCGAGGTAGTCGATAACAACCAGCCGGAACCCTACATATATGTGGTTTCCGAAAAATATCGCGAAATTTGCAATTATGCGAAGAACGATCCCGATCTCGATTTCGATTTCCTGTTCCAGCTCGGCGGGGTGCATTATCCCGACGATAGATTCGAAGTTGTTCTGACATTGACGTCGCACGAAAAAATCCACCGGGCCGTGGTCAAAGTGAAGCTCGATAAAGATAATCCGGAGATTGCCACAGTCTCCGATATCTGGGCCGCGGCCGACTGGTTCGAGCGGGAAGCGATGGAGCTTTTCGGAATCAAGTTCACAAATCATCCCGACCCGCGTCCGTTATTGCTTTACGACGATTGGGAATACGGATATCCCATGAGAAAGGGCTGGACCGGCCCCGATTTTGTCCCCATGCCGGAAAAATAATGAGCGCGACACAGCAGAAGCTTCGCGAAGAAGAATTCCTTATCAACATGGGGCCTCAGCATCCGTCCACACACGGCGTGCTGAGACTGGTGCTCAAGATGGAGGGGGAGTTTATAAGAGACCTCACGCCGCATGTAGGATATCTCCATCGTTCAATAGAGAAGATTGCCGAAAATCGCACATATAATCAGTTCATGCCTTTCACCGACCGGATCGACTACTGCGCCTCGATGCCGTCAAACCTGGCTTGGGCGACCGCAGTGGAAAAGTTGGCCGGAATCGAGGTGCCCGAACGCGCCCAGTATCTGCGGGTCATCATGGTGGAGCTGAACAGGATCGCCTCGCATCTCATCTGGCTGGGGACAATGTCCCTCGACCTCGGCGCGGTGACGCCCTTTCTCTATGCTTTCCGCGAGAGAGAATGGATTTTGGATCTATTCGAGATGACCTGCGGGCAGAGACTCACCTATCATTATATAAGGATCGGGGGCGTATCGCGCGATATCCCGCCGGAGTTCGTGAAATCGTGCCGCGAGTTCATCAAGGATTTTCGAAAGAAGGTCGACGATTACGAGGCAATACTCACAGAAAACCCGATCTTCCTGGGCCGCACAAAAGGAATAGGCATACTGCCGCTCGACCTGGCCAAAAACCTGGGAGCTTCAGGCCCCACCGTTCGCGGTTCGAATTATGCCTGGGATATTAGAAAGGCAGAGCCTTATTGCGGTTACGATAGATTCGATTTCGAGATTCCTTCCGGCGCCAACGGCGACGTCTGGGACAGATACATAGTCCGCATTCAGGAGTTCAGGCAATCGTGCAGAATTGTCGAGCAGGCCCTCGACGGACTGCCCGAAGGTGACGCTGTAAAGGCAAAATTGCCCGCGGTTCTGCGTCCGCCGGCGGGCGAAGTCGTCTCCCGCATAGAGGCGCCTCGTGGCGAGATGGGATATTACGTCGTTTCCGACGGCGACAAGAAGCCGTATCGCGTGAAAATCAGGACGGCGTCATACGGCAATCTCCAGACCCTGGGTCCCATGTCCATCGGCTGGAAAATCGCCGATCTGGTGGCCATTTTCGGTTCCATTGACGTAATCCTGCCGGAGGTCGATCGCTGATGCTGGAACTCGACGGTTTGTTGAGAAATGTATACGAGTCGCTCGTAATCTGGTTTAAAGTGAAGGGCATTCCGGTCGTATTGCTCAATCTGGGGGTGATGGTGTTCGCCGCGATCGTGCTTGTGGGCGTGTTAGCCCTGATCGCGCTCTTCCTGGTTTGGTGGGAGCGCAAGATATCGGCTCATTTCCAGGACAGGCTCGGACCGATGCGCACCGGGCCGCACGGCGTGCTGCAGACCCTGGCTGACGGCATCAAACTTCTGCAGAAAGAGGATCTCATTCCCGACGTTGCCGACCGCAAGGTTTTTTTCTGGGCGCCGGTGATCGCTTTCGTGGCCGCATATCTCGCTTATATTGTCATACCTTTCGGGAAAGGTCTGATAGCCAGGGATCTCAATATTGGAATCGTTTATATCATTGCAATAACATCCTTCACCGTGATCTCGCTATTGATGGCGGGATGGGCGTCGAATAATAAATACGCGCTATTGGGAGGAATGAGATCGGCCGCGCAGATTGTCTCATACGAGGTTCCCCTTACTATCTCCCTGCTCGGCGCTGTGATGCTGGCAGGGTCTTTATCGATGGTGGATATTGTAGAGGCCCAGGGGCCGTATTTCTGGAGATGGTACTGGCTGCCTCAGATTCTCGGTTTCGGGATTTATTTCGTGGCCGCCACGGCCGAGGCCAACCGCACGCCGTTCGATCTTCCCGAGGCGGAACAGGAGCTTGTGGCCGGATTCAATATCGAGTATTCGGGCATGAAGTTCGCCATGTTTTTTCTGGCGGAATTTGTCAATGCGTTTACAATCTCGGCTATCGCCGCAACTTTGTTTCTCGGAGGATGGCAGCCGCCGTTGCCGGGCCTGGCCTTCATACCGAGCTGGATCTGGTTTATTGCCAAAACGCTGCTGATGGTTTTCATTTTGATGTGGTTCCGCTGGACGTACCCCCGCCTTCGGGTCGATCAACTCATGGATTTCGCCTGGAAATTTCTCCTGCCGCTGGCATTCATCAATCTGATATTGACCGGACTGGGAGTCTATCTCTTTTAGATTATGGGCTCAGTTAAAGCAACATTGAGAGGTTTTTGGAACCTCCTGGTCGGATTGAAGACCACGGCCAAATATTTGCCGAGAAGGGCGGTTACGCTGCGGTATCCCGACGAGCGCTGGCCAATGCCCGAGCGTTCACGCGGAGTGGTCGTACTGCTCTCCGATCCGGAAACCGGCGAGCTTAACTGCAACGCCTGCCAGGTCTGCATGAAACAGTGCCCCGTAAACGCGATATATGTGGAGCAGATAAAGGATCCTGAGACGAACCAAAGATATCCCGGCGAATTCAGGATCGACAACACCATTTGCTGTTTCTGCGGAATCTGCGAGGAAGTCTGCAATTTTGACGCTATCAAGCTGACAGGCAAATACGAGTTCGCGGTTTTCGATAAGAGCCAGCTGATTTACAATAAAGCAAAGCTCCAGGATCTCGGGCGCGACGTGAAATACGAACGCAAAAAAAAGAAGAAAGAGGAATCAAAAACAATTGAGGTCAAGATAAACGATCCCGTCGACAAATCCCCCGAATCCAAAACCGATGGCGGCAGGGAGGACGTCAGTTGAGCCTGGCGTTGTTTTATATACTGGGCGGGGCCGTCTTGCTTTGCGCCTTGCTGGTTGTAACCCTCCGCAAAATCTTCCACAGCGCCCTCTTTCTGGTTCTGACATTTTTCCTGGTGGCCGGGGTGTATCTCATGCTCAACGCTGAATTTCTGGCGGCAATCCAGGTTCTTATATACGTGGGTGCCGTGACAATCCTCATTCTGTTCGCCATTATGCTGACCCACAAGATTCAATCCAAGGCTTATCGCCAGGTCAACGAGCAGGTCTTGCCTGCGATTATTATCAGCGTCTTGTTTATGGCCCTGGCGGTATTCACCATGGCAAAAACGTTCAATCGCTCGGAGACCCCGCACAACGGCGGTTGGGAGGCGTCGCTGGATCTCTGGAAACTTCCCGCCGATCATGTCCGTTGGAACTGGACTGTCAATATCG
>CAZDAH010000034.1:24933-25143 GCA_964503405.1 uncultured Ignavibacteria bacterium
GCGGGTTATATGATGGTCATCGCGGATTTCCGTCAGCCGAGCAAGCCTCTGCCGCTTAAAGTCAGGATGGACGAGGACGGTTATCTGCTTTCGGCCAGCTCGGACTTCTCCACGGTGGAAAGAGTCTTCTCCAGGAACGAGACAGCTTATTTGAAGGTCTGGACGGACAGTGTCGACGATAGGGCCATTTCCAAGGCGATATGGAAAGTC
>CAZDAH010000035.1:0-396 GCA_964503405.1 uncultured Ignavibacteria bacterium
GCCGTATCAATCATCCATCCGAGATAGTGCATCTTCAGGAGGAGATCGACGTCAAAGTCCTGGATTTCGACAAAAGCAACAACAGGATTTCGCTGGGGCTCAAACAGCTTACCCCGTATCCTTGGGAGAGGGTCGATGAGAAATTTCCGGTGGGCAGCAGGGTGGCCGGTCGAATCGTTTACATCACCGATTACTGGGCCTTCATGGAGCTCGAGAGGGGGATAGAAGGATTGGTTCATATCTCGGAGATGTCCTGGACCCAGCATATAAAACACCCTTCGAAATTGTTAAACGTGGGGGACACGATCGAGGCGGTGGTTCTGTCTGTCGACAAGGAAAACGAAAAAATCTCGCTCGGATTGAAACAGCTCGAGCCCGATCCCTGGGAAATGCTCG
>CAZDAH010000035.1:406-9887 GCA_964503405.1 uncultured Ignavibacteria bacterium
AGGAGAATTCAGCATCCCTCGGAGGTCATGAACAGGGGCGATGAAGTCGGCGTGGTTATCCTCGGCATCGACAAGGACAATCGCCGCATCTCGCTCGGACACAAGCAAGTACAGCCAGATCCCTGGCCCGACCTGCAAAAGCAGTTCAGCGTGGCCACTGAGACCATCGGTGTTGTCTCGCGGTTGCTGGACAGAGGCGCCATAGTCGATCTGCCAGGCGAGGTGGAGGGTTTTGTACCCACCAATCAGCTCGGCAAGAAAGATATCAATCGTCCCGCCGACGCTTTCAATGAAGGCGACGAATTGCCGTTGAAAGTGATTGAATTCGATTCTCACAACAGAAGAATAATACTCTCCGTCGACGCTTACCTGAACGGCCGCCAGGACGCTGATATCGCCGCCTACCTTGCGAAACATCCCACGAAAGTAATGCCCGTGGCGGATATGGTCGACGGCGCAGGCGCGCGACACCCTGCTGGTAAAGCCGAACGAAGCGAGGAATCAAAATCGATTGACTCGGGTCGCCAACAGGCCGAGTCGCGGGCTGAGGAATCCAAGGCTGATACTGAAAATCCCGAAGCGCCTCCCACCGCAGATTGAGCGGAATCAAGTCCTAAGGTGCTCTTGAGTAACCCGGAAGCCCCCTTCACAAGGGGGCTTTTTGGTTGACATTAAACGGCTTAAATGGATAAATTTAAGAATGCCCTCGAAATACTCTAAAATGGCGATCCTGGGTTTTTTGCGGTTGTTCAGGCCGGTTTCCAGAGGCGAATTCGATTCCCAAAAAGACGATCTCAAGATCCTCCTGGTCAAACAGTCTGAAAGGATGGGTAATGTCATTCTTCTCTATTCGGCGGTAAATGCCCTGAAAAGAGAATTCCCGAACGCTCGTATCGATTTGTTGTTGCCGGGTAAATACTCTCAGCTTATGGTTGACGCCCGGTTCAATCGGGTGATCGATGTTCAAAAACGGGAATATATAGCCAGGCCCTGGAGGCTTTTCGAGCTGCTTCGCAGACTGAGAAAATCCCGCTACGATCTGGCCGTCGATTGCTCCGATATCAATTCTCATTCATTGACCGAAGCGGTCTACACGTTGCTGAGCGGGGCGTCATACACCGCGGGCTGGCGGATCGGCGGCAAACGGGTGTTCGATATCGAGGCCCCCAAATACGCGGAAACCATACACGCGTCCGAAATGTACTTAAGACTCCTTGCCGGAATCTTTGACCGTCGTTTTAAGGCGGAGCCGTACTTCCCCGAATCCGAAGTCGGTAGCTCGGCGCGCTTCCCTCTTGTGGGAATAAACTGCGGGGGCCGTGACGGCAAACGCTGGGGGCTGGATAATTTTATCGAGCTGGGCAGGAAGTTATCCGCGCAAGGGATAAAGTTCGAGTATATTCTCGGTCCCGAGGAGGAAGACCAACGGCTGTCGTTTGAGAAAAATCTACCCGAAAACGGCAGGCTGCTGCCGTTGACACCCATCCGGGATTTGAAGGCGCTTTTTCGACGGTATACGGCGTTCGTGTCATCGGATACAGGCCCCATGCATCTCGCCTGGAGCTTGCGTATCCCGACTATCGCCATTTTCGTCGATTCCGAACTGGAGAAGTTCAAACCGCTCGCCCCGGGATCGGCGGCTCTGGACGCTGTCGGCGGAGTCGACGTGGAAACCGTGTTGCATCATCTGGTGAATATCGCGCGTGGCGGGAGGGTGCCGGCGTGAAACTCTACCTGAGATTGCTGAGATTTCTCAGACCCCATTTGAAATATTTCGTGGCGGCCTTGTTGTTCATGACCATCTCCGCCGCCCTCAATGGAGTCTCGCTGACCATGGTACTGCCCTTTACCAAAATAATTTTCGAGCAGGATATCTCAGCCGCGAGCGATCCGTCGCGCCCGCTGGAGTTTTCCAGGCTTCTTGATCTCGACAAGGAAGCGTTTATCCAGCTGATTGGCGGAGCCACCCGGACGGAGCTGCTTGAACGATTCTGTATCCTGCTGGTCATTCTCTTTCTGCTGAAGAACATATTTTTCTATGGCTGGAGCTTTCTCATCGTGCGCGTGGAGCAGGGAGTCGTTCGGGACATAAGGGACAGGCTGTTCGAGCATTATCACAGGCTGCCCATTGAATATTTTCACGGCCGCAAGGCGGGAGACCTCATTTCCCGCATTACCAACGATATTACCCTGGTTCGGGGCGCGGTGGCCAACGGGCTTTCCGATCTGATCAGGAACTCGCTGATAGCGGTGTTCTGCGTCGTTCTCATCTTCGCCGCGTCATGGAAACTCGCCCTGGCGGGCATACTGGTGCTGCCGCCGTCGGCGGCCTTGATCGGCATTCTCGGCAAGAAACTGCGCCGCAGCTCGAGAATCACGCAGGAAAAGATGGCGGCCATCACCACGGTATTGCAGGAGACGCTTTCAGGAATCAGGGTTGTCAAGGCGTTCGCCATGGAAAAATTCGAGATAGGGAGATTCAAAAGATACACTGACGATTTTTTCAAGATGATGGTACGCTTGACCCGGGTCGGTTCGCTGGCCATACCGCTGAACGAAATGCTCGGCGTGTTGATCGGAGTATTCATAATCTGGTTCGGGGGACGGGAGATGATCAGCGGCGGCGGCCTTACGCCCGACAAGTTCTTTCTCTTCCTTGCGGCATTATTTTCTTTGATGCAGCCGCTCAAAGTCCTGAGCAAGGTGAATATTGACATTCAGCAGGGACTGGCCGCGGCCGTCAGGATATTCAGGGTATTGGATACCGAGCCGAGAATCGTTGAAAAAACGAACGCCCATAAGCTGGACGGCTTCAACGACGTCTTACGGTTCGAAAAAGTTGGTTTCAAATATAATGACGGCGGTTTCGCGTTGAACGACATAAATCTTGAATTGAGAAAAGGTCGAGTCATGGCCCTGGTGGGGCCGTCGGGCGGAGGAAAATCGACAATTGTCGATCTGATCCCGCGTTTCTATGATCCGGTAGCGGGGCGGATCACCATTGACGGCATCGATCTTAAGGACGTCCAAACCGATTCGCTGCGGAATCTGCTGGGTATAGTCACTCAAGAAACAATTTTGTTTAACGATTCCATTTTCAACAACGTCGCTTATGGAAGAGGCGACATCGATAAATCAATCGTAGTAAGGGCGTTGAAGGCAGCCTGCATCTACGATTTTATCCGGGACCTGCCCGACGGCATGAACGCTCAGATAGGTGATAGAGGTGTGAAGCTTTCCGGCGGCCAGAGACAGAGACTGGCTATCGCCCGGGCGCTTCTGAAAGATCCGCCCATATTGATCTTCGACGAAGCGACGTCCTCTCTGGATACCGAGTCGGAGCAGCTGATCACCGAGGCGATTTCGAATTTGCTGACCGGCAGGACGGTAATCCTTATCGCCCACCGCCTCTCGACTATTCGCAAGGCCGATATAATTCACGTTGTCGAGAACGGCCGGATTGTGCAGACGGGCGATCATGATGATCTGCTCAGCGAGGGCGGATTATACAAGAAACTTCACGATTTGCAGTTCGAGGACGCCGGCGCGTGAATAATCCGAAAAGAGCCTTGATGATACAGCTTCGCCGCATCGGCGACGTTTTGATGTGCACCCCGGCCATCCGCGCCTTTAAAGAACGATTTCCCGATTGCCGCCTCGATTTCCTGACCGAGTTCCCCGATGTCTTATCGGGCAATCCTCACCTAAACGAGATTATCCGGTTAGACAGTTTGAGGCAGTACGATCCCCTGTATCAATACTCTCTGATACGGAGTATCAGGAATTCCCGATATGATATGATAATCGATTTTCATGCAAATCCGAGAAGCGCCTATTATTCGTTTTTCAGCGGGGCCGCCGTCAGGCTGAGCTATGGCTATGGTCATCGTCGATGGGCCTATAACCTGATTCCCCATAGATCGAATGAGTCCGTTTACGCCGCCAGGGATCGCCTGAATCTGCTTGGCGCGATTGAGATTCGAGCTGGCGATTGCGGGTTGGAATTCTACCCTTCGGATAACGACCGCAAAGAAGCATCGGAAATGCTGGCCGGTATCATTGGACCTGTGGCCACCATCTCCCCGGTATCGCGCAAACCGGCCAAACGCTGGCCGCTCGAACGATTCGCCGAATTGGCAGAAAAATTAGCCGAAAGATTCGATTACCAGGTCGTGATTCTTACCGGCCCCGGCGAGGAAATTGTCGCATCCGAACTCCGGCGGCTGATAGAATCGGCTGCCCCACGAATATTCGGAATAGGCAGGCTTGGTCTTCTGGGCTCCATTTTCGAACGCGCCGAGATTCATATCGGGAATGATAACGGGCCCAAACATATCGCGGTCGCCTGCGGGGCGCCGACCTTTACCATTTACGGGCCGCCTGATCCGCTAAGCTGGACTTATCCGGACAAAAAGCGCCACGGGTTTATAACTCCCTCGGATGTCGATTCGGGATGTCGCGCGGCAGGGCATATTAGCGGCGATAAATGCATCCTGAAAATTCCGGTCGAGGCTGTTATGGAAATAGCGGCGCCTTTGATATATAGTATCAGGGCGGGAAAATCGTCGGTGAAAACGCCATGAGGATAATCCAGATAATCGACGTGCGCTGGTACAACGCCGGCGCCGATTTCGCCGTGACTCAGGCGAAAGCTCTGTCTATGGCTGGACACGATGTCCTGCTGATGGCCAATCCCGGTTCGCCTCCCGCCGCCAGGGCTCGGAAATACGGCCTGGCGACGTCGGAAAAAATTGATTTCTCCGGATCGAATATTTTCCGTTCGGCCGGCAAACTTGTCGATATCGCGCGGCGCTTCGAGCCCGATATCGTTTTCGCCCACCGCGGCGAGTCTCATCTCGCCGCGGCTTTGGCCGCACGTAAAGCCGGCTTCAAGGTCGCCAGGTTCCGAGGCGACGTTCGTCCGCCCCGCAGGGATTTATTCAGCCGGTATCTGAACGAAAGGCTCACCGGCGGTATCGCCGTCGCGACTCATCGCCTTAAAGATGAATATGAAAAGAGATTCAGGCTTAACGGCATTCCCGTGAGGGTTATTTATCCCGCTATAGACTGCTCCAGATTCGACCACGGCCTGACCAAAGAGCAATTGAAAATCGAATTCGGTTTCGATCCGTTGCTGCCGGTTGTTGGCATCGTCGGGAGGCTTTCGCCCGTTAAAGGTCACGAATTTTTTCTAAAAGCCGCCAGGTCGGCGCAGGATAAAAACCCGGGCGTTTCGTATGTCATTGCCGGGGGCGACGCCCAGTTGTCGGCCGAGAGATTACGATTGGACGCGCAAGAAGCGGGACTTGAGAATATCCATTTCTTCGGAATAATGGAGAGTATCGATCGATTGATTTCGGCGTTCGATGTCGGCGTGGTCGCGTCAACCGGCTCAGAAATGATATGCCGGGTGCTCATGGAGTATCTTGCCGCAGGGATTCCCGCGGTCGCAACGGAAATCAACCAGGTAAGCGAGATCATGTCGGTATCGGGAGGGGGGATCGCCGTTCCGCCGGCCGATTCGTCGGCCATGGCCGAGGCGATCTTGACGCTTCTCACCGATGGCAGGCGAGCCCAGGATTTATCAGAGTCGGGACACGGCTGGGTTAAGTCGCGGCGGTCGCTGGAAGCCCTGGCCCTCGAGAGCGAGGATTTTCTGCGAAGGGTAATAGATGAGTAAGCCGTCGGCGATTCCCGCGAATTTCGGGTTCTACCTGATCCTGCTGACCGCGTTCTGCGTGTCCGTTTTCCCCGACGTATCGTATTTCCTGGCCGTCGGTGCGATATTGGTCTGGCTGTTTCAATCGTTTGTGTTCAGGGAAACCGGGTTCGTATCGTCGATCCTGTTCTACCCCATCGCCGGACTGGCCGTATTCTCATTCCTTGTATGGATTCTCTCAGCGATATATTCGGTGAATAATCCCATGGCCTGCGTGGGAATTTCCTCGCTGTTTTATTTTGTCGTCTTCAGTTTCGTATCGTCCAGGGAGAAAAGGAAAATGATAATCTGGACATTTTTTGCGGGAGTTATATTATCAGTGATCATCGCTTACCTTGCCGCAATGAGCGCAATGCCCGACGCTTTCCCCCAGGACGTTATCCTCGAAGAACGCTTGCCGGCCCTCGTCATCATTGGCTTATGCCTGGCCATCGCCTATTATGTCGAGGCGCCGGGAATTCGCGAAAGAGTGTTTTTCGGGCTTGTCTCGATTCCGCTGATTATAGGTATATTGAATCTCGATTACAAGATTGCCCTGACCACCCTGCTCGTACTGACCGCGGCCGGCCTGGTCAAATACAGACCGATTTTGATAGCCGTGCTGTTTATAACTATCCTGGCCATATCCGGTTTTTTCGGAATCAAGGGAGACCTCGGCGAGCGTTACGCCGACGGCAGCCTGGCACGGGAACTGTCCGCCCCGTGGAACCGTATCGACGAGTATTCCCTGCGATTATCGGAAACCGGCTTTTACGGCGTCCAGGCCGACGAAACCTCGATGCTGACCGACCCCTTCTTCGTATCGCTGGCCCGGCACGGAGGCCCCCCGATGTTATTATTTTTTCTGTGGGTGATCATCGAGCTCGGCCGACGCGATCTGACCAGGCTCAGGAAAATTCCGCAAAAAGAGGAAAAGGCTTTTCATCTGGCCGCTTTGCTGGTTATCGTGATCCTTGTGATTGTCAATATTTATGGATCGTCGCTGGGCTGCACGCCGGCCATGATCGGCCTGTGGATGTTTTTCGGAATGGCGGAGATATAATGCCCACGTTGTCCGCGGTTATGATCGTCAGAAATGAACAGGAGAATATTACAGCCGCCATCGAGAGCGTGGGCTTTGCCGACCAGGTGGTTGTGGCTGATACGGGAAGCGGCGATGAGACTGTTGAACTGGCCCGGCAGACCGGGGCGGAGACGCATGAAATCTCTTTCCAGGGCTTCGGACGAACCAGGAACAACGCGCTGCTTTTTTGCCGCGGCGACTGGATTTTGTCTATTGACGCCGACGAACGGGTCAGTCCGGAGCTGGCCTCGAGTATAAAGAAAGTCATCGAAAACGCCAGCGGCCCCGATTGCTACGCTTTCAACAGGCTCGCCTATTTCCTGGGAAAACCGATAAAGCACTCCGGCTGGTTTCCCGACTACGTGACCAGGCTTTTCAAACGGGGGTATCAATTCTCCGAAAAGCGGGTTCACGAGAGCCTGGATATCGACTTCGAACCGGCCACGATTCCGGGATTGTTATATCATTATTCCTACAGGGATCTTCATCAGTATGTCGAGAAATTGAATCACTATACGACTCTGAACGCCCATGAAATGCTAAGCCGCGGGCGTAAAGGGACGATTATTGACATGATTTTTCGGCCTCCGGCAATCTTCGTCAAGATGTTCATTCTCAGGCTGGGTTTTCTGGACGGATTCACCGGGTTCATATTGGCGGTATTATCGTCGTATCATGTATTTGTCAAATACGCCAAACTCAGGCAGAGCGTCGGATAAGATGAAGGTGCCGAAGAGAATACTGCTGGTACGGCCTGATCGCCTCGGCGACTTAATACTATCGCTGCCAACGGCCGAGGTTCTGAAAACGGAGATTCCCGGGGTCGAGGTCTTTTATATGTCCTCTCGGTACGCGTCGGAAATTTCCGCCATGGTCGATTATGTTGACGGCTGGATGATCGACGATGGAAATGACGGTCGAAGATCATCGCTGTTCGGCCTGGTCGGCAATATCGAGAGAGGCGGATTCGATTGCCTGATCGAACTCAAACCGTCCTGGCGCACCGCGGCGGCGGGATTCCTGGCGCGCGTGCCAGTCAGAATCGGGACGTCGAGAAGGGCGTACTCGCTGTTTTACAATCGGCGAGTCAATGTTCCGAGGAAATCTTCCGGATCTCATCAGACCGATTTGGAGCTGGCCCATCTTAAACCGCTGGGCATAGACGGAACGGGATTGAATCCCCGTTTGAAGGCGACGTCGGGCGGCCTGGCGCGGGCCGCTTCCCTGGTTGGATCAAAGTACAAATCGTATATAGTTATGCACCCGGGCTCCGGCGGGTCTTCCCCTAATTGGCCCCGGGAAAATTACGTATCGCTTGCGGCGTCGATTGCCGCGAACACCGGATTTAAAGTGGTCATCACCAATCACGATAAGAATATCGGGGAGTTCGAGAATTGCCTGAATTTGGGAGGCAGAACCGATCTTGAAACTCTGGCCGGAGTACTGCACGGGGCAAAACTGTTCGTCTCCGGAAGTACAGGGCCGCTTCACCTGGCCGACGCGTTGGGAACTCCTTGCATCTCGTTCTTTCCAAACAGGGAGGATATCGGTGCGGTGAGATGGGGGCCAAGACGAAACATGAGCGGAGTTCTGACACCGTCGCAGCTGTGCCGATGCGGCGGACCGGGGAGTTGTCGATGCTTGGAACGAATTTCGGCGGCAGAAGCGTTTAACAAGATATCCGGGGTATTGAAAGCGGCGAAAAGTCCGTCGGTGGGAAGCTAATGAATCTTGCGGAATTCATAATCGAAGTTGAGGCGTACAACGCCAATATCAATATCCCCCTTATTCGAAAGGCTTATGAATTCTCCGACCGTGCGCACGCCGGGCAGTTCCGCGAATCGGGCGACCCCTACGTGGAACATTGCCTCAACGTCGCCTTCATACTGGCCGAACTCCATATGGACTCGCAGACGATCGCCGCGGGGCTGTTGCACGACGTTATCGAGGACGCCGGAGCCACCGTGGACGAGATAGACAAAGATTTCGGTAAGGAAATCGCCGAGATGGTCGACGGCCTGACCAAGATATCGCGCTATGGAATCAAAAGCGCGGCCGAGGAGCAGGTGGAATATTTCCGCAAGATGCTTCTTTCCATGGCCAGGGATATCAGGATCATAGTCATCAAGCTGGCCGACAGGCTTCACAACATGAGAACCCTGGAGCATCTGCCGGCGGAAAAGCAAAAGCGTATCGCGGTGGAAACGCGCGAGATTTACGCACCCCTGGCCCACAGATTCGGCATGGCCCGCGTTAAGTGGGAGCTGGAGGATTTGTCTTTCAAATATCTCGATCCGGAAAACTATAAAGATATCGAAAAGAAAATCAGCGACAGCCGCGGCGAACGCGAACAGTATATCAAGGATCTCTCGGCGCCTCTCGAAAGCGCCCTGGCCTCGGCCGGCATCAAAAACGAGATCGCCGGACGAGCCAAGCATTTCAATTCGGTATTCAAAAAAATCAGGCTTCGCAGGGTCCCTTTCGATCAAATCTACGATCTGCTGGCCATGAGGATCATAGTCGACACTGTAACCGACTGCTATCACGCATTGGGAATAATCCACACTATGTGGCCCCCCGTGCCGGATAGATTTCACGACTATATCGCCAATCCCAAATCCAACGGTTACCGTTCGCTGCATACCACGGTTATTGGACCGCGGGGGAGGATGGTGGAGATACAGATTCGCACTCACGCC
>CAZDAH010000035.1:9897-15926 GCA_964503405.1 uncultured Ignavibacteria bacterium
GCCGAGATCGCCCAGCATATGGCCTGGATAAGGGAGATTCTCGAATGGCAGAGGGAGATGACCAATCCCGAGGAGTTCCTCGAATACCTCAAAATCGATCTGTTCCCCGAGGACGTTTTCGTATACACCCCGGCCGGCGCCTTAAAACAGCTTCGCAAAGGATCGACCCCGCTGGATTTCGCCTTCGCCGTTCATTCGGATGTCGGATTCCATTGCGTGGGAGCCAAAATCAACGGCAAATTCGTGCCGCTCTCAACGGTTCTGCAAAGCGGCGACGAGGTCGAGATAAAAACGTCGCCCCACCAGAATCCCAGTTCCGACTGGCTGAAAATTGTCAAGACCACGAAAGCCAAATCGAAAATAAAATACTGGCTGAAACAGCGCGGCTACGAGCAGTCGGTTGTCCTGGGAAAAGAAATATTTCAAAGAGAACTTAAAAAGAGGCATCTGAAATCGCCGCCAGACAACGAGCTGTTGGATTTCGCCGCCCGCAACAGCTTCACCGACCTCGATCAGATGTTCTCTACTATCGGCTCGGGAGCGGTCTCGGCATTGCACCTCATCGGCAAACTGTTCCCCGACGAGGAAAAAGAGGAACCGTCGCTCATAAGGCGATTCATCGACCAGGCGCGGGGCGTCTCCAGGGGCATCAAAATCGACAGCGTGGATAATATCATGTTTCGCTTCGCCGCCTGCTGCCAGCCTGTGCCGGGAGAGCGAATCATCGGTTTTGTGACCAGGGGTAGGGGATTGACTATACATAGCGTTGATTGTAAGAACGTGGCGGATATTTTCGACGATCCCGAGCGCATGGTCAAAGTCGATTGGGACGTGGAAAAAGGACAGTCGTTTCTGGTGCGTCTGCTGGCCGTCCTCGAGGATCGCAAGAACCTCTTAAAAGAAATTACCGAGGTTATTTCCGAGGCCGACGTAAACGTCAGGGGCGCGGAAATTATCGGCAACTCCGCCCCGGCCATGGGACGATTCGTGGTGGAAATCCAGAATTACGGCCAGCTGGAGAAAGCCCTGGGCAAAATCGCCAGGGTCAAGGGGGTCATGTCTGTGGAAAGAGAGATTGGCGGAGATAGATCGTCATAATCGAGACGCGGCACTATGGAAAAACTTCGAAGAATCGAGCTATTCGAACATTTCGGCGTCATGGCCGGAATAGTCGTTCGGTCGAATTGGGGCAGCCAGGACGAGATTTACGAATTCATCAAAGGCGGCGTCCTCAACGAAAACGCAAAGCTGATAGCACCGAAACAAACGCATAGCGCGGAAATCGCCCGGCTGAACAACAATATCGATACCGATAAGATTACCGCCGACGGCGCGATATGCGAGTCGCCGGGATACTGTCTGACTGTCCGCACCGCCGATTGCATACCTCTGTTATTCGCCCATCATGCCGCTTTGTTCGGGGCCGTCCACGTGGGCTGGCGGGGCTTGGCGGGCGGTATTCTCGACGAGTTATTCCTCGAGGTTAGGGAAATTGGTTATTTTGCCGAAGATATCAATATATACCTCGGCCCATCGATAGGCAGATGCTGTTTCGAGGTGGGCGACGACGTAGCGGCTTTATTCGAAAGCGAATTCGTGGAAGAGCGCGGGGGACGGTTATTCGTCGATTTGCCCGGCGCCGCCCGGAACATTATCGCCGGCCGAGGCGTAAAGGAGGCGAATGTCGTGATATCGGAGGAATGCACGTTCTGCGGCGGGAATAATTTCTACTCTTATCGTCGCGAAGGAGCCGCGCCGCTGCAGATGGTAAGCTATATCTACAGACCTTAAGACATTTTAAAGGAGGAGGGAACTTGAAAAAGTTAATCATCTTATCGAGCCTTATTATGACGGCCCCGAGCGCCTTCGCCGGACTCTCGGGACTCGGGCTCGGCGTTCACGGCGGCGTCGTTTCCGGATACGATAATCCGGCGCTGCAAGAGAGCTTCGTGGGCGATTTCCCCGCTTTCGACTTGACCGCCAGCATGTACGATATCGGGGCTCATCTTAATATCGGCACCTTCAGAGTGATCGAATTCGATGCCAACCTGGATTACGCCTGGAAAAAGCAGGAGGTGGCTTCCGGCGTCGATCTTACTCTATCCGATTTTTCCATAACCCTGGCTGTCAGAAAATCACTGGCGCTCGGGCCGATTAGGCCCTACGCCGGGATCGGCGGAGGCCTTCACGTGATCGCCTATTCTCTCGACATCGGAGGGCAGACCGTGGGCGTGGTGTTGCCGGATAACGAGAGCAAGACGGGATACCTGCTCAAGCTGGGGACTGAACTGAACATCCCGTTGTTTCCGTTGACACCGTACGGCGAATGGAGATACAATGTCATTCAAACCTCGGGTGAATCGACTAAGTATTCGTCGATTATGTTCGGGATAACGTTGGATCTGCCGTAATCGAGGAGGGCGACTTGACCAAAAAAATAGCGATCCTTGTTTTTATATTATTCCTCTCATCGAATCTCTATGCCCAGTACGCCGCCCAGCTTTCGCCCGCCGGCACAGTACTGAAGGGAACCAACCGGGGCGGGGCTTATGTCGGCATTTACGACGGCGCTTTCGGAGTGCTCGGTCAGCTAAGGCACGGCATTGGCGGGTATTCCGATGTCGGCCTGAAGGCGGGAATTATCGATCTTGACTCCAATTCACCTGAGGGCGACGTCGGATTCACCCTGGGGATCGACACCAAATACCAGGTTATGGAAGTCAGAATCATGGACCCCATAGATTTATCGGTCGGGGCCGTCTTCGAACTGGTCAAGTTCAACCATTTTAATAACCTGGTGGTCGGCGGGACGTTGATAGGATCGTATCCGATTGAATTGAAGAACGGACGCAAGCTTAATCCGTTCGGTCGATTGATTATGGGATTCGAGCGCGGAGATCCCAGCGGAGCATCCGCCGAAACCGATTTCAATCTCGCTCTTAATATGGGATGCACCCTTGAATTGAGCGGTTCAACCGAGGCTCTGGCCGAATTCCAGGTTGACAGCGACGTGGCCGCGCTTTTGATCGGACTGTCTTTCGGATTGTAATTACTTGGACCTCCTGCAAAGCGTCCTGCTTGGCCTCATCCAGGGTCTTACCGAATTTCTACCGGTATCATCATCCGGGCATCTGGTTATTTTCGAGAAAATTTTCGGAGTAGCTTCCGAAGACCTGGTGTTTGAGATCCTCCTGCATTGCGGCACCCTCGTGGCGGTGCTTATTTATTTCCGCCGGCGCCTGCTGAACATTGTTCGCTCTTTTGTCCGATCGCCTTTCGGGCGGGGCCTTCCCCCTGGTCAGCAAAGCGAAATCCGTATGGGATGGTTTCTGATCCTGGGCACGCTTCCGGCGGCCGTCATCGGCATCGCGTTCAAGGATTATATCGAACTCGCCTTCGCCTCGCCGCGGTGGTCGTCGGGCATGCTGCTGGTCACGGCCGCCATGCTTTTCGCCACCAGGTGGGCGCGGCGCGAAAAGGCGGCGCTCGATGTTCCCAGGACGATCATAATAGGCTGCGCTCAGGCTCTGGCGATCATGCCCGGCATTTCCCGTTCCGGCTCGACAATCTCCGCCGGGATGTTCTCCGGGATGAAAAAATCTGAGGCTGCGGAATTTTCGTTTCTCCTGTCGATCCCGGCAATCGTCGGCGCGACCTTGCTCCAGCTCCCCGATTTCATATCCAAAATCGGTCAATCCGATGTCGTCGCGTATTACCTCGCCGGGGCGCTGGTTTCGACGGTAACCGGGTATCTTTCGATCGCTTTCCTCCTGGATATGATCAAAAAAGGCAAATTCTTCTATTTCGGTTTGTATTGCGCCATTGTGGGAGTATTGGGTATTTTCTTCCTGTGACGCCCATGTCGAAAATTCTGGTATTCCGCAAAAGCTCGTTGGGCGACGTTATATTGACTCTTCCCGTTCTTAATGTCCTGATGCGCAGATTCCCCGAGGCCGAAATAGACTACCTGACGAAGTCGATTTATGCGCCCTTAATCAGGCACCAGCCATCCGTAGATAACGTCATCGCGATCGACAAAAGCTCATCGTTCCTGAAAGTGATTTCTCGAATGCGCCGCAACGGGTACGATCTTTATGTGGATCTCCAATCTAATATTCAATCCCGCGCGCTGGGAACCGCCCTTGGTCACGCCCGGGCAGTCCGCTATCCCAAACGGCGATTGGCACGGGAGCTGGTGGTTCTACGGCCTCGGCTGAAGCTGAAAGTCGATCATACCGTCAACGCCTATTTCAAAGCCCTGCGCGATCTGGATATCGACGATCCGCCGTCGCCGCCCATCCTTGCCCTGCCCCCGGAATACGATGTATTCGCCGACGATTTTATTAGGGCAGGCTTCGGCGGCGGATATTCGACCTTGATAGCTCTTTGTCCGGGCGCGCGTCACTTTGAGAAGAGGTGGCCGCGATTCAAAGAAGCGGCCGAAATCCTCTTGAGAAAACCGGGCACAGGGCTGTTTGTGATCTCGTCGGCAACCGACGATATGCCCGCGAATCTGGGTCTGGACGATCCGGGCCTGATTCCCGTTCGCGATTTCGAGATTCTGAAAATCGCCGCCTTAATGTCAAAATGCAAAGCGTCGATTACCAATGATTCCGGATTGATGCATCTATCCTGCGCCGTCCAGACTCCCGTCGTCGCCATATTCGGGCCGACGAATCCGAGGCTGGGATTCGCCCCGATGTGGCCCGGCTCCGTCATTATTTGTGACGACGTTTTCTGTTCCCCGTGCAGCGTCCACGGGAAAAAGCCGTGCCGTCAGCCGGAGAAGTACTGTTTTTCCGAAATTTCCCCGGAACGAGTCGCCGACTCGCTTTTCAAATTGCTGTAAGTACGGTTTGCGTTTTCTTCTCATTATGAATATTTTATGGGTATATGGAACAAATGGAGGCAAGGTATTACGAAAAAAGGGACAACGGCCGAGTCCGTTGCCTTCTCTGCCCGCAGTTTTGCGTAATCGCGCCGTCGGAAAGGGGAACCTGCATGCTGCGGAGCAATATCAACGGTACGCTTTACGCCTCGGAGTACGGCAAGACCATAGCCCTGAACGCCGATCCCATAGAGAAAAAGCCGCTCTATCATTTCAAACCAGGGTCCGATATATTATCGGTCGGCCCCAACGGCTGCAATTTCTCCTGCGAGTTTTGTCAGAATTGGAATATTTCTCAGGATCTGAGCTACACTCGCTATGTCTCGCCGTCCGAACTTGTGGCTCTGGCCGGATCGAACGGTTCGGTAGGGGCTGCTTTTACTTATACCGAACCGCTCGTTTGGTTCGAATTCGTTTACGATTGCGCGAAGCTCTTGAGGCAAGCCGGATTGGCGGCCGTTGTGGTATCCAATGGATTCATCAACGAGGAACCCGGGCGGGAGCTCTTCCGATTTATCGACGCCGCCAATTTCGATCTGAAGTCGATTCGCGATGATTTTTACAGGCGCTTATGCGGCGGAAGGCTGGCCGAAGTGCAGGATACGATTCGCCTGGCCATCGAGATGGGAGTGCACGTGGAGCTGACCAACCTGCTCATTCCGGGTGAGAACGATTCCGACGCCGATATCGAGGAGCTGGTCGACTGGGTCAGCGGACTGGGCCCGCCGATTGTCCTGCATATTTCCAGATATTTCCCTAATTACAGGTTCGCGGCCCCGCCGACATCGACCGAGAGGCTGAACTTCGCCTATGAAACGGCCAGGCGAAAATTGAAATACGTCTACGCCGGCAACGTATCGGGCATAGGCGAATCCGATACCTTTTGCGGCCATTGCGGGCATACGCTCGTGGAGAGAAGAGGCTATAACGTGATCGCCGGCGGCCTCGATGGAGACCGCTGCGCCGGATGCGGCAAGCGATCCGATATAGTGGTGTGAAAGGGGTCTTAATGAAAGTCGAGAATAAGATGACGCCTTGGAGATTATCGCGGCGCGGGATGGAGGTTCAGGAATCGCCCATACGAAAACTAGTGCCCTTCGCCGAGCAGGCTAAGAAAAGTGGAATCAGAGTTTACCATCTC
>CAZDAH010000035.1:15936-23717 GCA_964503405.1 uncultured Ignavibacteria bacterium
TTCTGGAACGCGGTAAAGAATTATTCGGAGAGAGTGCTTGCCTATGGACACTCGCAGGGCCTGGCCTCTTACCTTAACGCGCTCTCGGGGTACTACAGGCGCTGCGGCCTGCGAATAGAGCCGGAGAATATCGTCGTCACCACGGGCGGTTCCGAGGCGATCATCTTCGCCTTTCTGCTGGTCGCAATGCCGGGGGAGAAGATTATAGTTTTTGAGCCTTTCTATACCAATTACAACGGTTTTGCCACTATGGCCGGGATCGAATTAGTTCCCGTAGAAACAAAGGCCGAAACCGGCTTTCATCTGCCGTCCAGAAAAATCATCGAGAAAAAGATCGACTCGGACGTGAGGGGAATCCTGATCTGCAACCCGAACAATCCCACCGGCACCCTTTTTGCCCGGGACGAAATCTCCATGCTCGCCGATATTGCCAGGGATCGCGGGCTGTATATGCTCTCCGATGAGGTCTATCGGGAGTTCGTCTACGAGGGAGAGCATACCTCGATATTCGATATTCCCGACGTCGACGAGTTCGCGATCATGCTCGATTCCATAAGCAAGCGGTTCTCGGCCTGCGGGGCGAGAGTCGGAAACCTGGTGACGAGGAATCCTAAGCTGCACGCCGCTGCCGTGAAGTTCGGCCAGGCCCGACTCTGCTCTCCGACACTCGAGCAGGTTGGCGCCGAAGCGGCCCTGGCTCTCGGACCGGATTATTTCGAATCGGTTATCGGAGAGTATAAGAGACGCCGAGACGTTGTTTATGAGGGGATACAGGCCATCGAAGGCGCGGTCTGCCGCAAACCGTCAGGAGCATTCTACGCCATGGCTAAGCTGCCGGTCTCCGATTCCGAGAAATTCGCCAAATTTATGCTCTCGGAATTCTCGGTGGATAATAAGACGGTCATGGTCGCTCCCGGCCCCGGCTTTTACGCTTCGCCGAACAAAGGAGCCGATGAGTGCCGGATCGCCTACGTGCTTAAAACCGAGTCATTGCACGAGGCCATGCGCATCTTGAAGCTCGGCGTGGAGGCTTTCAACCGGTGAGCAATGTCTACGGCGGTATCGATCTCGGCGGAACCTTCATAAAAGCGGGATTGCTTTCCCCCGACGGCAAACAGATCGTCCGGTTCAAAATCCCTACCGGAGTCGCATCCGGGGTTGAATCGGTAAAGGATAATCTGCTGGTCGCCGGTCGAAGGTTATCCCGACTCGCCGAAGAGCGAGGATTCAAGCTGGTCGGTATCGGCGTCGGCAGTCCCGGTACTGTCAGATATCCCGAGGGCCTTGTTACGGGTTCGTCGCCAAATATCCCCGGCTGGATCGGAACCAATATCAGGAAGTTGTTTTCGGAGTTCTCGCTCCTTGTATGCGGAGATAACGACGCCAACTGCATGGGATTGGCCGAGGCGAAGTTCGGAGCGGGCAAAGGAACTGAACTCGGATTCTACCTGACCATAGGAACCGGCATCGGCGGCGCGATTGTGGTCGACGGTTCTCTCGTGCGCGGATCGACTTTCGCCGCCGGCGAGTTCGGTCACACGGTCTTCAAATACAACGGTGTGAGATATAAAACGGGGAGGAGAGGCCCTTTGGAAGCCTATGTAGCCGCGCCGGCCCTGATCATGGCGGCCAGGTACGCCTCGAAACAAAGCAAGTCGATTATGCGCGGAATTGCCGCGCTTACGCCCCATGAGATTTTCGCCGCTTTCAGGGCGGAAGATCCCGCAGCTGTCAAAGTCGTCACAGAAAACGCCGAGATGATCGGGACAGCCATCGGATCGGTCGTCAACCTGCTGAATCCCGAGGTTGTGGTTATCGGCGGCGGAGTATCGGAAGCAGGCAGGGGGTATGTCGATCTCATCGCCAAAGCCGCGAAATCGTTCGCGTTCGATTCCGCGACTTCGTCGCTGAAGATTAAGACCGCGAAATTCGGCAACGACGCGGGATGGATCGGCGCGGCATGCCTGAACATGTAGAGTCAGCCGGATCCGGCCATAAATGGTGGGTGCTGGCTGTGGCCGCCGCCGGGGTATTGCTGGCCACCATCGACGCTTCCATAGTCAATATTGCCCTGCCGACAATTTCCGACAAATTCCAGGCGACGGTCAAAACCACAGCCTGGGTGACAATCAGCTATTTGCTCGTAGTCACGGCCTTTCTCTTGATATTCGGACGCCTTTCTGATATTTTCGGACAGAAGCTCGTATTCATCTCCGGCATGGTCGTCTTCACTATGGGATCAGGATTGTGCGCGCTGTCGCAATCGATCGCTCAGCTGATCGGTTTCCGCGTCCTGCAGGGGCTGGGCGCCGCCATGATCATGTCCAATACTCCGGCGATTGTCACCAACGCCTTTCCCCCCGAAAAGCGGGGGATGGGACTTGGGGCCATCGGCTCGGTCGTATCCGTCGGATTAATGCTCGGGCCTCCGCTCGGCGGGATGTTGATACATTATTATGGTTGGAAATTTATCTTTTTGGTCAATATTCCCGTGGGAATAGCCGGGATATTGTTTTCGATGAAGATCCTCGAAGAGCGTAAATCGTCGGGCGCGCAGGCCTTCCGGCTCCTCGACGCCTTCCTCTGGATCGCGATAATTATCTCCTTCGTCTTCGTCTTCGGGGTCTCCGGCAGAGATGGATTCGATATAAGGGAAGCCTCCTTGTATTCCGCGCTGACAATCGCCCTGGCGATCCTATTCTTCATGAGGCAATGGAAATCCGACAGGCCGCTTTTCGAAACTGGGCTTCTCAAGAACGGAATCTTCGTCTATTCGTCGGCCGCCGGCTTTTTCACATATATGGGTTTGATCGGGCTATCGTTCATGCTGCCGTTCCTGCTGGAAAAAACTTTCGGCCTCGAACCCCTGGTAACTGGAAGGGTTTTGGTGGCTGTCCCCGCGACCACCGTTTTCGTTTCGCCGCTGGCCGGATTTTTGTCCGATAGGCTGGGGCAGAGACGCATAGCGACATTGGGACTGGCGATCGCGGTGATCTCAATATTGTTCCTATTCCGGTTGAATCCGGGCTCTTCGATCTTCAGAATTGTAATCAATTTTGTGGGAATTGGCCTGGGATTGGGATTTTTCGGGTCGCCCAATAATTCAGCTTTGATGGGATCTGTCGATCATAAGAACAGGGGCTCGGCGGCCGGGATTCTGGCAACAGTGCGGAACCTGGGAATGGTTTCCGGCGTCAGCATTGTCAGTCTGGTGTTCAACTCGGCCCTGGGAAGGGCGGTCGACAGCGATGTGATCAAGTATTCCGTCGCCTTCAGGACAGCGTTGCCGGCGGTTCTTGTGTTTGCGTCAATAGCCCTGATTCTTTCGAGTCTCAGAAGATCGGTCTGAATGACGCTGATCGGAGTCGCTCATCCGGAGGTCTCTTGATTTTTGAAACATGGATCACAGAATTCAGTCGATTTAGAAATGTCCGCGTTTGCGGAATAGCGCCAATTCCGCCGAAATTGGATGTCCTTGTTTGGCGGTCCGGATCGAGATCCCGTTTTTTCAATACCCGGCGGAGAATCCGGCTCGAATTGAGTTGATTTTTTAAAAATATGAATTATCTTTCTTCAGACAGGCGGTAAAGGGCGTTTCTAAGGAGGCCTTCGGGCTTATGTACGAGAAAATCTACGTGGTTCCCCTCGACGAAAACAGCCGGGCGCATTCCGACTGGCTGGGGCAGACATTATCGAAAAAAATGAACTTCAGGCTGCACTCGGGGATAGTGTCCCGCTTGCCGGAGGAAGCACATAACACCAAATCCAATCAATATTACGCGGTTCCCATTCTGTCCAAACTCGAGCTTTTGAAGGGTTCGGAGGACGAACTAATACTGGCGGTCACCGAGGAGGATCTTTACATCCCCAGCCAGAACTTCGTTTTCGGACAAGCCAACTCTGTCGGACGGACGGCAATCGTGTCGTCGTTGAGACTCAGGCCTGAGTATTACGGGCTGCCGGAAAATATTAACCTAACCAGGGAACGCATTTTCTCGGTTGCGTTGCACCAGGTCGGCCATTTGCTCGGCCTGAAAAACTGTACCGGCGAATGCGTGATGGTGGCCGTGACGACCGTGAACGAACTGGATAGACGTCCCGAGGGTTTCTGTCATAACTGCCTTTTGAATCTTACCCTGCCTGCCAAAGTCAAAATTTAAGATTTTTTTCGAATGAAATAAAAGCGGTCGAGCTTATGCCCGACCGGTTTTTTTATATTTATGGGAGTTTTGACGTTTTACATGGCGGTCTTCATCGAATCGAATGCCGCCTTGCCTTCCGGCCAATTCACCTTGATTGAGAATATGCCCCGGATCTCGTCGATGCTATAGCCGTGGGCCATGTCGCCGGGGTATCTCTCGTCGATGATCTGTTTCAATTCCTCGGGAAATTCGTCCTTGCTGCCGTGGCAATTGCGGCAAGTAGCCTTGAACCTGATCGCTCTGACAAAACGAAACACCCTTCTGCCGTCCTCCTCGGACCATTGGAAAAACTCATCCCCGGCCGTGGCCGGTCTGCTCTCCAATGTCTTAAGCGCCTCCATCTCGAAATCATCGGGCGCATTGGCCGGATTGCGGAATCGTTCGCTGACTCTTCGCACGCTCCATCCGTGAATATTGGAGAACCGCGCGGCGATTTCCGGCGCTCGTTCAGAACATACGCTTACCGCTGAGACAACTCCTGAATCCTCGATTGCAGCGTAAAGCTCGCTTTTTAATTCCTGGTTGAAACCATCCACCATCTTTTTTGCCATTGACGCCAGATCCGCGTCGGAGACACCGCCTCCACCGCATCCCGAAAGCAACAGGCCCAGGATGGCCAACGCTAAGGAGGTTCGAACACCCATGAACCTAATCATAGCTCCTCCCTTCTTCTGCTAGAGTATAGTTTTTCAGGAGCGGTCAAATCAAGGTAATTCGTCTCGATTTTACGAATACGTCCAAAAATACTTGCACAAAAGTGCATTATATTATATACTCCCGCCGCCAGGGAATGTCCGAAGATGAGGCCAAATGAAGCTGATTCAGGTACTTGATAGGTTAAGAAACGCCCCCGATTTCGCGCCGAATATCACCCACTGGGAGACGATACCGCCCTCCGACGGCATCTACGAGGATTTCCCCGATAATGTTGACAAGAGGCTTACGCGTGTCTTGAAAGCAAGAGGCATCAAGAGGATATACAGTCACCAGGCGGAGGCATTCAAGATAGCCCAAAGCGGGAAGAATTTCGTGGTAGTAACTCCCACGGCTTCCGGCAAATCGCTCTGCTATAATCTTCCGGTAATGAACAGGCTTTTGACGGGCGATTCCGAAGCTCGTGCTTTGTATCTGTTCCCCACCAAAGCGCTCTCGGCCGATCAGGTCGACGAGCTCTACGGAATGGTGCGGGAATGCGGCGCCGATATCACGACCTTCACTTTCGACGGCGACACCCCGCAGTCGGCCAGAGCCGCTATAAGACGGGCGGGGAATATCGTGGTCACCAACCCCGATATGCTTCATTCCGGAATTCTCCCTCATCACACCATATGGATCAAGCTATTCGAAAATCTCAAGTATATTGTTATCGACGAGCTTCATCATTACCGGGGAGTATTCGGCTCCCACTTGGCCAATGTCATTCGTCGATTGAAGCGTTTATGCGAATTCTACGGCTCAAATCCTCAATTCATCCTCTGCTCGGCGACGATCGGCAATCCGGCCGAGCTGGCCGAGAAGATAACGGGAGAAAAGGTCGAGCTGATCGACAACAACGGCGCGCCGACCGGGGAAAAACATATCGTTTTTTACAACCCGCCGGTAGTGAACAGGGAATTGGGGATCAGAAAATCGTCGGTTAACGAGGCCGCGCGCGTGGCCGGCTTGTTCATCGGCAACGGCATCCAGACAATTGCCTTCGCCCGGAGTCGCGTGCGGGTGGAAATATTGACCACTTATCTCAAAGATCAATTGGCCATTCAGAAAATCTCGTCGGAGAAAGTGCAGGGTTACAGAGGCGGATATCTGCCCAATGAGCGGCGTGCCATCGAAAAGGGGTTGCGCGACGGCGAGATCCTCGGGGTCGTCTCCACCAACGCCCTGGAATTGGGGATCGATATCGGCGGCCTCGACGCGGCCGTGATGTGCGGCTATCCCGGCGGAATCGCCTCCGCCTGGCAACAGTCGGGACGCGCCGGACGAAAAAACGATGTTTCCGCCGCCGTCATGATCGCCTCATCATCGCCGCTCGATCAATTCATAATCAATCACCCCGAATACTTCTTTGGCAAGTCGCCGGAGAAGGGGATTATCGATCCCGACAACCTGACCATACTTGTCAGCCACCTTAAATGCGCCGCCTTCGAGCTGCCGGTTATGCAAAACGAACCGTTCGGGGTAGCTCCGACAGGGAAGATAATGGACTTCCTCGAAACCGAGCGGCTGGTCAAGAAATCGGGGGATAAATATCATTACACGTCGGATATATACCCCGCGACGGAAGTGTCTTTGCGATCCGCTTCGCCGGAGAATTTCGTCATCATGGATCAGTCCGACGCGGGCCGGGCAGTCGGCGAGGTCGATTATTTTTCCGCACCGGAACTGGTTCATCCCGAGGCAGTTTATCTTCACGGAAGCGCCCAGTACCAGGTTAGAGAACTCGATTGGGAGGGCAGACGGGCATACGTGATTCCCGTCGAGGTGGAATACTACACCGACGCCGAATCGAAAGTGACTATCAAGGTCCTTCACAGCGATCAGGAAGAAAGTATCGGCGATGATATCACCAAATCACTGGGCGATCTCTCTGTTGCCAGGACTGTTGTCGGCTATAAAAAAGTCCGATTCCATACGCATGAAAATCTCGGCTGGGGTGAGGTGCATTTGCCGGAGCAGGAGATGCATACCACAGGTTTCTGGGTGACATTCCCCGACGATCTGGCCGGGAAGCTCGATTATACCAGGGCGAAGTTTGGGGGCGCGCTGCAGGGGGCCGCGCATCTATTGCGCCGCATCGTGCCGATCTGGATAATCTCCGACCCTGCCGATATCAGGTCGGTGCCTATGGTCCGCTCGCCGTTTACTGACCGGCCGACAATTTACATCTACGAATCTATCCCCGGAGGCGTCGGCTTCTCCCGCCGCATATTCGACATGTTCCCCGACATAGTCGCAGGGGCCTTATCGCTGGCCGGGGCCTGCCCCTGCAAAGACGGCTGTCCTTCCTGCGTCGGCCCCGCCGTGGAGACGGGCCTCGAGGGCAAAGAGGGGGCGGTGGCGCTGCTCAAGATGCTAGGAAAGTAGGACAGAAATTCTTGTCTGTTCTAACTGCTTCCGGTCAGACATGAAAATCTGAATTACTACTAATTTGCCTTTCCCGCCCCAATCCCCATATATTTACCAGGGGTAGGTTGAAACCTTTACGGTTTCGACACATCAAGATGTGGGTAGGGATAGGAGCCAATAAATGCCCCAAAACCTGATCGAAAAAATCGCCCAGGCCTTTGCCTTCGGGCTTGATGACGGTTATATTGTTAGAGCCGGCGCCTACATCTCCATAGAACCGGCCCATGTCATGACCCACGACAACACCGGCGCGGTCATCCACAAATTCAAATACATAGGAGCATCGAAGATTGATAACCCCCGTCAGCCGGTCTTCACCCTCGATCACGATATCCAGAACAAAGACCCCAAAAACCTCGAGAAATACGCCAAAATCGAGGCTTTCGGCAAGCAGCACAGTATCGATTTCTACCCCGCCGGACGCGGTATCGGACATCAGATCATGTGCGAGGAGGG
>CAZDAH010000035.1:23727-25112 GCA_964503405.1 uncultured Ignavibacteria bacterium
GTAGTCGCCTCCGATTCCCATTCCAACATGTACGGCGGGCTGGGGTGCTTAGGCACTCCCATCGTGCGCACCGACGCCGCCGCCATCTGGGCCACGGGACGTACCTGGTGGCAGGTCCCGCCCGTAGCCAAAGTTGAACTGACCGGCAAACTGCGGCCCGGCGTCATCGGTAAAGATGTCATCATCGCCCTCTGCGGCTTTTTCAACAACGACGAAGTCCTGAACCACGCCATCGAGTTCACCGGGGGCGGGGTAATGACTCTTTCCCTCGATCAACGCCTGACAATCGCCAATATGACCACCGAATGGGGGGCGCTGGCAGGCGTCATAACAGAATAGCGTCGCTGGAGAAAACAAATCTTCATGCCGATCCCGGAGCCTTCTACTCCAAGGAGCTTGGCATCGATTTAGGCTCGATTCAGTCTCACGTCTGCGGCCCCAACACGGTCAAGATCATGGCCTCGGTCTCGGAGATCGCCAAAAAGCGGGTGGCGATTCAAAAATCGTATCTAATCTCTTGCGTCAACAGCCGGGTGGAGGATCTTGCCCAGGCGGCGGCGGTTGTCAGAGGAAAAAAAGTTGCCGATGGAGTGGAATTCTACATTGCTGCGGCATCAAGCGAAGTGCAAACCGAAAGCGAAAAACGGCGCGACTGGCAGGCTCTGATTGAAGCTGGCGCTATCCCACTCCCCGCCGGATGCGGCCCTTGTATCGGCATGGGTATCGGCTTGCTGCAGGACGGCGAGGTCGGCATCTCCGCCACTAACCGCAATTTCAAAGGGCGCATGGGATCGCGCGAGGCCCAGGCCTATCTTGGCTCCCCCGCCGTGGTGGCCGCCTCGGCCATAAACGGCTATATCAGCGGCCCCGGTGATTTCGGATTCGACGAGCCCAATCGAGTCGACGATTCCAAACCCGTCGGGAAAGTGAAAATCAATGCTCGTGAATCCGAGTCCGGCGAAGAAATCAGGATCATTGACGGATTCCTGTCAACTATAACCGGCGAACTTGTCTTTTGCCATCAGGACAATCTCAACACCGACGGCATTTACCCGGGCAAGTACACCTATATCGATGATTTCACGCCGGAGCAGCAGGCCGCGGTGGTGATGGAAAATTATGATCCCCAATTCGGCAAGTTGGTGGAAAAGGGGGATATCCTGGTCGGCGGATACAATTTTGGCAGCGGCTCGTCGCGCGAACAGGCGGCTACCGCCCTTAAATATCGCGGCATACAGCTTGTCATCGCCGGCTCGTTCTCCGAGACCTACAAGCGCAACGCCCTCAACAACGGCTACCTTGTCATCGAGGCGCCCGATTTGGTCAACGACCTCAAAGCCAGAGTCGGCAGGGAAAAGCTCCCAGTGAAGACCGGCATACCGGCG
>CAZDAH010000036.1:0-5464 GCA_964503405.1 uncultured Ignavibacteria bacterium
CGACCATGACGCACCGGTGGGAAAATCTAATAGAAAATACAGTTTTGAGGAAGCCGGGGATTTTATAGTCGATCATATCGGAAGTTTCTCCAGGGAAATGGGAGATTTCATCCGCAGGGCGCTCGATGGCCGATGGGTAGAGGCCGAAAACCGTTCTGGAAAGGCGGCTGGGGCGTGGTGCACCAGGGTGCCCATCAGAAAAGAATCACGCGTGTTCATGACTTTCACCGGCACTTTCGACAGCCTGGAGACGCTGGCCCACGAGCTCGGCCACGCCTATCACGGATTCGTCCTCAAAGACAAGGCGCCATTTGCCCAAAGCTATCCAATGAACCTGGCAGAAACCGCTTCGATATTCAACGAACTGCGGGTTGTCGACGCCGCCCTGGCGGAGGCGCGTTCCGGGGACGAAAGGCTGCCTCTCCTCGATCGCCGATTGCAGGGAGCCCTGACCTATTTTTCGAATATACACACTCGCTTTATTTTCGATTCGAGATTTTACGAGGAACGCAAAAACGGCCTTTTGAGCAAAGAAAGGCTTTCGCAACTGATGGTAGAAGCCCAGAAAGAAGCTTTCATGGGGCTGCTCGACGAAAAAGAGGGGTATCATCCTCTGTTTTGGGCTTCCAAACTGCACTTTTTTATTACCGGCGCGCCGTTCTATAATTTTCCATATACCTTCGGTTTCCTGTTCGCCAGCGGAGTCTACGACCGGGCTTTCAAGGAAGGGCCCTCTTTCGCCAAAAACTATCGCGAGCTTCTGGCCGACACTGGCTGCATGACCACCGAAGAGGTGGCCAGAAAACATCTGGGAATCGACCTGACCAAAGAAGATTTCTGGCGCGACGCCGTGGATCGGGCTCTGGCCGACGTCGAACCGTATGTGAAGTTATGCAACGGAACCGAATAAGCTCTGATTAATCGCTAAATTCTGGCGCTTTGCTCGAACAGGTTGCCCAGTACCGGCGTCCTGACAGCGCCGACCGCGTCGCCGAAACGCCGGATAAACTCGTCTTCCTCCGGATTCAGTCGTCCTTCTGATAAAACTTCCATATTGGAATCGAATTGATCGGTCGAATGTGCGGACATGCAAACGGCGTCCACAAACCTGTGACTTAACGAAAACCGATAGAGATCGCCCGGTCGGGGAATTTTCTCATTCCAGCCGGGCGGGCGCTCCAGCAGCTTCCGCCACCTTGTGCTGGTATAAGTGAGGATCGTCGGGCGGCAGGCCGGATTCAACTTATCAAGGAAATCCGTTTCCAATCCCCGGTGCGCGGCGTTATAGCGAACCATGAATATATCGAAGATATTCCTTGACGATAATTCGGATGCTAATTTCCGTTTATGAATCGACAACCCGATATTGTCGCACAGGCCGCGTGCCCGAAGGGCCATCAGCTCATCGAGCACGGATTGTCTCGCCCTGAACCTGGAGCGCACCCATCCCAGCTGGAAACTTCCGAATTTCTCCACCTTCAAAATTCTCAATTTCCTCTGCAATCCACTGCGAATTCCCGATCGTCCGCCGGCAGCTATCGAGGCTATGATAAACAGTCTCGACCTGCTCTCCGTTGGTAATTCCAGCAAAGCCGCCGTCATATTCTTGAAGCTCGAATCCCAGAAAACGAGATTAATCCCTTTGTCGAGAGCATGCCTGTAAACATTTACAGGGGGCTCTTTAAATCCCAAAGTCGAACCCGCCATTGCGATGGGAGTCACCATCGCCTTTGTCCTTCCGAATGGCCTTAAACCGAAACCGACAAGATCCTGCCTTACGGTCATATTTTATATCTCCGGCTCCTTCATGCCCAAGTTCGCCCATTCCTCCCTCGACGGCCCGTAAATACCGGGGACCTTCAGCCCCGCCTGACGCATGAGCACTGTCAATTGTCCGCGATGATGAATCTCGTGGTTGATCATATTTCTCAACGATGTGCCGCGTTTCCAGCGTTGCCCGTAGAAATTATCCTCTACCTGCAGGGTTGCGTCATCCCAGCTCTCGACCACTTGCTCGACAAGCGAATCGGCGGCTGCGGCGTAGGCCTCAGCTATTTCGGCGGCAGTATCGGGAACGGATTCCTTTTCTCCGGGACCGGCGACCTTCAAACCCGCGAGGGCCGTCATCTCGGGAATCGTCTGGGCAATATGCCAGGCCAGACGTCCTATATCGCGATGCCTGCCAGTGGATGAATCGCGCAGTGATTCGTCGGTTAGCGCTTTCAAAATCTTCTTTGTAGCGTCCGTGTGATGCTCCCAGGTTTTCCTGAATTCTTCTATCGTCCTAAACATTATTCCTCCTTCTGCCTCTGTAACTTTAAAATTATGCTAAATTCCCGGGCCGCTCGCAAGCAAAAAACCTCTGTTCCAGTCGCATTTGTTTTTCAAAAGGCTGTGATTCAGGGATGAGACCAGTCAATAGACACGCGTCTGATGATAGATCGATGATCCGTCAGCTTGACGCCTCGGAAAATTACAGATCGATTCTGGTCCATATCTCGGCAAGATACGTCATACCATTACCTATTATAGCCGCCGTCGGCTCCCACGAGTCGCGTTGGGGGCTGGCCCTAAAGCCGCCAGGACCCAACGGCACGGGCGATTTCATGCCGAGAAGATACCCGACAAAATACAGGCACGGCCCACTTCCCCCCGACGGCCTCGGATTCGGACGGGGACTGATGCAGATAGATTTCGATTACCACGAGTTTGCCCGCAGCGGCCACTGGCGCCATGCGGAGGCGAATATCGAATACGCCGTAAGATTACTAAATTCCTTTCGGGAAGTTATCAAAAAGAAGACCGGTCTGAATGGTTCGGTTTTGATGCGCGCGGTAATCGCGTCATACAACGCCGGACCCGGGCGCATTCTCAAATCAGTCCGAGAGGGGAGTGATCTCGATTACTACACGACAGGCGGAAATTATTCACGCGATGTACTAATCAGGGCTGAGTTTTTCAGGGCAAAGGGTTGGAGCTGAAATATGCCGCGGTCTAACCGCGTTAGACTTGGCCAGTTCATTTTACCAGCACCATCCTGACATGCCCCACTCGTCCTTCCGCCTCCACCCTGGCAAAATAGATCCCCGACGGGTAATCATCGGCATTCCAGGAGATCGTCTGCGTCCCCGCACGCTGAATCCCCTCGAATATGGTTGCTTCCAGCCGGCCGACGACATAGTAGATGGAAACGGCGACGAAGGACTCGACAGGCAGGGAGTAATTAATAACCGTCGATGAGTTGAAGAGATTGGGGTAATTCTGCGACATGCACAATCGTGCGGGCAGTTTGATTTCCCGGTTGCGCCCCCTGATATCGGTGGGGATTGCCGCGCCGCCGTAAGCCCCCATATCGCTGCGCTGCGAGCCGAGGCCCCAATCACAGTCGAGGAAGTAATCGAATATCGACGGACCGCCGGTGTCGAGGCAGGGCGAATCGAGCGGGTCGCCGCAGGCGGTGGACGTGAGATAGAAATCGCCGTTTTCCGGGTAGCGAAAGAGGGGATCGACGCCGATATTGCCTTCGCCGGGCCACAGGGTGTCCTGGATATCGCAGTATTCAAAAGTAGGAGCGGCATTTACCAGGTATATTTGACTATATAGGTCATATCCAGCTGTGTCAGCCCAGAAGATGTTATTTGTGATTACTGGATTACTGTCAACGATATCCATGCCGCCGCCTCTGTTGACGTGATTTCCAAAAACGGTGTTATTCAATATCAGAGGATTCGGCTCATATTCACATGAAATACCGCCCCCTTTATATTATACGGAGTTCTCAGCTATAACGTTTTGATCGATAATCCTTCCGCTTTCGCAACTGCAAGAGATACCGCCCCCCTGTCACCAGAGATCCCGGTTCTCGATTATTCTATTTTTCCTGATCAGCACAAATGAATGAAGGCAGAAGATGCCGCCTCCCCAGCAGCCAACATTTCGAGAAATAATGTTATCAGTAATTTTCGGCCCGGAATAATACAAGTAAAGGCCGGCGCCATGGTTAATCTCGTTCCCACGATTCTCTGTAATAATGTTGTGCACTATAGTCGGATAGGAATATGAACATTTAATCCCGCCTCCATCCGGCCCAACACCATTAGTAATGGCAAGTCCTGAAATGACAGCTGTGCTGTCCTCGTTGCTTTCACAAGTCACTACCGTCGCGGCAGAATCGCCGTCAATTACCGAATTCTCGATATACTCTTGGTCGCCGTTAACAGCGAAAAACGACCCAACCACTATATTATGCCCGTCAAAATTGATATTCTCATAATAGATCCCCGGCTTGACCGGCAACGTGTCGCCGTCGTTTCGCGAATCGATCCCCTCCTGGATGGTCGGGTAGTCGGTGGGGATGATCACCGTTTCGGCGGCGGCAATGCCTAAGCCGCAGGCAGTCGCGATAACTATGATCAAACTTCTTTGCATGATAACCTACCGCGGGGTCGCTTTGATTATCTGCTGCTGTCGCGCACAGGTGTCTTCCTATAATAGATAATGCGAGCCACTTTTACTGTCGAGATATTTCTTCGGATACGCCACTTAGATAATGACCACTACCAGGCTGAAATCCGGAACCGATCGTAGAATGTAGTCGCGGTGATCTTTCAAACCCGGGTAACGCCCTCGTTATTTTTCGTTCCGACCCTTGCTTTGGATAATCGAAAATCTTATATTGGTAGATTGACTCTGGATTCAAGGAAAAGCCCGTGCGAGCAGAACAGCTTTTGATTTTTCTGAATTTGAAAGAATTTTGCTGGATTTTCTTGACAGAATTGAGGCCGCTCTTTATTATAATGCACAAATGAGCAGGTTAGCCAAAACGAGAATAGCTAAAGATAAACAGGGCAATAGATTATGACACCATCGAATATCGTCGTTAAAGGAGCCAGAGAGCACAATCTCAAGAATATCGATTTGGTGATACCCCGCTCCAAGCTCGTGGTCATAACCGGGCTTTCGGGTTCGGGAAAATCGTCGCTGGCCTTCGATACCCTGTATGCAGAGGGGCAGAGGCGCTACGTCGAATCGCTTTCGGCTTACGCCCGTCAATTCCTCGGACTTATGGAGAAGCCGGACGTCGATTTCATCGACGGTCTTTCTCCGGCCATATCGATCGAACAACGCTCGTCGGCGCGAAACCCGCGTTCGACAGTCGGCACGGTCACCGAGATTTATGACTATCTTCGCCTGCTCTACGCCCGGGTCGGGACTCCGCACTGTTATAAGTGCGGCAAGCCGATAACCCAGCAGACGGTCCAGCAGATAGCCGACTCGGTAATGGAATTTCCGGCCAACAGCCGAATTCAAATTCTCGGCCCCCTGGTTCGCGGGCGAAAAGGTGAATACCGCGACACGTTCGAGGAGGTCAAACGCGAAGGATTCGTGCGCGTGCGCGTGGATGGCACCGCGCACGAGATAGATGATCAGATCAAGCTCGACAAAAAGAAAAAGCATTCCATCG
>CAZDAH010000036.1:5474-5803 GCA_964503405.1 uncultured Ignavibacteria bacterium
CCAGGAAGATCTGATTTATTAGGAGATGTTCGCCTGCCAGGACTGCGGGATATCTTACGAGGAGCTTACTCCCCGCATGTTCTCCTTCAATTCCCCCTTCGGGGCCTGCCCCTCCTGTTCCGGATTGGGGTACAACATGGAGATCGATCCGGATCTGGTGGTGCCGGATGGGAATATGTCCATAGCCCAGGGGGCCATAGTGCCCTGGGGGATTCCCCGCGGATCGTACTATTTCGGCATGCTGCGAGCGGTCTCCAGGCATTTCGATTTTTCCCTGCGGAAACCGTTTGCCAGGCTTTCGGAAAAGGATCAGAAGATCGTTCTTTATG
>CAZDAH010000036.1:5813-11639 GCA_964503405.1 uncultured Ignavibacteria bacterium
AATGGATCGAGAGGTTCATGTCCGTCAAACAATGCGAGGACTGCAGCGGCGCCAGGTTGCGCAGAGAATCGCTGGCCGTGAAATTCGGCAGAAAATCAATATCCGAGGTGACCGCTCTCTCCGTGAAAAAGGCGGCGGAATTTTTTGAGACAGTCAGGCTCGATCAGCGTCAGAAGACCATTTCCAGGCAGATTTTCAAAGAGCTGAATGAACGCTTGCGATTCCTTATAAACGTAGGATTGGATTATCTCACACTCGATCGCTCGGCGCAAACTTTGTCGGGCGGCGAGGCCCAGCGCATCCGCCTGGCCACACAAATCGGATCGCGGTTGAGCGGCGTATTGTATATCCTGGACGAGCCGTCAATAGGGCTGCATCAGCGCGACAACCGACGGCTGCTCGACACCCTCACGTCGCTTCGCGATATCGGAAATACGGTTCTCGTGGTGGAACATGACAAGCAAACCATCGAGAGCGCCGATCACATAATCGATCTCGGACCCGGAGCCGGCAAGCATGGAGGCACGGTGGTAGCCGAGGGCACTCCCGCGCAGATCAAACTCTCCTCGAAATCGCTGACCGGCAAATATCTGTCGGGCAAACTGGAAATCCCGGTTCCGAAAAAACGCCGTCGCGGCAGAGGCGACAGAATAATTCTCAAGGGAGCGTCCGGGAATAACCTGAAGAAGATAAGAGTGGAATTCCCGCTGGGTAAATTCATCTGCGTGACCGGCGTTTCCGGTTCCGGCAAATCGACACTTGTCAATGAAACGCTGTACCCGATACTTTCCCGCGCCTATTATCAGTCGAAGAAGACGGCGCTTCCCTACGAAGAGATCATTGGAATCGACAAAATCGATAAGGTGATAGATATCGATCAATCCCCTATCGGCCGCACCCCGCGCAGCAACCCGGCAACCTACACAGGCCTTTTCACACCAATTCGCGATATTTTCGCCATGCTGCCCGATTCGAAAGTACGCGGCTACGGCCCCGGACGGTTTTCCTTCAATGTCAAGGGGGGGAGATGCGAGAACTGCGAGGGTGACGGCATCATCAAGATAGAAATGCATTTTCTTCCCGACGTTTATGTGCAGTGCGAAAACTGCAAGGGCGCCCGCTACAACCGCGACACGCTGGAGATAAAATACAAGGGCAAATCGATCGCCGAGGTGCTCGATATGACTGTCGAGGAGGCAATGGAATTCTTCGCCAGGATCCCCAAAGTCAAACGCAAGCTGGAAACTCTGATGGGGGTCGGACTCGGATACATCCATCTCGGCCAGCAGGCGACCACGCTCTCGGGAGGCGAGGCCCAAAGGGTCAAGTTATCCACGGAGCTGTCCAAAGTCGCCACGGGCAACACGTTTTACATCCTCGACGAGCCGACCACGGGCCTGCATTTCGAGGATATAAAAATGCTTCTGGGCGTGCTCAACACGCTGGTCGAGCGCGGCAATACGGTGCTGGTGATCGAGCACAACCTCGACGTCATCAAGACCGCCGACTGGATCATAGATTTAGGCCCCGAAGGCGGCGACGACGGCGGCCAGGTGGTAGCGGTAGGCACTCCGGAACAGGTGGCCAGGGTGGAGGGAAGCTATACCGGGCGGTGTTTGAGGGAGGAGCTGGGAGGATGATGGGCAAAAACCAATTCTATTTGACATTGCTGGGATCGTGCATTAGGTTAGGTCATAAGGAGTTAATAAGATTGTGAATAACGTAAGCAAAGGGAAAAGCCCTTTCTACCCCGGCCAACCAGTACCAGTCGAATTATTCAGCGGCAGGCTCAAAGAAATCAATTTGATTCGAAGATCTGTATCGCAGGTGGAATTAGGCAAGCCCCAGGCGATTTTCCTGACCGGCGAGTATGGAATAGGCAAAAGCTCTTTAGCCGGTCTTATGAAATTTCTGGCCGAGAGGCATAACAATATTTTTGGCATACATGTTTTTTTGGGTGGATCCAACTCCATTGAACAGGTAGCAATGAAAACCGTCGAGGCGGCGATCAATTCGCAGGCTTATGAGCCAAGAGTATCTGAAAAAATCAGAAGCGCTTTATCCAAATATGTTGGAAAACAGGAATTATTCGGCTTTTCGATAGACTTCGAGCGATTAGAGGCGGACAGCCCCAGCCTCTCGAAAGGTTATTTACCGTTCCTAAGAAACCTCCTTGATCGTCTGAAGAACGATAACATCAAGGGATTGATCTTAATCCTGGACGAAATAAATGGCATAACGGGGAATCCGCAATTTTCGCATTTTATCAAGGCATTAATTGATGAAAACGCACTTTCAAGAGACCCTATACCAATATTGTTATTATTATGCGGTGTCGAAGAACGTAGAAGAGAAATGATTCGGCATCATCAGCCTGTCGAAAGAATCTTCAATGTTATTGAGATTCAACAAATGGACGGGAGCGAAATGCAGGAATTCTTCGAACGCTCTTTCAAATCAGTAGACATCGATGTCAGCGATGAAGCAATGAGCTTATTGTGTCGTTATTCATCTGGTTTTCCCAAGATTATGCACCACTTAGGAGATGCGGTATTTTGGGCAAATAAGGATGGGCAGATCGATTCGGATGACGCTCTTGCGGGCATATTGGATGCACTTGAGGTGCTGGGCAGGCAAATATTCGACCATCAAGTTTTTAAAGCCTTGTATAGCGAGGATTATCATTCCATCCTTAAGAAACTTGCCAAGAGCGATTTTGATTTGACATTCCATAAATCGGAAATCGCCAAGGGATTAACCGAGACAGAAAAAAAGAAATTCAATAATTTTTTGCAGAGAATGAAGAAGCTGAAGATTATCAGTCCCGGCGAAAAACAGGGCGATTATACTTTTCATAATCGATTGGAGAGACTATATATTAGATTGAATTCTATAAGAAAGGACACTTGATCACTTTTAGGATCTCTATCTTTCCATATTCCGTTATGACACAGTTTTCTTTTAAAAAAAATCGTAATCATCCTGAAACCCGGTCTTTTACGTGGAGACTGCCGGAGGTTGGATAGATCCTAATTATTCCCCACCGACATCAATCTTATTATAGCCCAAACAAAGGGGGATTAAATGGCTGACGACACGACCTTCCCGTTCGAGACCCTTGTCCGTTTCTGGATGAACGAGGTCAGGCCGCCTATCGGCCAGGCCCTGGAGCTCGTTCCCGACGACAAGCTCGACTGGGCGCCGGCGGAGAATATGATCACCCTGGGCAATGTCTTCATGCATATCGCCGAGGCTTCCGACTGGTGGATCAACGAGGTTATCCACCGCAACGGATTTGTCGATTACACTCCCTGCCCCAGCGCGCCGAAAGAGCAGATCGCGCTGATGCTCGACGGCCACTGGAATCGTCTGCAGGAGTTCTTTGCTTCCCGCGACGTTCTGGAAGCGAGGTACGACATGAAAAGATATAATCGAGAACGGGAATTCGACGGCTACTGGGTATTGTTGCATCTGCTGGAACACGATATTCATCATCGCAGCCAGATAAATCACTATCTTCGCATTCTGGGAATCAAGCCGCCGCGGATTTAGCCCGGTTCGCAACAATCGTCGTCCAGTTTTCGTAAGTTTTTACGACGATCATTACGTTCATTGGCAATCATCTGAACGTCACAAACCGAAAGGAGAGCTAACATGGCCGACAACAAACCCGCTCACGGTACATTTTGTTGGAACGAACTGATGACCCGCGACACGGCGGCGGCGGGCGAGTTTTATTCCAACTTAATCGGATGGAAACTCGAAGACAGCAAAATGCCCGGTATGCAGTATACCATTTTGAAAGCCGGCGAGACGCAGGCCGGCGGAATGATGGCCATGCCGCCCGATGTCCCGAAAGAAGTACCTGCGCACTGGATGGCCTATATAACTGTCGATGATGTCGACGGTGCGGCCAGGAAAACCGCCGAACTCGGGGGGATTGTTCTCGTGCAGCCGCGGGACATCCCCAACGTGGGACGATTCTGCGTGATTCAGGACCCGACAGGGGCGGCGGTCGGGCTGATTCAGATGTAATGAGTTGACAACTGTCGTAGGGGTTTGATTAATCAGGCCCCTACATTGATACAGTATTCCTTTTCTCTTGAATCTGCGAATGCCCTTTCTATATTACTCCTATGTCAAGCATCCGCTCATTTATTGCCGTCGATCTCCCGCATGAGATCAAAATGGACATAGACAGGCTGACATCCGGTTTTCGCGGCGACGGCTCCGGTATCCGCTGGGTGAAGGCGGCCAACGTGCACCTCACCCTGCGTTTTCTGGGGGATATTCCACAAGAGTCGGTTCCGCGGCTGGCCGCATCGTTGCGTGAGAAATTAAGTGGTTTTGGCTCGTTCGATGTAGCTCTTTCCGGCATGGGCGGTTTCCCCGACCTGAGAAGACCTCGGGTAATTTGGATCGGAACCGGAGAGGGAACCGAATGGCTAAGCCTTCTGGCCGAGAAGGTGGAGAGCAGCTGCATCGAATCGGGATTCGGCAAGGGAGACAAGAAATTCTCGTCGCATCTGACCCTAGGCCGGGTTAAGTTTCCCAAAGGATTGGAATCGCTTCTCGATAAGATCGGCCATACCGAATTTAGATCGCCAAAATTTGCGGTCGGCGAGGTCTTGGTAGTGAAATCCGATTTATCGTCAGCCGGGCCGAAATATACAAAGCTCGAATCTGTCTTATTATAAGTTGTTGATTTACAAATTAATAAGTACAATAAGTAAAGGTTTCTTTACTGACAGATCGGGACAGTGAAATCTGGTCTCAGGGAAGAAAAAGAGCTTGCACAATTGAGCAGTATATTGTAAAATCGATTTTGGAGACGAGAAAATCTTAAACGACGAGGCGATAAATGACTGATAATGATCAAAGAAAAGCGAAGGCCCTCGAGACCGCTATATTATCGATCGAGAAGCAGTTCGGCAAGGGGGCGATTATGCGGCTGGGCGACGACGCCGCGAATGCGGCCATACCGTCCATACCGACCGGCTCGCTGGGTCTCGACGTGGCCCTGGGCATCGGGGGGGTTCCCCGCGGACGTGTAGTGGAGATTTTCGGGCCGGAATCATCGGGCAAAACCACCCTGGCCTTACACATTCTGGCGGAAGCTCAAAGGCTCGGAGGGATCGCCGCTTTTATCGACGCTGAACACGCCATGGACCCTAATTACGCCCGCACGTTGGGAGTCGATATCGAGAATCTGCTTATCAGCCAGCCCGATACTGGCGAACAGGCGCTGGACATCACCGAAACCCTCGTGCGCTCCGGCGCGGTCGATATCGTGGTAGTCGATTCGGTGGCGGCGCTTGTGCCCAAGGCGGAGATCGAAGGAGAAATGGGCGATTCGCACATGGGTCTGCAGGCGAGGCTGATGTCGCAGGCAATGCGCAAGCTGACCGGCACTATCTCCAAATCGAAGACCAGCGTAATATTCATCAACCAGATCCGCATGAAAATCGGCGTGATGTTCGGCAATCCGGAGACGACACCGGGCGGCAACGCGCTCAAGTTCTACTCGTCGGTAAGAATGGATATCCGCAAGATCGCCACCCTCAAGGACGGCGGCGAGGTTACCGGTTCGAGAACAAGAGTAAGGGTGGTCAAGAACAAGGTCGCCCCGCCCTTTCGCGAGGCGGAGTTCGACATTATCTACGGCAAGGGAATCTCGAGGATGGGCGAGCTGGTCGATCTCGGCTCGAAATTCAATATCCTGGAGAAATCGGGGACATGGTATTCATACGGCGAGGAACGTCTCGGCCAGGGACGGGAGAATTCCATCGTCTACCTTATGGAGAATCGCGAGGTTGCCAGGGAAAT
>CAZDAH010000036.1:11649-24436 GCA_964503405.1 uncultured Ignavibacteria bacterium
AGGGAATCCCACTCTAGTGTTAGCTTATCCCAATCCTCAATTCTATCCTTGGCGGGGCCAGGGAAATCTATAATAAGATCCGCGAGCAGCTTGGCATCAATCCCCCGGCGCCGCAAAGCAAACCTGAGGAACCGAAAAGGGAAAAGGTGAAATAGACTCTCTTGGCTGAATTGGTGGTGGCCGGCATAACGCCGGTCAGACGGAAAAAGGGGTGGTTTGAACTCGACATTCGAGGCAAACCGCCTTTTTTTATCGACGAGGAAACAATTGTCAAAAACGGCCTCGCCGTAGGGGACCTGATCTCCGATGCCGCCTGGAAGCGGGTCAAAGAGGAGGCTGATCTGGCCTGGCTGAAATATAGAGGAATGCAAATAATTTCCAGGCGAATGATCTCAGAGCGCGATTTGCGACGAAAACTCTCAGCCGAACGCAAATCGCCTGAATTGCGCGACAGGGCCATGAAACTGTTGAGAGAATACGGTTTTTTTGACGATTCAAAGTACGCAGCTGCGTTTATAAGATCACAGATGACCCGCGGGGTGAAATCGCGTCGCTTTCTCAGACAGAAGCTTAGGGAGAAGGGAATCGCGGAGGAGATAGCCGCGCAGGCGATGGAAGCCGAGTTGGCGGAATTCGACGAATCCTCGGCGGTGATCGAACTGGCGAAAAAGAAATATCGATCGCTGAAATATCTCCCGCCAGTCAAAGCCCGCGCTCGACTGATAAATTTCCTCAGGGGGAAGGGATTTTCGTGGGATGTGATTAGAGAAGCATTGAACAAGACTATAGACGAGGAAGAGGATTTTTTCTGATGCCGTTCTTTGATGCTGACGATGCCGCTATATACTACGAAATCGAGGGCGAAGGCGATCCCCTGATTTTGTTGCATGGCTACGCGCTCAATGGGATAATGTGGCAATATCAGCGCGCGGAAATGGCGAAATACAATCGACTTATTGTCGTCGACCTGCGCGGTTTCGGAAGATCATCCTGCGGCAAAGACTGGTCGGGCTCGACTATGGCCGAGGATTTGATAGGCCTGATCGATTCGCTTGGGCTTCGAGACGCGGCAGTCTTGGGGTTTTCCATGAGCGGACCCGTCGCCTTTCGGATTGCGCTGGAATTGCCCGAAAAAATCAGCAAACTTATATTGGTGTCTTCAATTCTTCCTTTATCGGGACGGCCGAAAGCGAAAAAGGAGGCCGAATTCCAGCAGAAGGAGAGCGATATTCTGCGTCTTCGCGGACCCGAGGCCTGGGCCGAGGCGATGGGCTTATGGAAAGGGCCGCTGGTGGACAATATTTTCAAGCGGAATCCCGACGCTCGTCCGATTTGGGAGCGCATGATCGCACGTCACAACCCCGATTATCTGCTGTGCATGATGAAGGCCCGCGATAATACACTGTCGAGTGTAAATTGGAGAGCCAGGCTGGGGGAGATCCGAATCCCGACGCTAATCGTCGTCGGGGCGCTGGATTCGGGTTTTCTGGACAGCGCCCGGTATCTGAACCGAAATATATCTGATTCGAAATTGGAGATAGTCGGGAACGCCGGGCATATGGTCAACCTCGAAGCGCCGCAGGATTTCAACCGAATGATTGTTCGATTCCTCGCTCAGAGAGCGTAATCGACTGACTCCCCTTCCTTGACCATGCGCTCCATCAGACGTTTATTGTAGTAACTCAGCAAATATGACTTGTGAATCACGCCTTTGATTATCGACGGATCCTCATTGTCGACTACCGGAAGCAGATCGAAATCCCGCCGGCCGAATTTCTCCAGCGCCTGACGAAGATTCTCGTTTTCCGTCACGGAGACAATATCCCTGGTGGCAATATCGGAGGCGATTACCAGATCATCGACCTCGTGCCTGGTCAATATCTGCCGCAGATCCTGGAATGAAATCATGCCGTAAAGCTTGCCCGAAGGTGTAATCACGGGCAGGGTAGTTTCAGTGGATTCTTCAAGGTAGCGAAAGAGGCTGGGCAGGTTGGTATGCATGGGGATAGCTTTGAATTCGCGCAGCATGATCTCCTTGACCGTGACAATCTCCAGTAAGTTGACATCGCGGCCGCCGCTTAAGTTGATTCCTCTTCGAATCAGTTTCAGCGTATATATGGAGGGCTTCAGAAGCCGTCGAGCCACCAGAGTGGAGAAAACGCAGGCGATCATCAGAGCCAGCATGATACGATAGTCTTTAGTCATTTCGAAAACAATCAATATCGAAGTGATGGTTGCGTGGGTTGTGCCGGCCACCACGGCGGCCATACCGACAAGCGCGTAAGCCCCCGGATGAGCGGTTACTGATGGGAAAAGCGAATGCACGATTATCCCGAAAAGGCCCCCGGCCATAGCCCCCATAAACAACGACGGCGCGAAGATGCCGCCGGAGTTGCCCGATCCCAGGGTTAGATTGGTGGCCAGGATTTTCAGGACGATAAGAGCCAGCAGGGTATACCATAATCCTCCTCCACCAAGGACGGAACTTGCCGCCTCGTAGCCATCGGCGAAAATTGCCGGGGCCGAAAGGTGGGAGAATCCGGCGTAATCGAGATTGACTGCAAGGAGTCCCGTAAAACCCAAGAGCAATCCCCCCAGAGCGGGCTTGAGTTACCCCGGGAATTTTACCAGTTTATCGAAAAGATCCTCGGACAGGTATAAAGTTCTGGTAAAAAGAACAGCCACCACGCCGGCGAATCCCCCCAGAAGAATATACAGCGGGATTTCGAATGCGGAGACGATTTCATACGACGGCACGATGAAAGCGGGAGTATCCCGGAGGATCGCCCGGGAGGTCACCGAAGACAGCACCGATGACAGAATCACCGGCGAGAAGGTCTTGATAGTGAAATCTCCAAGTATAACTTCCAAAGCGAAAATCACTCCGGCGATGGGAGCATTGAACACGGCTGAGATCCCTGCCGCCGCCCCGCAGCCTACGAGGATCTTCACCCTGTCGCCGGAGAGACGGAAAACCTGGCCGATGGTGGAGCCGACCGCCGCGCCGATCTGGACAATTGGTCCCTCGCGGCCAGCCGAACCTCCCGATCCGATACAAATCGCCGAGGCCACCGCTTTGGCTACGGCCACCCGGGGCCTGATTACACCTGATTTGAGGGCCACCGCCGCCATGACCTCGGGAACTCCGTGCCCCTTGGCCTCGGTGGCGAAAAAGTGCACGATGGGACCGACCAGCAGGCCCCCGAACATGGGAATAAGGGGGATCATCCAATTTATTTCGTGCCCGAAAAACAGGTCTCTGAAGTTGAGAATCAGCCAGCGGAATAATACGGCTCCAAGGCCGGTGGAAATTCCCACTATAAACGATATTGCGATAAGCGAGGAGTTTTCGGAGAATTTCAGTTTCTCCACGATTCGATGAGGATAACCGGCGGCAGGCCCGCGAACATCCATAACCCCGATGATATTTGAGAAAACTATGAATTTGTCAATTTACTTCTTTTTTCGCGCGGTCGGAAATCTCAGGGCAAAGCCTGCTTGTTTGAGAGAATATCAACCCTTATCAAGATACGCGCCGTTGTCGATATTGTGCTCGTCGCCGTCGATCATTCTGCTGATTGTTATTCCCGGCTCCTTCGAAAGATCTATTACCTTTACCTTATCGGTTTCGTACATGCCGTTTTCGTCTCCGATAATCTTGACCTCGGGCTTCTCGGGGTCGTTGGGATTATTGCGGGCTATTATGCCTATCTCGCGATTCGACATGGTTACCACTGTTCCCACGGGGTAAATTCCGACGGCGTTTATGAATATCTTCAAAAGCAGGGGATCGAAATCCTTGCCAGCCCTGTTTACCATGTTGGATATGACCTCGTCAGGAAGAATCTTCTTTCGATGATAAATCCGCCCCGATGTCATTGCGTTGTACGTATCAGCGATACTGACGATACGGGCGTACAACAGAGGAATCCTGCGATTCAGAAGTTCGGGATAACCCGAACAGTTATATCCAATATGATGTTCGAAAATCGCCGTGGCGGCCCGCGCGGTAGTTTCCTCTATGGTTCTCGTCTTGAATAGAAACTTTACACCGAATACAGGATGCAGACGCATGAGCCGCCAGTCGTTGTCGTCATAAGCGTCCGGCTTGTTTATCAATTCGACCGGAAGCTTCATCTTGCCGATATCGTGAAGAAGCGAGCCCACCCCCAGATGCGAGAGCCGCTTGCGATCCATGCCGAGGTGGTACCCTAGCAAGAGCGACAGGACGCAAACGTTTACAGAATGCACATAAGTATAATCGTCGAAGTTACGAAGGGTCGTCAGCTCGAACATGGCCGCCTCGTCCTGTAAAATGACGTCGATCAGTCCCTGCACCACTCTTTTCGTCTTGGCGATATTTATATTATTCTGATTTTTCACCTGTTGGGCGTTGTTCTGGACGACGGCAAGAGCCGAGAAGAAGGTCTTCCGGGCTCTTACCCGGATCTTCTTTGTCTCGTCCTCCTCGATCGCGGTATCCTCCTCGAATGAATACTTGACCGGAGTGATCTTCTCTATCCTCAAATCGTTCATCCGGGACGCGATATTGGCGAAATTTTCCTCGCTTTCCTCGCCGGGCTCGAATCCGCTCAAAAAATAAATGAATTTATCCAGTTCTCTAGGATCGAGCGAATCGGAGAAGGTGAATCCGGAAATCCCCAGGACCCGCCAGTGATCGAGGAAATAGGTCATGGCGTCGTCGCTGTCTCTTTCCGATTTCAACCTGACATCGGAAATATACAGATATCCGCCCCGGGATATCAGCGAGAAATCGGACTCCTGATCGAATATCTTCTTCAGCGCGGCGCGGAGCAGATTTCCCTGCTCGAGGTAACGGTTATTGTTCGGTTCGTACATGGCCGCGACTTTCAGCGTGGCGTAAAGTACGTTGACCAACTCCCGCCCCGATTTGTCCAGGGCGCTTTCCAATTCCTTGCGCTCCTCGCGGATATTCTCAACCGACTTACCAAGCACCTTTATCCCCTTTTTTGATCCTATTCAAGGTACGAGTCGCCATATCGACTATCTTCCTGTTTTTTGATTGCGTAAGCGACGCCAGGTATTTCGGGCCATCGGCGATTTTGAGGAACCCCAGCGCCCTGACGGCGTAAATCTTCAGCCTTTCATTCTTCTCCGATGGCAGAATCTGTCTGCTTTTGATCAGCGATTTCAGATGCTCGAACGCGTTGTTTCCTCCCAGAGCGGCGAATCCCGCCAGGAACTCGCGAATCTGTTCCAGCGACCGGTTCTTGAAATCATTTCTGGAGATAATTCCCTTTATATTCTCGCAAGCCACAATTATGTTTCTTTCGACGATTTCCTTCAGCGCGAGTATCTGAATTTTCTCATCATCGTCGTGCAGCGCCGTGATAAGAAACTCGGCGGCCTCGTCGGATACTATCTTGGCCGCAGATATGACCGCCTCCTTGCGCACCCGTATGTCGGGATGTTTCATGGCCCTTTTGAAAAAGGGAAACGTCCTGCGATCGCCTATCCGACCCAGGATGGATATCACGTTTCTGACTACGTACCAACGGGGGCTCTCGGTTCCCTTGCCCAGGATTTCGGGGTGATCGACTGCCATTGTCTCCAAAGCCTGGCAAACCGCCCGTCGCGCCGGGTAATGCTGCAGTTCGCCCAGCGCCCAGACCAAAGGATCGACGGCCTGCCAGGGGAGAAGTTTCAGAAAAGCGGTCAATTCGTCGTAGTTTATGTCCCTGGTCTTATTAAGCAAATCCACCAGGACCCTTATTTTCTCCGAGGCCGCGAATCTTTCGTTGAAGCCAAGCAGCTTCTCTTGCTTGTGATCGTCGACTTTCTTGAAAATCATGCCAAGTTCGTTGGCCCGCTCAATCGTCATCATTGCCGACCTGAAATCGCCCGCCCTGATGAAATCGGCCCCTACCTTGGCCAGAAGATCGAGCGTTTCGTTGTATCCGGCTTTGTCGGTTTCCAGTTCCAGGATCTCGAAAAGTAAATCAATCGAATATTTCACATAGTCGAATTTTAGGTCGGTCACAAGCATTCTGTCGATTTCGGCTTTTTCCGGCTGGCTGAATTCCATGATGCCCTGAATGAAGCGGGCTACGCTATCCTCCGCGTCGCGATAAGCCGACGGCGCCCGGGAACGGTTTTTTTCGGAATTAAGATCGAAATCCTCTTCCGTAAGATTCAGTTCGATTTCGTTTTCGAAAATTCCCTTAATATCGCTCTCCGACGGCGCTCGTCCGGATTTGAGCTTATCCGTGCCATATTCGAAAGTATCGATGTCGAGGAAGTCGTCCATCAACTCGTATGTGATATATTCGAACCCGGCCTCCCAAAGCAGCGTCGCCGCGTCGTCGTCGAAAACCGCAGACCTGGTCATCTGCGAGACGATATCGACGAATGCCTCAAGTTCATCGAACGGCAATCCCTGCTTGAATTTGAAACTGAGGATACCGTCGCGGAAAAAGGGACGCGCCAGGTTCTCGGATTTATTTGACGCTTTGTAAACGCAAATGTCGCCCTGAAGAATACTGTCCGATTCCACCTTGAATGCAAGTTCGCTGTCCTGATTCAACAGGGTAGTGAGAGCGCCGTATAGCTCATTTTTGAATTGCTGAGGCAGTTTCGACGACGCCGGATATACCAGCTTGGCTTTTACCGTCTTTAAAAACAAGTTGAAAATATCGGTAATTGCCCTGGCGGACGCTTTCGATACTTCCGCAATATCCTCGTCAGTGATTTCGATATACTTATCCATAACGTCCGCCGCGTCTAATCATTTTCACTAATCCCCATTGCGCCTTCTCTTTCATAATTTCGGTAAACGGCCGGGCTTAATTAACGAGAAAATGGGGCATTTGACGATTTCAATTTCAAATTGGAACCGCGAAATTACGGTCATGCAACAACTTAACAGGAAACACTATGCAAGGTCTTTGTCTAAATGACCTATTTTGACCGTTTCGAAATGGCCTTATGAATAAATCCGCCGGCGCCGTTAAGCCTGTCTTCTGATTCCTGTCTGGTTAAGCCGGTCTTGCTCATCACAATGGCGATCTTCACCAATCCGCCGGACGCCTAGAGGGCCGATTCCGCATCATCGTAGTCGATACCGCAGATCTCCATAATGACCCTTTTGGATCTCTCTTTGAGCTTCTCCGAAGCGGCTTTCAAATCGACCATTCTGTTCGAATAAACCTTGCCGATTCTTATCATAGTGGCCGTCGAAATCATGTTCAGTATCATTTTTTGAGCGGTTCCGGCCTTCATGCGGGATGATCCCGCTATAATTTCTGGGCCGACCACCGGGCAGATGGCCAGGTCGAATTTGTCTGGAATCGACCGGCGGGGATTACAGCAAACGAAGATCGTTCTGGCGCCCCTGTATTTAGCTTCTCTCAATCCTTCCAGAACGTAAGGAGTTCGACGAGATGCTGTAAGGCCCACAACCAAGTCTCCTTTTCGGACGCCGTACTTTTTTATATCCGCGATCGCAGCGGCGGTATCATCCTCGACCCCCTCGCGCGAACGAACCAGGGAGCTCCTTCCGCCGGCGATAATTCCCTGTATCATTTGCGGATCGGTGCCGAAAGTCGGCGGGCATTCGGACGCGTCAAGCACCCCCAGCCGTCCCGACGTGCCGGCGCCAAGGTAGAACATCCTGCCGCCGCTTTTGAAGGTTTCCACGGCCTTTTCCACCGCCTTGGCGATATATTTCAATTCGCGGGCTACCGCCCGCGGCACCGACATATCCTGCCTGCTCATCAAGCGTAATATGGCCGAAGTCGATAGACGATGAAGATTTTTCGATGTCGGGTTTGTTCGCTCGGTCACCAACCCCATAAGCTCGTCGAAAACGGCCTTGCCCCCGGGAGGTTTTTTTGTCCGCCTTCCTGATTTCAAAAAGGCACCACTATGGAGTCAATTGGCGCCGCAGTCCCGAATCGGAGGACGCCTACCGGGTCGGCGATTAACTTCTCTGGCAAACCTTCCGGAACCTGGAATTCGATGCCCTCATACGGCCCGAAACCCTCGTTAAAGGCTATTAAGTAAACGTAATAGGTCCCCGCCACCGGATCGCCGAAGAAATCCTCGAAAGTCGTATCGGGTACCCAATAGTTTATTGTAGTCGACGTCAATATTTTACGCAAGGGTATCGTTCCATCGTCGGTTGATCCCGTGGACACCGCCAGTATATAGCTGCCGGCGTCGGACGATGCTGACCATTCGACAAATACGGCGTCGGCATTGGGGTTATGACGGGGGCTGATCTGGGTCACGGAGAATATCCCGGGCATTATTATGGTCACTTCTTTGGAATAATCGTCCTCGGGGCTTACAAAGCCTATGAGATTAGCTCCGGAGGGCAACGGGAATGAAGCGCTGTATTCGTAATACAGGCCGCCCCCCTGTGGCGGAACCTCGACTCCCCCGACAGTGATGATGCCGTCGGAGAATGCCGCCCCGTCCCTCTCGAAAATAGCTTCCACAAGATTCTCGCCGGTGTCCAGGTTCTTGACAAGGGTCATCTCCACAGTGAACGACGGCAGCTCCCTGACTCTGGGACGCACCGATCCCCGCGTATCGCATGAAGCTAAGATTAATGCCGGAATAATGAGAATTGTCAACGAGCGCGCCATTTTAAACATGCTGGATAATCCCTCCTGCTAATGGAGTCTTATTTTCATTCTTATTCAGATTCATACGCATAAGTATAAACAAAAAACCACGATGATATGGTTTCGTTTTTCGGTCTTTGCCGGTATTATTCCGCTGAAATTCATTCCGGGATCAGTCATTTTCTCGGGAAGGTTCTTTGCTTCCTATTGATTTTTTAATCATCGATCCGCCGGCGAACAGCAGGAATAACGCGATGATAAAACGCCAGGGGCCGCCGTGAACATAGCCGAAATTGTGCAGGAGAAACAGGACTCCGAGGCAGATAAGAAAGTATCCGAATTTCATCGAAATCTCCTTTCCTGACAATTCTACATCGATTTCGGAATGGGGAAAAGGTCTTTTTGAAAAAAAAGGCGGCTCGACTCGAGCCGCCCGGACACAACATCTATCGGATTCCATCAAGCCGTCCTATAGAACGCCTCCATCGATCTCGCTCTCCTGCGAATATGGACTGTGATACTGGTCGATTACCCTCTGTCTCCAGCTGGTTCTGAGAATCAGATTGACCTGAGGGGTCCCCGGAGGAAGGTTATCCGGATCGAGCAAATCAGGATCGAAAGCCCAGTTGCGATCGGGAGCCGTATAGTAGGAGCCGTACGACCATTGCCCCGTCGCTTTGCGCGAGTACCATAGATCGACCGCCGAACCGAGCCAGCCCAAGGTTACTCCGCTCCAGTTTTCCAGGAACCTGGGAAGATTCTCAAGACCGCCGCTGTAACCGTTGCCATTGGCGCCGGTCTCGGTATTGCCGGTCATATAGCAGGCGTTAATCTGGGTCGCCGTGGCGTTTCTGCTGGCCAAGCCGCTCCAGCTGTCGGCATCATCCCAGTTGTTCGAAAGGAAAGTGATGGCGTCGGCAATCAGCGACGCCGGCTGTTTGTTGATGGTATTATAATCCCCCTGGGTATACAGAGGGTTTTCCGTCGAAACGGTGAGACCCGACGGCAGTTGCGCGGCGTTAGTCAGCCTGACCGCGGACAACTCGCCGGGAGCATCCGGCACCGACGCGTAAATTATGCCGTTGGACGGGTAATAACCCGACGTTGCCAGCGCGCCCACGTCAATATCCAGGGAGGCGACGTCGAGCCCCTCGCGACCGTCGTTGAATGCCCCTACGGAAATCGCCCCGTCGGCTATCAAAGAGGCGGTGACATTCAGCCAGGTGCCGTCGAACTGACGATAAAGCGCCTGTCCGTCCACGAACTTGAGCCCGGCCTGGTGCTCGAAACTATCGGCATTGCCGTCGCCGCGATCTATCAGGTCGGTCGGAGGTCCGTCAGCAACAACCGGCATGTACAGGTTCGTTATGCCGTGATCCCCGTCCTCCACGTTGCCGCCCCAGCGCGACAGCGACGAGTTTACCCAGTCATCGTCCTGCGAATCAAGGAAGGTCCCGTCGATATTGCGCATATTCTGATAATTCCCGCTGTTGTCCATAATCATTACGTTACCGTTCGAAACGCTTCCGCCTCCCGGTTTCCTGCCGTGGAGGATATCGCCGGCCGAGGTCAGGTAAGAATCGACATACAAGTTGTTGTTCGACTGCAGGTAGACGTTTCCGTTGGAATGGACTCGTCCGCCCAACGTCATATTAGGCCCGGGGGCTATTTCCAGATCGTATTCGTAAAAGACCGCGAATTGGAAAAGAGGAATTAGGGCATCCTGTATTCCCACGTCCAAGGCCACCGCGGATACGGTGCTGCTGTTGAAACCGGTGGCCGTGACCTCGAAATCCTTGACCAGGCCGTGCAGGCCGGAATAGGATCCGGTTGAAAGAACTTCCTGAACGGCAGGGCCGCCGTCGAAAACCTGATACGAAACGCGGTGAGGGTTGAAAGTCATATCTCCGGAGGGAAGTGGATTGGGCGGGACACCTGTATTCTCATAGCAGGTTTGAACCTCGGAAACAGCCCGTTCGATTCCAGCTTCAGCCGCGTAGAACGCGCCTGTCTGAGAAAGCTCGTGGCCTGCTACAGTCATGTCGCTGTTGGAGTTGGTGATTGTCGCTATCCCGATGAGCGAAAGCATGAGCAGAATGATAAGACAGACGATCAAAACCATACCGCTCTGACTATCCTGCTCGATCAATCTTATTTTTTTTCGGTTCATCGCAATCCTCCCTTATTGTTGATTTTCAGGACCGCTTGTCGCTATTAACACAAGCAAACCCAATGCCCGGAGGCCATATATTATCCTATTGTCTATCAACAAGATAACAGCGATTTTGACGCTCCGCCCGGGAGCCGGGCATAAAACTATAGTCCGAACGCTTTAATATGTGGGAATCATCCCATACAATAAGATTGCCGCAGCATTATGAATGAGCCCTTAAGATTGGATCCGATTCTCGAAGCGAGGTTTCGCGTTAGAACGTCAGGCCGAGATTCCGAACGTTGACCCTGAGGGAGAAATCTCTGGTCCGGTATTGATTGGAAAATTGCGGATCGCGACTGGCCGTTCTCCCTTCAATATTAATTTCAACCAGCCTGATTTTGTCGGGATTGGCGGTCTGGGCGACGACGGCGCCGTTATCGAGAAAGTATCGAAAGTCCAGGTCAACTATGTTCTCGGCGAAAACCTGGGGCCCGGAGCCGAATGTTTGCATCATCAGATTCGAGCTGGAGGTGTCGGGCTGATTAACAAAGAACCTGATTCGGTTCATCTTTATAATTTTGCTGTTCGCCGGGTAAAGTTTGGTTAAAGGCGAATTATCGTGCAGAATCCGATTGGTAAAGGCAATGCCGGTAACCACGAAAAACTCGCCTGTGTCGGAAATGGGATCGTAAATGTAATACCACTCGTCCTGGTTAACGCCGCTCAGATCGCTGCCGGCACAAACCAGTTCCCCGGTTAACGATAACAGGTTCTCGCTCAGCTGAACGTTCTGCAGAGCAGCGGAATCGAAGGTAACTGTAATAGTATCGGGGTTGGAGTCCCTGCATTCGATGGCTGACTGCTTGGGAGCGTTATACCCGGCCAGGCGGATTGTCGTCGCCAGGATTTCCGCCGACGACCGCAGATTTGCCTGCATATCGGCTATCTCGTCCTGGACCAACATCTGCTCGTGCTGAGTCACATAGAGAGAAAGCGCCGCATAAGACAACAAAGCGGCGGCGAAGGTGCCGATCAGAAGCTCCAAAAGGGTGAATCCGTATTGATTCCCCGAAGCCGATTTTGTCGAATGCAGCCGGCCGTTAATCATTCGTCCTGTCATGCTGCCGTCCTCTCAGAAAAGTCTATGAATCGTTACGATTATCGACAGAAATTGTAACGACGTTATATCAGGAAAGCAAAAATTATGAGGGCCATTAGAGCACGTCCGCGGATCAAGACGATTCAGGTACATTTATATTTACCTGACAATTACCCCAATAGGATTGTCCGCGCTTATTCCGATGTACCGCAAGCGAATCGCTTAAATATACTTCATCGTCCATGTATTGCGCCGATTTGAGGCTATAAACGTTAACGAAAAAGCAAAACGGCCCCGTTTTTTGGAGCCGTTTTCCGGAGGTTACTGTTTGACTCGTTTCTATCCTGAATCGACGTATTTATTCGTATTACTAAATCTCTCTCCAGGAAAGAATGGCATAAGAGCCTATCGTGGTGCGGCGCGGCAGGTTGGGAAGATTAAGCAGTCCGTTCTGAAGACGCGGATCGTAATTGATTGTCATCGGAGCGTGCCCGCCGGAGAAATCGCGGTTAATGCTAAGAAGATTGCCCGCCGAAAGAAGCCCGTTCACTCCGAATGTCTGAGGATCGCCGTCGGGACCGCTGAGCACATAGTCCTCGAAATTGTTCTCGGCGTAAATGAAGCCGCTGACGACGCCGAGGGGCCCCCCGTTAGGGTCGCCAAAGCAGACATTTCCGCTGCCTTCCATATTCCCCTCATAGAAGTTATCGCCGTCGTCGTGCAGGATCGGTTCGCCCGGGTCATATTGGCTGTTATCGTTCAGATCGGTATAGCTCTCGCCGTCGGTCATGGCTACAAAAGCGATACCGGCGAGATTCGGATTCTGATAAATCAAGTCGTCGCTGAAATATATATTGCCTCTGACCACAATGGTCATGTGTGTGCCTTCGGGTGGACCGTTCACCAGACGTGAAGTTTGCCCCT
>CAZDAH010000037.1:0-2258 GCA_964503405.1 uncultured Ignavibacteria bacterium
ATGCGGGCTGACTTTCCTGGAGATCCCGGCGGCGCTCACGTATTTTCCCAGAATTTTCCATATCCCCATTCTCGAAAGTCGTCCGCCGCGGTTATTCAGGAAAAGCAGATCGCCGCTTGCGGGACGGGCCAGGCCGGGACGACAGTCGACCAGGTATCTCTCTATGGCCAGCCAGGCGGCCTTGCCCATTGGAACTACACGCTCTTTATTGCCCTTGCCGAATAGCCGGACAAGGTTCATCTCGGTATATAGATCGTCGCGGCGGGCATTCGAGGTTTCCGAGACCCTGGCGCCGGTGCCGTACAGGAATTCCAGCAGGGCGAGATCCCTGAGCGCGAGCTTTTTCCTGGATTTGTCGCTTTCCGCGGCTTTTTTGGCGGTCAGCAGTATTTCGGTCACTTCCTCGACCGTCAGGGCTCCCGGATGCGACCGATATAGCCTTGGTCCGCTGATCGATTCGGCCGGGTTGCTTCGCGAGATACCGAATTTTCCCAGGAAGCGATAGTATCCTTTCAGCGAACTCAAGTGCCGGGCAATGGATGACGGCGCCATGCCGTCGGAGCGCAAATACTCCAGGAACGCGGAAAGATCGGATTGCCTCAGCTCCGCGGGCGTTTTTCCCACTTTCTCGAGATAGCGCGCGAACTTCTCTATGTCGGATCGGTACGACTGACAGCTTTGTTCCGCCAGGCCTTTTTCCAGGCTCAGATAATCGACGAATTTTTCAAGACTATCGGCCACAATCTCATTCATACATACTATTTTTCGGCAGTCAACCACTAAATGTTTACATAATATTTTGCTGCCGGGCCGAATGGAACTTTTCAGAATAAAAAGCCCCCCTGTCGAAAACGACGGAGGGCGAGCATATTGCGCTCACTTTATCAGGGTCATTTTCCTGGCGGCGACATATTCTCCGGCGGTTATCCTGTAATAGTATATGCCGGACGCCGCCGATGAACCGTCCCAAACAAGGCTATGGTAGCCGGCGGGCATCAGCCCTTCGAATGCCGAGGCCACTTTTTGTCCGAGAATATTGAATATTTCGATCGAAACGTCTGATTGCTCGGGCAGGGCGAATTTGATCGATGTCGAAGGGTTAAAGGGATTGGGATAATTTTGATAGAGAGAAAATTTTCGTGGCAGACCGGGATTATCGTATTCGATATCGCTCTGAACATCCACCGTAACAGGAATGACCGGTGTTTCCGGCGAGTTGTTGTCTATGATTACCTGGGCCTCGTAAACCGAATCAGGCACTATATCGCCGCCGGTGAAATCAAGGGTGATCGCCAGATCTATATTGCTCGACGGGGCGAGAAACCCCGACATCGGATCGACAATTATCCATCGCGAAAAGGGGGTGATTTCATATCCCTGAACGAGGTCGGCGGACTGTCCCTCCGCGTTTCCCTGGACAAGGCAGAAGAGTATTCCAAGGGAGGGATTCCATTCCGTTGTGAAACAGGCGCCTCCGGCAGCATCGTCATTGCCGCCGTTGTGGTCGATAGCGTTGAAGACAATTCCGGTGTATTCACCGGCGCGGGGATCGAACTGGCTGACTTGAGTCTGAGGCGCGCCGTCCTGCGAGAAAACCCAGAGCCAGGGACCATCGGCCGACGCGTCATCCCAGGCCATGCCGTAGGCGGCCATGGTATTGGCGTAGACACCGAGAGTCTCGCCGTTGCGATTGAACTCGATTATGTTCGAATTGAAATTTGCCGACCAAAAATGATCTGTCTGGGGATCGTATGCCAGCGCTCTCAGAGGCGGGTTGATTCCCCCGGGCATGGGCAGTTCGTCTATTTTCTGGCCGGAAGCGGGATCGATTACTGCCAGTTCGTTTTCATCTGAGGCGTACAAGTAGACGCCGTCCCAGGCGAGATCGCGCCATCCCCAAGCCGAATAAGTCCCCTGGTCGTAAGAGGTAATATACCCGCCATCGCGGTCGAATTTGTGCAGTTTATGGGTATCGTCCCCAGGCTCGGGGTACCGTCCGGTGATCCAGAAATAGCTGCCGTCGAATTCGACTCCCAGGCAGGCGATGTCATTAGTCGGGGTCTGGGGATCGAAAACATACACTTCGTCGCCGAAATCGAGAATTGTCGAGGGATTACCGGGGCTATTGGTGGGGGCGTATTCGGTAAATGTCGACGATAATTCCTCGACGCTTCTATTACGCTCCTCCCCGCTGGCCTTAATTTCCAGATGGGGATCGATCCGAACACGGTCCGAAAGGCCGCCGAGGATGCGCTGGC
>CAZDAH010000037.1:2268-2683 GCA_964503405.1 uncultured Ignavibacteria bacterium
GAAGTCTCCGGTCGCCGAATGCAACGATGATATCGAACTCGAGATCGCCGCTGCCGATATTAGCCACGTTCCTGGTGAATTCGGCCGATTGGCCGGGAGAAAGAGTCGTTTCTATGGGAGTAGTATCCACCAGAATGGCAGGCGCGGGCAAAGCAAAATCGACAATAGTGGTATCGCCCTCCACGACCTCCACCTCGTTCTCAGTGACCGGGGCGTGATATTGCGCCGAGGCGTTGACAGAATACGTGGACGGAAACAGCTCCAGCATATACACGCCGTCCGCGTTGGTGCGGTCGCTGTAGTTGCCGGCCGTGACTACCGCTCCCTCGAGAGGATCCCCGCTGTCGAAATCGTTGACTACCCCGGTTATCCATCCCGGCTCCGCGCCGCCGCCGCCGTAGATGATTATGTCATC
>CAZDAH010000037.1:2693-7488 GCA_964503405.1 uncultured Ignavibacteria bacterium
TTAATCAGGGCCGACGATCCCACGTAGGCAGAGAGATCGAAAGTCTCCTGCAACAAACCGTTGGACGCGCCGAAAAACGCCTCTTCGCCGCCGATAGGGTTTTCCCAACTCGTGGAAAGTACTCCGTCGTAACCATCGACCGGAATGAGTAATTCCCACGTGGCTCCTTCGTCGATCGAGATTTTTAGATTTCCGCCGTCGAATGAGCTCTCGGTATTGTACCAATGCCACAAAGTCATCCGGGCGCCGTCGCTCAATCCGAGGACGGGAGAGATAAGTGTGGATAACAGAGGCCCGACGCTATAATTGCCGGAGAGGACTGTAGCCCAGAGGTATTCGCCTGAATGAGCCTCGTTCGGACCGGACGCGGGAACTCCCCATTCCCAGTCATTGTCGCCGACATACAGGCCGTTGTCATCCTCGAAATCCTCTATATAAATATTGGCAATAGCGTTGAATTCTATCTCGAGAGTATCATTCGAGGGGATCTCATCGGAGGCAAGCTCGGAGATGGCCGATACCCGATAAATTCCCTCTTCGGTCGGGGTAAACTGCGGATAAGCGACATCGACAAACTGCCCGGACGGCAAGTCGGCGATCAATTCCGTTTCGTTATATACCTCGCCGTTGTGATCAATCGCTACACTCGCTTCGAAAGTTTCGGTATTGCCGCCTCGGTTGAGGAAGCGCACCTCGATATCAAACGGGGTCCCTACCGCCCCGATCCCGGCGATGGGGCGCAGAAACGAGTTGGGACGGACATCGTGATCGGCGTAGATCGGCGGAGTCAGCCCGAAATATACGGCCATTTCGTCGTGGATGCGCTCCTGATTGTATTCATACTGGGTACCGACCGAGCCGGAGGAATTCTCGATTCCAATGGTGGCGCCGTCGTTGCCGTGGCCGGCGTCGTCCATGATAGCGTATTGATAGATCATGTCGCCTGTATCATATATTATCGCTTGAAAAGACAATGAGCCATCGTCGGGGTAATGCGGCACGCCGTTATAGGAGACTATGAATCGATGCCGGCCGAAAGAATCGATATCCTGTTTATAAAATACCTGGCCGCCATTGTTCGGGCTGAGATCGTCCCAGAATACGGCCAGGAGGTTGTTCGGTTCGCCGATACGCGGAATCCCGTAATTGAGATAGTCGTGCACGGTGCTGGTGAAAGACAGAAAACCATTGGAGCAGATATTGATCGTGGTGAACGAGTTTCCATAGAACACGAAATCGAATCCGAGGCCGAACGGTCCCTGCGTTTCGTCGTCGTCCAGAGCGACAGAAGTGCCGTCAGTGATATCCAGCCATTCGTAGACGGGCGCGTTGGCGGCGTCATCGTCGGAATCTATGAAATAATATCCTCCGCCGTCCGGGCCTCCGTGATCCTGAATCACTGGGGGCGTATCTCTCCGGATTCTGAGGCTCTCGTCGTTATCTTTGATCCATTGCTCTTTTTCGGTCAACGCGTTGGCGCGGCCGAACAATCCAATAAGGAAGCCGGCAAGCGCGGCAATCGTTAAGAACCTGTTCAAGAAAGCCATATTCTATCAAACCTCCTCACGATGAATTATCGGCAAAATAATTATCAGTCCCTGTCGACAATTCATCTCTCGAAAGAACCAAAGATATTCCGAACATGACGCCAGATTGAAAATAGGCAATAATGAGGAATTGTCAAGGGCTTTTTGCATTCTCCCCGGAGCGATCTTTTTGTATGACAACAGCTTACTGACTTATTCGCCAGATTTCCGGCTTAATGATCGGATTTAGCTTGATCGAGGTGATTTCAATCCGCATGCTCCAGGTATTATTTTTGTCAGAGATTTCGATCTCTGATGGAAACACGCCTCCTTGGAATCGCCTTCCTTTGGAATATGCCGCTCTCACAGCCGCGCCCTTGATCCGGAGCGAAAAAGTCGTATTATCCGAAGACGGGGTGGCCTGGAATTCCCGGTTGCCATAGATGGAGATCAATCGAAGCTCCCTGCCCGATTCCCCGGACGGCCTTAGAAAAAACTGCGGCAGAATGAGCGGACCCAAATCGATCGGCGCCAACTCTTCCAGGTCATATTCAGATAGATCGAACGGCTCGACGCTTTCCATCGCTTCCCAGAAATCTGAGTCTCGGTTTTTGACAAACGCCGAATCGCCGGTAATTATAAGGTGAAATAAATCGGCGTAAAATGGCCCCTCTGTCAGGAAGAATATGGAATCCCCGCCGTTGAAGACGGCTTTGAAGTCGGCCGTCTGGCGACGCTCGAAATCCTCGTATTCTATGGAGCCCTTGACAGCGGCCGCGGAAACGTCATTGAGATATCGGGATTCGACCGTGAACAGGAGAGCCGGGTTCAAGGCGATTTTGTCGCCGCGCGGGACGCAGGATAGCATCGAAGCGTAAACAGCCGGGATTACGAGCGATATTAATCGCGTCATGAATAAATTTCTCACCCGTTCCGCCACTATTTCGATCAGCCTGATTCACGATCAAATGCCGTGATTCAATCCCTATTCTTCACGCGTAAACCCCCCGCAACATGGTGACATCCAGCACCCTCTTGATGGCCAACATGAAAGCCGCCATCCTCATGTTACAATTATGCTCCAGGGAGACGGCGAGAACGTCGGAAAAAGCCTTGACCATGATAGTCTCGAGCCTGCGGTTGACCTCGTCTTCGGTCCAGAAATAACCGATTCTGTCCTGGACCCATTCGAAATAGCTGACAGTTACCCCCCCCGAATTGGCCACAATATCCGGGATGACAAAGATCCCCCGCGATTCGAGGATTTTATCCGCCCTTGTTGTGGTAGGGCCGTTGGCGCCCTCGGCCACGATGGCCGCTTTGACGTTCTCGGCGTTGGAGGATTTGATCACATTTTCCAACGCCGCCGGGACAAGAACATCGCAATCCAGCCAGAGGATCTCATTGCGATCGAGCGGTTCGGCTCCTTTGAATCCGACCGTTTTCCCCGTTGCTTTCACATGTTCGCTAAGGGCAAGAATATCAATACCGTCATCGTTATACAAACCCCCGTAAACGTCGCATACGCCGATGATCTTGGCGCCTTCCAGATAAAGCAGTTCGGCCGTGACGGAACCGACGTTTCCGAAACCCTGCACCACGCAGCGCGCGCCTTTGAGTTCGATTCCCTTATGTTTGCACGCTTCCCTGATCGTGAACAAAAGGCCCCTTCCGGTAGCCTCGCGTCGTCCGAGCGAGCCGCCCAGCTGGATCGGTTTGCCGGTAACCACGGATGTGACGGTGTGGCGTGCGTGCATGGAATAAGTATCCATCATCCAGGCCATAATTTGGGCGTTGGTGTTGACATCTGGCGCGGGAACGTCTATATCCGGCCCCAGAACTTCCATGAGATCGGCGGTGTATCGCCGCGTAAGCCTCTCCAATTCTCCTTTAGACATCCTCGTGGGATCGCAGGTGATTCCCCCTTTGGCGCCTCCGAAGGGGATACCGACAACGGCGCATTTCCAGGTCATCCACGCGGCCAAAGCCGACACCTCGTCGAGGGAAACGTCGGGATGAAATCGTACTCCTCCTTTGGCCGGGCCCCTGGTGATGGAATGCTGAACCCTGTAACCTGTAAACACCTCGAAATGTCCATCGTCCATTTGTATTGGCAATTTGACCATGACCGAACGGCGCGGCTGTTTCAGTATTTCGAGCATGGTCTTATCGATATTCAGCCTCTCTGCCGCCTCATCGAACTGCTGCATGGCGTTTTCCAGCGCGGAGAGCTCGATATCGCTTGATTTGCGCGAAGGCATGTGTCCTCCAATAATCTTTCTAAAAAATCGCTGACATCTGCGCGAATATATACGAAAGGAATTTCCAATACCAATGAATATTATTCATCGATACTAAGGCAAAAGGACATTTTCCGGGCGACGGCCAGACTGTAGATATGTTTTCTGACATGTCCCGCCGGTCTGGAGACGTGCGGATTATCATTAAGAAAGAATCGCCAGAGCCGTTCACTGCCGCGATCGCCGATTCCTATCCGCGGCGACGCCAGAATCGTCTTTCTGCCAATCGACGGCCCTTTCAAGTAAATTTCACGTCCGGTCAAATCGGCCCCATTCTGGCTTCTGCCGACTGCCAGGGCTTTGGCCAGCTTGCCCGGCCCGGAGGCGATATCCTCGGCGTTTTGGACTCCTCTGCGGGCCGCCATTTCCTGCAGTCCGAAGAGGGGTTCCATCCCCCGAAGCAGTATCGCCGCGGGATATCCCTCTTTTCCCGCCACCACGTTGAGCATGAAATGATTGCCGTAAGTGAAATATACGTATAACATTCCAGGCGGCCCAAACATTACCTCGTTGCGCTCGGTGCGGCCGATAAAGGCGTGGGAAGCGGGATCGACGGAGCCTACATAGGCCTCAGTTTCAACAATCATCCCGCCCGTTCTGGCTCCGTTGGGTTGGGAGATTATATGGCAGCCGAGCAGGTCAACGGCTACTTGCAGGGCCGAACGGTCATAAAAATCGCGGGGTAGTTTCTTCACGCATGCCGGAAAAACATCTTGCTCATCACAAGAACGGGTTGAACTCCCTTTCCTGCCCCATTGGCGTGTCAGGTCCATGACCGGAATAGACTATCGTATCGTCGGGCAAAGGAAGCAGTTTGGTCTTGATCGAGTTTATGAGAGATTCATGCGAGCATCCGGGGAAATCGGTGCGTCCGATAGAGCCGAGAAAGAGCGCGTCACCCGTAAACACAATGCCGTGGCCGTAGAGGGAGATGGAGCCGGGGGAATGACCGGGGGTCTCCAGAACATC
>CAZDAH010000037.1:7498-7953 GCA_964503405.1 uncultured Ignavibacteria bacterium
CAGAACATCAAATGAGAATCGCCCCACTTCGACCTTGTCTCCCTCCCTGAGCGTAGCGGTCGGGGGCGACGTGGCCACGCTTTGGCCGGACAGCCCGGAGAGGTTGGCGAGCGAATCGGTGAGCATGTGAGCGTCGCCAGCGCCAATAAATACGGGCGCCCCGTAGTGATTGCGGATTTCGTCGAGGGCCCCGATATGATCGGCGTGACCATGCGTGATGATGATCCCGGCAATATTCAATCCGACTCTTGCTGCATGGGAAATGATTCTCCCGGGTTCGTCGCCGGGATCGATTATGATCCCTTCCATTGATTCCGGATCTCCCACTATATAACAATTCACAAAATAGGGCCCGATTTCGAGTATCTCGACTATCGGCTCGTCATTCATCGTCGCTCTCTCCGTTGAAAAATTCCCTGATGCTCTCAGCCAGCTTGCTGGGAATATGCGGACCC
>CAZDAH010000037.1:7963-8248 GCA_964503405.1 uncultured Ignavibacteria bacterium
GACTTTGCCTATTCCCGGGATGGTGTCCAGCTTCGAATCCTCTATTTTCTTCGACCTCAGAGTCCTGTGATAGCTGACCGCGAATCGATGAGCCTCGTCGCGGACCCTTTGGAGCAATTTGATCGACGATGAAGTGCGGGGGATGGATAAAGGCTCTGATCGACCCGGCAAGTAGACCTCCTCGAATCTCTTGGCCAATGAAGCGACCTGCTGATCGTCGATATTCAGGCCGCGGATGGCCTCAAGAGCCGCGTTAAGCTGCCCTTTGCCGCCGTCGATCAAAAG
>CAZDAH010000037.1:8258-19024 GCA_964503405.1 uncultured Ignavibacteria bacterium
ATCTTTGCCGAGGTTGGAGATGTCGCAGGCGGCTATGGCGCGGGGAAGCTTCTTCAAATACAAATCGCGCGAAAGCGAATATACGGCATGGGGGGCTCTTTTGCGGGTCGAGCTTTTCTCGGCCAGGTGAAGGTCGAGATTATGACGGGCGTTTTCGGCGGCCATCTTGAGCAGGTCGGCCTTTTCCCCCCTTTGGGCCGTCAGAAGTCTCAACGGCTTACCGGCAAGCTCGTTCAAGTGCTCGTGCATCAGATCGAAATCCGCTATATCCACGGGGATAATTATCTCCTCGGGAAAAACCATGATCGTCTTATAATACCGCGGCAGAAAAATCCTGACGATCTCCGGGATGTCGTTTCCCGCCGTGCTCAAAATATAGGTTTCCTGCCCGAGAAGGATTCCCCCTCTGACTTTCATGAGGTTGACGCAGGCGTCGTTGCCCTCGAGGGCCGCGTTGACGATATCCCGATCGGCCAGATCGGCGCTGACCACGCGCTGTTTGTCAATAACGGATTCGATCGATCTCAACTGATCCCTTATTCTGGCGGCCTGTTCATATTCCATTTGCTCTGAATGCTCGTTCATGCGGGTTTTCAGCTTATCGGCTATCTCTTTGGATCGACCAGACAGGAAAAGCACGACCTCGTTGATCATGGAGATATAGTCTTCCGGAGAAATCTTCCCCGGTTCGCAGCACCCGGGACACCGATTTATGAAATAATCGAGACAAACTCGGTAATTTCGTTTGGACGGCAGCTCGAGGGAGCAGGAACGGATCGGAAAAATGCGTCTTATGAGGCGTATAGTACGCCGCATGGCGGTGGCGCTGGTATAGGGCCCGAAATACCTGGCGGAATCATCGAATACGCGTCGAACAACCAGCATCCTCGGGTATGTTTCCGATGTTATCTTTATGTAGGGATACTGTTTATCGTCCTTGAGGTTTATATTATAACGCGGTTTATATTCTTTGATCAGGTTCGATTCGAGGATGAGCGCTTCTTTTTCCGAAGGCGTAACCAGGATGTCGAGATCGACAATTCGCGAAACCAGCTTCTCGGTTTTCTGGTCGGGATGATTTTTCTGAAAATAAGATCGGACCCTTTTTTTCAAAGAGCCCGCCTTGCCTATATAAATTACTTCGTTCTCATTGTTCTTAAAGAGATAACATCCCGGCCCGTCCGGGAGGTTGATAAGCTTCAGATTCAGATCGGCGATGTTTTCCACGCGGGAAATAACAACATCGACTCGCCGAAAGTCAAGCCGCTACTTATTTGCGGTTAGAACGGGATCAGGACGATTCCCAGAGCGGCAAATATTGCCCCGACTATGATGGCCAATTCGGAGTTGCTCAGGATCTTGTCGCGGGAATTATCTACGATTACGATCATCGAAAACCTTCCTTTTAATCGCATGGGAGTGGCGGAGGGGGATACCCCGAATCGTTCGGGGGGCTGGACCTTGATCCAGCACACCACTCCCATGCTTTACCGAACCTCTTTTGTGCCTTCACATGAGATAATTTGCAAGATTAGTGCCAGAATCCCGGCAAACTCCGACGCTCTCACTCCGATATCCTAATATATTGATAATCAACAAGTTAAGGCGTAGGCTGCGATTCAAACATTGTGAGAAATAGGCTGGATATCAATCTAATCGAGGCCGATGCGGGAAGGAATTATGCAATATCCTGCAGATTCGGACTTTATTTAAGCAAGGTCATTCGACGGGTTTCGCCGCCGCTCGAGAGGCGATAGAAGTAGACTCCGCTGGAAACCGGCTTCCCCGAATTATCCAGCCCCTGCCATCTGTATACATTTCCTTCAGCGCTTTCCGACATAAGAACCCGCACTAGACGTCCCTTGATGTCGTAGATTTCGAGAGCAGCGGATTCTGCCGGGTTCAGACCTGCTACGGCTATGGATGTGGACGAGTTAAAAGGGTTGGGGAAGTTCTGGCCCAAGGCGATTCGTTTGGGCGTGACAATGGGTTCTTCCACGCCGGTGGCGGCGCCGTCCCCCCAAAAATAAAAAGCGTCAATGTAGGCGCCGTCGAATGTGATCTGGGAGTTAGAATTCAGGTAAAATCGGAAGGCGATATTGTCGAACTCTTGGCCGCAATAATCGTCCAGCGATATAAAATGGTCATACCACCCGCTTCCTGAGAATCCGGTAAGAGTATCAGGCAAGGTGATCCAATGAACACCACCGTCAATGGAGACCTGCGCGTACAGGAAATCGTAGTATGGCTGGTAATAATGTTTTTCCACGAAATAAAGCCCTGCCGACTCGAATTCCGTCAGATCAAATACCTGATTTATCCTGGAGAAATTATAGCTGTTCGACGAGTAATAGCCGGGTGAATCCTCCATCGCTTGCTGAGAATAAAAACCGGTATCGGCGATTCCCCAGAGATTGTTAGTTCCCCCTGATATCCAGCCGTCAAGATCACCCTCGAAATCGTCGGCAAACAGCTCCGCCGCGTAAGGCGCAAGGGTGAAAGTCTTAACCATTTCCCCGGTGAGCAGGGAGTGCTCGAACAAAGGCCGATGACCCGGCGAAAACAAGCTTATATCGTAAATATCGGAATCGAGGTTGATGGAAATCGGGTGACCGTCGAAGAAAAACAAGGTATCGAACCAGGCCGACTGGATGCTGATATTCGCCTCGAGGGGATGGCCGGAGAGGCTGTCGTTTACGGCTAAATTGACGGTAGCCATCGGCGACGGAGCGAGTTGAAAATCGTAACGCTGGGCCGGGCCCGCCGAAACGTAAATCGGGCCAATCTCCGAAGAAACGTATCCGGAAGACTCCACCCGGATATTATAGGAGCCGGGGAGCAATGGACGATGATAGTCGCCGATCAGGGGATCGGTATAAAAAGGATAACCGCGTTCGTCAATTCTGATAATTGCATCGAGCGGCTCCCCTGTGAGCGAGTCGGTAATTACTCCTCGAATACCTATATCCGCCATCTCGATGATGTATAGCATGGCCTCTCTATTCTCGATCCAGAAATCCTCAATTTGGTTTTCCGGCGGGGTTTTTATCACCGAGAGCTCGATAGTCCAGTCGATATCGGAGAGCCAGCCATAGGAGAAATCGTTGGCGTCGCCGTGCGTGGAGTACCAGTCGCATCCGTTCGTAACGTAGAAGCCGGGGGTGGTGTTCCTCTCGGCATAACCATAGGATAAATCCATGATCAAGTCGTCATCCGGCGTAGGATGATACTGGTAGTTGTGATGGAGACCGTCGTCGTAGTTCCAGACCGCGTTGATATTTGTCTCGCCCGCATGCAATGAGAGGGAAAGCGTATACCTGTTTGCCAACGCGTCGACTCTGACCGCCTGCGTCTCCGGTTCGGAGAACGAGTTTTGGTTATTGGCGCCGGCGGGGCAGTAATCTCCCTCGGGGCAGAGGTAATCGCGGTTGATGTCCTGGTTATGCGAGTTTCCTCTTCTGTGATCGGTTACGCCGTCGGGATTGACCATTGGCAAGATGAAGATTTCGGTATTATTGACCAGCGAAGTTACCTGGATGTCGTCCCCATATCCGGTCGTAAGGTGATCAATCAAATATAATGGCAATTCGACCGAGATTTTTTCGTCGCCGTGATGCGCTCCCATGATCCGAACTTCAGGCTCATCCTCCTCGCTATCCGGGTTATCAGAAATACGCACGCCCACTATGGCGCGTCCTTCCACGGATTCCCCAAGCGTATCGAGTCGGCAGATCGAGGAATTGGCGGTGGCCACCGAATCGAGAAAAAACATCACTTCTTCGTGCGTATGATATTCCCCGAAATCGAACAGCGACAAGACCCAGCCCCCCTCGTCGCGGTAATCTTTAAGGAGAATCCGATACTCAAAAGCGGACACGTTTAGGAGCTCTATCTGGTTTTCGGTCAGATACCCGAATACGATTCCCGGTTTTCCTCGCTCCATGTCGAAACCGTTATCAAGGGCCAATTTCTGCAGGCCTGCCTGTTCCGCCGGGATTTCGACTTTGGCCCTAACTTGATCGTCGGCATGAATTTGCGAAACGGCGCAAACTGCTGTGAAGATTGGAACGAGGAACGTCTTCATATAATCAATATAGCTCCCTCGGGCGATCTGTCAATCCCTCAAATCGCCCATTCGGAATCTTCGAGCCGCGATCTTCGTTCCCATAAAATATCTCCCGGTTGCGGAATCCGGGGAGTTTCGTGGCTTTTTCTATTATAACCCCATAAGCTGTTTCACGTACCTGGGAGGAGGTCAGCCGAAAGAAAGCATTTTATCATGGAATTGTCTGATGTCGAAAGCCTCGCCGAATTTTTTCTGATAGGAGGATCTGATGTCGTTGATCTCCGTGTTGCCGACATAATATGTGGAAAGCTGAGTCGAGGAGAGGCAGGCTCTGATCCATTTCCCGGCGGCTTCTCCTTCTTCCTGAAAGCCCTCGTTGAGCATCATGTCCATGGCCTCTTTCTCGGTCATTCCGGCCGTGTGGATTTTCTGATCGATGATGGCGTTGACGATCATCCGAAGGCGCATCTTCAGCATCTGCATTTTGGCCTCGGCTCCGCCGAAACCGTACTCGACCATCAGCTGCTCGGCGTAGGTGGCCCAGCCCTCGGTGAACGTGCCGCTGCCGAATATCGAGCGGATCATGGTCGGGGCTTTGAAATTGTTGGAGTGGGCTATTTGCAGATAATGTCCGGGCATGGCCTCATGGATCGTCAAATCCCACATCATATAATTATTGTATTCTCTGAAATACGATTCCACCCGGTGGGCATCCCAGTACTCCGGCGGAGGCGAAATGGCATAGAATGTTTTGCCTTCTTTCTCCAATGGCCCGGGAGAATCGCAGTAGGCCACGGCGAAACCGCGTTGAAATTCCGGCATGACGATGATGTTAATGGGCTCGTCGGGGACGGTGATGAAACCGTGCTAGCGCACGAAATCATCGCACATTTTCAGGCAGATCTCGGCGAACTCCACCACGTTTTCCTCGCTGGGATGTTCCTCGGCCAGCTTATCGAGAATCGCCTTTATCACCTTCTTCTTGTCTCCGGCATCCGCTTTATTTTCCGGAAAATATTTTTCGAACAACGGGAGCGCGGTTTGATAGATTTCGTCCTGTGTTTTAACAAGATCTTCCTCGGCCCGCCTTAAGATCTCTTCCCGGGGTTGATCCGAATGCAGCGTATAACGCAGTTTGACCCGGTAATTCTCGTCGCCCAGACGAAAGGCGCCGTCGGCTCTGGGCAGGACGTCTTTCTCCAACCATTGGCCGTAATCTTCGAGGGCCCTGATTGCCGCGTTGCGCGCGGGCTCGAATTCATCCTTCAGTTCGGGCAATTGATCGAGATGTTCGTTCAAATCGTCGCGAATGAGGCTTATGGCTCCCTGAATCTGCCGGATGGTCGTTTCCGTGTGGATTTTGGGCGGCGTGCCGAGATTTGCTTTGGCTTGTTCGATCCTCACGGGAATTGCTTCGAGCCGTTTGATCACGTTTTTCATGCGGTCGGTCAAGGGAGCGAAATCGCGGGCTATGAGCGAGTAGATCGAGCCGGCGGGATTGTACATGAGCGGGTTCCATTCATAGGCGCGCAGTGTGTCGAGCGAGAAAAGGTTGTAGCGCAGCTCATTGAGCAGGATGTCATAGTCGATGCGGTTGGTCTCGTTGAGCCGCCGCGGATCGATCTGGGTCATTGAATCGATATAGGCGATATAGAATTGCTTCTCCTTTTCGATCCCTTCTATGCTGTAGTCGCTGAGCAGGTGATCGAAACGGTGATCCCCCAGGCCGGTGGCCCATTCGGGATTGAGGGGCAGGAAACCCTCGAAAAAGCCGTTGGCCAGTTCTTCGAATTTGTGATTATCTTCCATGACCAGCGAGCAGCTCGTTGTCAGAAGCAGGACGGCCAGCGCCGTCGTCAGAGCCAGACGCATATTTCCTCCAATCAGGCGTTTTCTCGGCATCTTCCGAATCGAGGCCGAAAACAAAGAATTTCGACGGTTAACGATATAGCGGGAGGGGGCGCTTTGTCAACGATTGAGTTTGGCTTCATAAGAGAACGCGTCGAAATCTTGAAGGTCGGATCTACTTGAGCATCAGCATCTTCTTGACTTCGGTGTTATCGCCGGCTGAGAGACGAGAGAAGTAAACACCGGACGATACATACCGCCCCGCGCTGTTGGTGCCGTCCCAGATCAGCGAATAACGCCCGGCGGCCATCTTCTCGTCGAGAAGCACCGTTACCTTCTGCCCAAGGATGTTGAAAATCTCCAGGGTCACCCATTGCGTCGACGGTATCTCGAAGCCGACGGTGGTGGACGGATTAAAGGGGTTGGGGTAATTCTGGTTGAGGGCGAAAGTGAAGGGGATGATTTCCTCATCACGAACATCCCTTTTGCCCGACGGCTGCTGGAAGGCGAAGGAGAGGATGCCGGTGGTTTCGGACATCTCCTCGATAATAATAAGCCTTTCAGAAAATGGGATTATAGCGATTGGATAATCTATTTCGACCCTATCCAGCAATTCGGGTCCTATTTCCCTGATTATTCTCGACAGGTCGAGCGACAGCTTATACAAATGCGGTCCATTGCTCTCAACGGCCCATAAACCGATACGCTGATCATAAACAACATTGGTTACTTGCGAGTTTTCGAAAGTGGCAAGATCCATTTCCGCAATGAATGTTAGGGAATGCATATTATAAAGCAATGCGCATATCCTGGAGTTTCCAATATCAGCAACATATAGAACTACGCTCCCATCGGGCCTTACATTATGGGTCATTCCAGAATAGATAGTGGCAGAAGTATCACCGGCATTTTGCAGATCGAAGACTTCGGTTAATGCTCCTTCGTGGGAAAATTCCGCGATGCGGCCCCCCATAAAGTCGAGAGCAAGAAGGTTATTATCGGCCAAATTACCGGTACCATAATTCACGTATTCGAGGTCCGCGGGGAAAAATTCGGAGTCAATGAATACAGACGATTCCCAGATGATTTGATCCAATTCAGGGGAATCCGGATGAAACTGGAAATTCAGCTTCACCAGCCTATTATTCATCTTGTCCGCAACGTAGATATGATCGGCGTCGGGATCGTAGACGTTTGAGACACTGGCCGCTTCAACTGAAGATGGCGATCTGAATTCCCTTATTTCCACACCAAAATCGCCGAAAAAGGACCTGTAATCCAGAGAACGCAGCGAAGGATCTGCGCTGCATCTGAGCCAGTATATCCTCGAATTCCCTCTATCAGCAATGAGGATAATGTCCGTCGAATCGTTCTCAACGGCGAATCTGATATTGGCCGCGTCGGTTGGAGCCGTCAATCTATCGTAAGCTGCAAAATTAAAATTGCGGGTTTCCATCTCTCGCGACCAGCGATAAAAAGGCAAGTCCAGGCCGAACGGAGCTTCGCGGTGTAGCTGCCCGTAAGCCGAAAACGACAGACTCAGGATAACCGCACTTAACAACAGGTATTTTTTCATATTCCACCTCATTGCTTGGTCCATTTGATCACATGCAGGCCGTCGGTTAAACAGCGGAATTGGTAAATAGTACCCGAGGAGTGAATATAAGAAGATATACCCCATACATCTTCATCGGTCCAGACATTGTGCGTAAATTTATCTATGATATTAAAATCAAAATCGAGCTCCCATATTTCGCCTCCGCCGGTCGTGTCCGGAGTGACGGCCACATATATCCTCGATCCGTCTCCTCCCGGGAAGACACCTGCTTCGATTATTGTCTCAGACGGATATTCGACATCAACGAATTCTCTTGTCTCCGCACGCCCCGTGCTGTCCGGATTCTGATATTTGTTGAATTTGATGCTGTGCAGCGAATACGACCATACAGAATAATGATTTCCGTTGGATGCAAGCAAACCGGGCGAACAGCCGGAAATAAATTGGCCTTCTCTGAAGAGAATGAGACCCCGATCCGCAGAATTGAAACAGAGGCTTCCGTCGTACTTGGGATATATCCAGGATATGCGCGCAGTCGAATCAGGCGCGAAAGGATATAATTTATCAACGAGATGGCCGTGATAATCGACAACGGAAACGTAATTGCCGTCATCGGCAATATACAGGCGAAAAAGAGAATCAACGGCCAAACCGGTTATAGGACTGGAAAAGAATTCCGGATCATAAAAGGGAGTTCCAAGAGAATAATCGAATATGAGCGACCCGCTGTTATCGAATCCTTTTAGCTGACCGTTGTCATTGGAGTAAATAATAAAATTCTCGGCGGAATCCACAATGACCTCCGAGGGGCCGGAGCCAGAATCCTCTTCATATCCGGGAGCAACACCTCCAGGATCATGATAGATTAACTCAAGCGGGCGAAATTTTAATTGATTATCGCCGTCCCCCCAGGGGATTACCAGGATCTCGGTGACCGCGAATTCGGCGCGGGCGATGCCGGCGGCGAGCAACATTATTATCAAAGCGAAAGCCCTCACTTGTTACTCCACCTGAAAACATGCATGCCGTCATCCCGGCAGTGGAACTCGTAAACGTTGCCGTCGTGCCGGAGAAACGGAAGTGGCGATTGCCAGAGATAAGTATCCCCCTGTTTCGGAACCAACCTGAATTCATCCAGTAGTTTCAAATCTTGATCGTATACTCTTACGTTCTTTTCCACGCTCGAGGAATCAAGACAACTTATATAGAAGCGCATGATGTCATCAACACCTAATATGCTGGTGGAAATAAGATTGCCTGGTTCATAAGGAATATATGTTGTATCCTCCGAAGCGGGTCTGCCGCCCGGATTCGGATCATAAGCACGAATTATACCAATAGTAGATGAATCTTTCCTTTCGGTTTGGTAATAAATACCATTTCCGGCACGCCAGCCGATAGTCCCGCCTGGGAAAGACTGGTTATTTTTATAAGTGTACAGGCCATGATCCTCCACGCTCAAAATCAATACATCATCCGATCCCCAACCAAATATAGAAGTAGCCATGCCGGATTCGAGGCCAAGAGGATTGAGTTTATCGAGCAGATTGTCGTTCCTGTCGGCCACGGCTACGTAAGCCCCGGCTAAATCATTGCCATTGCAATATATTCGTCCGAGCGAATCGACGTAGAAATTCCGGAACATACCGCGGAAGAATTCGTCATGAAATTCAGTCTTCCCCGCTGAATAATCGACTATGACGTTGCCATTGACATCGAATCCCTTGAAATAGCGGACTTTATATGAACTAAAATAAATATTTTCATCCCTATCGACAAAAGCCCTGTCTGGAACATATGCAGGAACTAGAAAGCCAATAGTATCTGGTTCTATATCATCACCATATTCTCGGTAGGGTTCGCGGATCTCCAATTCACTTGGCGCCCCTCCCCATGGAATATAAAGGATCTGGGCGCTTGTGAATTCCGCGCTGGTAAATTCGCGAAAAATTAGTATTAATAACGAGACGGTGATAAGTCTAATGAATTTTGATCTATGCACGGTATCCTCCTAATCTACGAATTTCAAAAATATCCATTCCCAATTATTATTCCTATAATCCTCTCGATCAAAATAGGGCCTATAAATATCAGTAGCGTATTCAAATCTTACTCGTCCCTCCTGATCTGAATGCCTACCTCCTTTTGCATGCATTACCCTGCATACCCTAGGAATGGGAATATTTGGATATTCCTCCAAAAATTCCATTTTCTCTACTATCAAAATATGCCTGTGACTAGCCCAGGGATATTCAATGGGATTTCCATATCTATCCAGTCTTTCGTGGATAAACAGTATCAGCCCCCTGTATCCCGGCTGCATGTCGGGATCGAGCCTCGGGTCGTCAACGGTTTCGGTGAAAGTCCTGCCGTTATACGGTATTACGTGGTCATAGTAATGGATGCTGGCTAATCTATCGACAGAGAGGTCGTGCTGGGCCCCCGGCCCCAAATCCTGGATTCTGCAGGTGGTGATGAAACCTCCGCAATCGTTTGAAATATAAGGGGTTTTAATGCCGTAGGTATAAGGAACGCCTATGTGTGAGACGGCCCAGTCAGCTATATCGGGATCGGGTAGATGCGCCCATTCATCCATGAAGATCAATTTATGGGCGTCCGGTCCAAAAGCCGATTCGCAACTTTGCAGAGGATAGCCATTTCTTGCGTTATCTATTTCCGAGTATGTTAATATTCTCATGTACGGCGTTAATTCGGGCCGCCACCACATCCACGGCCTGATCAATTGAATTTGCCAAGTATTCCCCCAATGAATAGTGGTATCCACAACCGTTTCGTAAGAAACCTGGTTGGATGTGCCGATTCTCTGATCCTTAATGGCGAACCACGAGTATTGTAGCTCGCCGAATTTCTGCGGATCCCATTCACTGAGGTCGATGACCTGGGAGCTGTTATTTTCGTAGAATTTTTCTCCGTCGACATCACAGAATTTGAAATAATCGCTATTATTGTCATTTTTCCAAAAACCGAGGGATGTTGGATTTTGATACCCGGGGTTGGGCGGAGGTATGTAATGGCGGTAATCGCGAGCGGGATCTTCCGAATCATCTACTCTCCCTCTGATTATTGAATAGACAGTGGTCGGATATTCCGTGGTGGGAGGGTAAAACTCGTGGTGCGTAATCAGCACTGAGTCAATCATGGGGACAACGTTAAAGCCTTCAATATTCGACATTATTTGGCCCATATCGTCGTCAATAAGGACATATGCCTGGTAAGGCCCCAAATCGGGGTCGACGAAATGTCCGGGATCGAGCGGGTCCTGGTTATTCCTGC
>CAZDAH010000037.1:19034-22003 GCA_964503405.1 uncultured Ignavibacteria bacterium
ATTCGTGCCGTCCCAGGAGATCGGAATAATATACGACTGCGGGGGTTCAGGTATCCCCCAGTCGTTTCCTCCCGGGTCTTCCTCCGCATCGCCGAAGAATAGTGGTGTAGTATAAACCCAGTTAAACCCAGCATCTCGTACATAGAAGCCTATATAAGAATTATGATCCAATCCGAGTTCCTCTGAAAATCTGAGTGCAAAATCCATTGTCTCACCGTCAACGGGGATGAAGCATTGGGTCTGATCGTTCAAGCGGTCGAGGCTCAGGTTCGATAATACAAAAACGTCAATGCTGGCGGAAACATCCAAATCGTTCTCCTCGGCATCAAAATAACAGGAAAGTTGTTTAGCCATCTGGTTCCATTGGTGGGGCCAGTAAGCCCACAGATCAAGAGGTGTTATTAAATCTTCCGATTTGTATCCGTAATAGCGTAACGGATAATCGGGGTCGCAGGTGATTTCATCTTCATCAGGGTCTCTTTGCAAAATTATACTGCTCCCCGGCTCTCCCTCAGGGACTAATTCACCTACGAGCGTCTCAGGCATGTGCTCTTCGGATCTGGAGGAATATATCTTGCATTTCAGCATATATTCGCTGAATACATGCAGGTTGCCACCGCCATATATAGAGTCATTTCTGGCTATACCATAATAGTGCAATCTTGTTTCCAGGGAGTGGTCGCCGATTTCCCCATTAATCTGGAATTCTCGAGAATCTGTCGAATACAAATCGTAGACCCAGTTTTCCCAAAAATTTCTTGCAGGGTCACAGGCTTTGGGCCAAAGATAGTAGTCAAGGGATATAAGCGAAATTCTATATGTTCCGTTAGCAGGTTCATTTCCTGAGGGGATTATTGGTCCGATTTCCAATTTGAAATGATTCATTCCAATAAACAGAGGCCAATAACTATAGCCGTTAAATGGCAACGGGCCATTATCCAGTCTTATGCGCCCCTGGCCGTTAATTATGATTCCATCACTAATGCCAATACATTCCGCCTGAATGCCAGCAAATACGTTTATCCAGCAGGTTGGGTCGTCAGGGCTGAGCCAGTCCACCACGACTATGAAGAAGGGAGGGGGGGCAAACAATAGTACTCATAATACCCGGGATAATCCACTGGTCCGAATTCCGCCATTGCAAAAAGCATAGACATACCTTCTTCTGCAGGCATGATTACCGGCTCAGTGAGAAACCTGGTTTTATAAGGATTTGCGCGGATTACAGACGCTATAGCTAATATGAAACAGGTGATTCTGAGTATAAACCGCACTCTCAAACGTACCTCCTTCGCGGCAGATATTATTATTGCCCTGAAAATAGAGCAGTCAGGATATTATTGTCAAGAAAAAAATAACGAAAAGAGAAAAAATCTGCGGCCCTATATCCCCACGTCCGCGTAGAGCCAAGGGGTCTCAGAAATGGAGGCTACTTATACCGGCTCAGCTTGTCTTTGACCTTGTCGATGTCCTCGGCATATATCAGCGGGGCGGATTTGAGGAACTCCTCGAAATAGAGTCGCGCCATGGCCGAATCCCCCTTGGCCTCGAACAGCTCACCCAGCCTTTTATTGGCGGCGAAGAGTTTCGATTCGAGGGCCAGGGCCCGGGAGAAATACGATATGGCCTCCAGGGTGTCGGCGTCCATGGCCATGATCTCGGCGAAGTTGAAATTGGCGCCGGGGGAATCGGGGTTGGCGCGCACGGATTTTTCGGTATAGAAACGGGCCGAATCGACATCTCCGAGGTTGCCCCAGATGGCGCCGAGATTCATCAGAGCGAAGCTGTCGGTTGAATCGAAATCAACGGCCAGCCTGTAATAAATAAGAGCCGAATCCGGCCGCTCGAGCATATCGTAAGTATATCCGGCCTCGTAATACAGGCTTTCCGGCACTGGGGAGACCTTCAGGGCCAGAAGTATGAATCGATTCATACTTTCATAATCGGCGAATATATCGTATAGAAGGGCCAGGTCCTTATAGGCGCGCCAGTACGACGAGTCCCGTTCTATAGCCATCATGTAATAGGACATGGCCTCGAGAATATTATCGGAATAATCAAGTATTCTGCCATAAAGATAGAGTGCGTCTGCGTTAGTACTGTCGTACTTGACATATTCCCCAAGCAGCTCCTCGGCCGGCTGGTAATTCTCCTGCTCCAGATATAGATTCGCCAGTTCCGACACGCGGCCGAAATCGCGAGGATCCTCGGCAACCGATCTTTCCAGGGACTCAAGATCGCCCTGAGCGATTGACGGCGTGGCTCCCAAGCCGAGAATAAATATCTGTACGGCGATTAGTTTTCTCATGGTATGATTATCGGCAGAACTCGCTCCCGTCTAATGCCGAAACCTCGATTCGTTCTCAGACTTTTCTTTTCCATTTGGTGCCGGACGGCGTATCCTCGAGGATGATTCCCCGGGAAAGCAGGTCCGACCGGATGGAATCCGCGGCGGCAAAATCCTTCTTCTTTTTGGCTTCGATCCGCTTATTGATGAGTTTCTCTATGTCCTCGTCGATTCGCTCGTCCCGCTGAAAGATAATACCCAGGACCGAATCGAATCGCCTGAGAATCGCCAGGACGAGTTCACGGTCCGATTCGGAAAGACCGTCTGACGCCGCGGCCGCGTTGATGTCCCTGACAAAATCAAAAACAGCGGCCAGGGCGGGCGATATGTTGAGATCGTCGTCCATCCCCGCCTCGAATCCGTCGATTGCCTTATTGACAGCGATCTTGACCGGGCCGCTGTCTGGTCCCGATCTTGCGTTTTCGATATTCGATCTGAAATCCCTGAGTCGGGTGATCGACGCTTTAGCCGCTTCCAAGCCGTCCCTGGTGAAATTCAACTGCTGGCGATAATGCGTAGCCAGCAGCAGATACCTTACGGCGGCGGGATTATGACCGTTTTGCACCAGGTCATCGAGAACGTAGAAGTTGCCCTCCGACTTGGCCATTTTCTTGTTCTCCAC
>CAZDAH010000037.1:22013-24404 GCA_964503405.1 uncultured Ignavibacteria bacterium
GGGCGTTATGAAGCCAGTAATTAACGAACTTCTCTCCCGTGACGCTCTCTGTCTGGGCGATTTCGTTTTCGTGATGCGGGAAGATATTATCGACCCCGCCGGTATGGATATCGAAATAGTTGCCGAGGTATTTGGTCGACATGGCCGAACATTCGATGTGCCATCCGGGACGGCCTTTACCCAGCGAGGTCTCCCAAAATACGGGGCCGTCGGCCTCGGTCCAGCCTTTCCATAACGCGAAATCGGAGACCGATTCTTTTTCGTATTCATCGACATCGACTCTGGCTCCTGCCTTCAACCGGTCGAGTTTCATGTGGGAGAGTTCGCCGTATTTCGGAAAATTGGAGATTTTAAAATAGATTGATCCGCCGTACTTGTAGGCATGCCCTGTTTCCAGGAGCCTCTCGACCATCGTCACCATCTCATCGATATGCTCGGTGGCAGAGGGGTAATATTCGGCTCTTTGTATATTGAGACTGTCCAAATCCCGGAAGAACATATCTTTGAATTTGGAGGTGTGTTCGGCCAGGGAGATGCCCAGGGCGTTGGCGTCGCGAATGCTCTTATCGTCGATATCAGTCAGGTTCATCACCTGAGTGACCTCGTAACCCTTATAATTGAGATAGCGGCGCAGCAGGTCCTCGAAGATATAGGCCCTGAAATTGCCGATATGCGAGGGGCCGTAGACGGTGGGGCCGCAAGTATACATCCGCGCCTTCTTCGGCTCAATCGATTCGAACGCCTCGAGTCGTCGGCTCATGGTATTGAAAAACCGCAGGGGCATTTATCCTCGCTTCAGACATTATTCCGATTTATTATTTTAATCGTAAGAAAGCCGGGAATTTTTAACGATATTTTTACCTCTTTGTCAATGACTCGACAGTTTCGGAGTCGAGCGCTTTCACAACCTCGGTGATAAGCTTTACCAGATTCTCAAAATCGTCTTTATGAATTATCCCGGAATGGCTATGGATATAGCGCGTGGCCACTCCCACGTATAACGACGGCACGCCGGTTCTGCTGATGTGTATACGGCCTCCGTCGGTGCCCCCTCTATCGAGGGCGGCGAAATGAAAGGGGATTTTCTTATTCGCGGCGATATCGATGACCAGGTCGCGGAGCCGCCGATTGGGAATCATGGAGCCGTCCAAAACGGTTATGGACGGTCCGGTTCCCAGTTTACCCGAGGAACTCTTGGCTCCGGGGCCGTCGTCGGCTAATGAAACATCAGCTATGATAGCCACGTCGGGATCGACCAGGTGCGCGGCCGTGCCCGCCCCGCGAAGCCCAACCTCCTCCTGCACAGTGCCCACTCCATAAACGGTGTTGGGATGATCGACCCCGGCCAACTCGTTGATGACCGCCACCGCCGCCGCCGCGCCAATACGGTTATCGAACGCCTTGTTCATGTAAAGGTACTTGTTCCCCATCACTTTGAACGTCGCGTCGGTGACAATGGGATCGCCCGGCCTGATGCCCAGAGACTTCACGTCGAATCCCTCGCAGGCACCAACATCGATAAACATATCCTTGACCTGCTGGACTTTCTTGCGCTCCTCATCCTCGAGGATATGCGGCGGCTTGGAGCCGATAATACCGGGCACATCACCTTTCGATGTTTTGATAATGACCCTTTGAGAAAGAGCGACGTGTCCCCACCATCCTCCGAGCGGAAGGAATTTTATGTAGCCGTCGGAAGTTATCTCCTTGACGATGAATCCGACCTCGTCGATATGCCCGGCGATCATAACCCTGGGACGTTCTGCTTTTCCCTTTTTGATCGCTATAATGCTCCCGAGTTTGTCGTAGGTAATTTCGTCGGCTGCCTTTAAGTGCTTCTTCATTACCTCGACCGCCTCATCCTCGAACCCCGGGACGCCGTGGGCGTTGGTAAGATCACTCAGCAGTTTTTCATATTTGCTCAAAATTCCTCCAGCATTGTTACAACAGTAGTTTTTCCAGCTCTTTCAGTTGATGGATAACGGCGAGCGGCTTGATATGCTGGCTGTATTCTCGACGATTATCGTATTTCAATATCGCGGTTATTCCCATCTCCTGCGGTCCTCTCACATCCTCCAGTTCCCGGTCGCCGACGAACACCGTTCGTTCCCCCCCGGACCCGGCCAGTTCGAGCGCTTTCTGATATATCTCCTTTTTGGGCTTTCGGATTCCCAATTCAGAGGAGAAAACGGTGAAATCGAAATAATCGAATATCCCGAACCTTCGCATCTCGGCGCGATGAAACTCGGCGGGGAAAATCGAGTTGGATACAAGCCCTATCTTCATCCCCGCGGATTTGATTTTGGCAAGAATATCGACATCGCCGTCTTCCAAAAAGATCTGGTCCGTCGTGGGTTTGTAGTATTCTTCGAGAAATCTCGACGGAAGCCC
>CAZDAH010000038.1:0-823 GCA_964503405.1 uncultured Ignavibacteria bacterium
TTACTAAGGAGGTGGCAGAAAAATTAGGAGAAAAAGGAGTGAGGTGTCTTGATGCTCCGGTTAGCGGCGGAGAGCCAGATCAAGGGCGGCGTCGTGCACGACCCGCGCACGCTCGCCGTGGCGGCCCGGCCGAGGATCGACGAGGCGGTTACAGCGTCGTCGCCGAACAGCTCATAGAAATCTCCCATCCTGAACAATAGCATTCGGTCGGGATGCCTGTTTTTTATGGAGAAATACTGTTTGAGCAGCGGGGTCAGTTTTTCGGGGGATTTCATAAGTTATTTTTCAGCTGGAATCATCGAAGAATTATCAAATACTCTTCCCCCCGCGAATTCTCGAGTTCAAGTTTTCGCCTGCGCGCCTCGTTTTCGTCGGCGAAGGGGCCGATCAGGGCCCGATAGAACGATTTGCCGTCCTGGCTGAAGTTTTCCATTTTCGAACGGAATCCCGAGTTTCTGAATTCGCGAACACAGCGCTTGGCATTATCTTTTTTCGCGAAGACCCCGACCTGTATGAAATATTCGACATCCAGAATGGACGGCAGGTCGGTTCGGGTCAATCGCGAGTCATCATCGAGGATTGCCGCCTTAATCTCATCGGACCCGGGCGACGATTCGAACTGCTCTCGGTATAACTGATAATACGTCGCCGATTTGTCGAGATCGCCCTTTTGACGATACGTTTCGGACAGCCCGACCAGCGCAAACGGCATGGACTGAGAATCCGGATATCTTTCGATGAATTCCATGTATAGTCTCTCGGCCTGGCGGTAATTGTCTTTCAAAAGCTGGCAATCGGCCATTCCCAAAAAACACCAGCCGCC
>CAZDAH010000038.1:833-10977 GCA_964503405.1 uncultured Ignavibacteria bacterium
TTTGTCGAACAGATCGAATGCCTCGCCCAGCTGACCAAGCTGCTGTTTAATCACGGCGGCCCTGTAGATATCGACAGGGGCGGCTGAGTCGACATTGTCATCGTATAACCTGGCCGCGGTGATCTGCAGTCCGGCCGCGGCATAATAGTCGAGAAGACGGCGGCGGACGGAATTGACGCGGGGGCCTCGGGGATGTTTCTGGAGGTACTCCTTGAGGAAGATCGACGACCTGCTGCCGTTGGAAGCTGTAAACCCGAGCATAAACAAATCGTTTTCGTTATCGACTTTTTGATCGAGTTCCTCGAGCAGCAGCTGGTGAGCGGCCTCGTAGTTTCCAGCCTCGACATGCCTTTTCACCAGGGCGTTATCGGCCCGCAACAGGCCGGGAAACAAAGCCGGCAGGAGGATCGCGAAGGCTATATAAAAGATCCCAGGCTCCCGCAATCGTCGCAGTATGGCAAGGGTATTTCTATTGTATTTCCGCATTTTTCGCATCTGAAACTTTGCCTGCGGTTCTCCGTTTTCTCGGCCATCTCGGAGAGTATGGCCAGGCTTTCGGCCCGTCTGTTCGACGAGGCCAGTAGTTTGGCCAGCCTTATGGCCACCGATTCCGAAAAGGACCCGGAATCCTGCACGGACCGAAGCAGGTTTTCGGCCGCCGGTATCTCCCCTTTCTTTTCGAGAATTCCGGCCAGGGCTACGGTCGTGCGAACGTCGCCCGGCAGCCTGCCCAGCACCCCTCGGTAGATATCCTCCACTTCGCTGAAACGTCCCAGATTGAAAAGAGTTTCCTCGATCATCGGAAAACCGAGCGCGGCGTGCTGCGGCACTTGTTCGCACAGCTTCTTGAGATACTCCAGACCGTCGTTAACCCTGTTCTCCCGAAGATAGCTTTCCGCTATATACAGGTAAGCAAACGGGTCTTTGGCGTTCATGGAGAGAGCTTCTTTATATATGACACGGGCTTTATGATATTGACCGTCGTCGTCGTATTCCTTGCCTATCATCAGTTTGATCTGGGCCATCTTCGGGCTTTCCTTAATATCCCTGCTTTTCATCACGGATCGATAAAGCTCTTCGGCCTCAGCCCATTTCTTCCCACCGAGGTAAATGTCGAGAAGTCGGTCCTCGGCCCATTGACGTTTCTCGCCTGCTTTGATCATCCGCTGGAGGGTTTCCACGGCCTTGGCGGACAGACCGGCCCCGATATAATCCTCGGCAAGGCTCTGCTTGATTTCGGCTCCAAGATCTCCGAAAACTTCGCGGCGGAGGGTAAGCTCGCGGTGAATCTGCAGGGCCTTATCGACCATCCCCCTCTGCCGGAACAGATCGCCGAGCTTGAGATATGCGTCGATATTCTCCGTGTCGAGATCGACTGCCTGCTTGAGTTTCACGAACGCGGTTCGCTGATCGCCGGCGATCATGGAACGCAGACCGTCGATATAAATCTCCTGCGCCGCGCCGTCCTTGCCCGACTTGCGGCGGCCCAGAGCCGCGACTACCGCGAAGACGGCCAGGAGAGCTATGATGGCTGCCCACCAGATTCCGGTCATAACGGCTTTTCTTCTCCAGACTTGCCGGTTTCCACGGCCTCCGGATCGGCCACTTCTTCAAGGGGCAGATTGCGTAGGGCCTTGATCTCCTCCAGGAGCTGTTTATTCTTTCTTTTGAAATCCGACAACTGTCCGGAGATTTTGAAATACTGGATTATCGAGACGAAGAACCAGAAAACCACGCCGCAGGCGAAGGCGGCATAAATAACGAGTATTATTCTGATTGACTCGAATTGGTAGCTCAGCAGCCTGACCGTTGTCGTCTCCGAGGCGTTCTGAAAGGAGAAATACATGAAAGCCAGCAGGATCGCGGCGGAAAGAGCGTATTTAATTATCCACATAATGCCCTCCAAATAGTTGGCGAATCATAACTAATCCGCGGAATGCAGTCAATAAAAAACCTCTCTCGGACGAGGAAGGGCGGAGATTACTTGTCGGAAAACGTTATGGATGTGAGCAACGACTGGAATTCCGGGCCGTTGACGTCGTAGAACTCCCGTTCGCATAAAGCCTGGAACACCATCATGGCGCCGCCTCTCTTAATGAGATAGATCTCATGCACCTCGTGATCCCTGATGATTTTCTCTTTACCCTCGGCCGATCCGTCGGGAACGATAATGATACGCGTGTAATTTCGCTTCAGATACACCTGCCGTGCGGGAATGGAATTTATGGAGACGTCGCCGGAGACTATAAATTCCCCTTCATTCAACAGGCCGAATTTCGACACGATCAGATTATCGGATCTATGCTCCTCCAGGCCTTTCTTGATGAGGTTTTCGAAATCCTCCATAGTGCCGTTGAATTCCTGGATATAAATCGTCACTGACGGTATCGTGTAATCTCCGCCGTAAATCTTGACGCTCGAGTTTATCATGTAATTCTTTTTCTGAAGGAACAACCTTTCTACGCCGGGTTCGTTGAAGCTTTTTGATTTCCAGTTCTTGGGAATGGGCATGGTCCATCCGTACAATGAATCCCCGGCGATATCGTCTTTAATCTCGACTGTTTTTTGTTTTCCGGCGCCGGCGGCTGAAAAAGTCATAATGGAAATTAACGCGGCAAGCAATACTGTGTTTCTCACTACATCCTCCTTTCGACTATCACCAACTAAAAATACAGGCGAACGCCAAAAATTGTTGCGGTTATTTCTCGCAATCTTCTCGAAGCGCGGTCGTTTTCAACTCGACGTGACTGCGCCATAAAAAGACTTACCGTACGAAACCGAGGACAATATCAGCATGAACAGCGAAATTATCGCAATCGGCGTTTTCAAGAAATCCAGCCGGAACAGGTAAATTACCATGGCTGCGGCGAAGACGCCGACGGCGATCCGTCCGATATTGTTCGATACCGGAGTGGGCAGATCCCTGCGTATCATGTATAAACCGGCCAGCAGGATCGCGCAGTCGCGTGCGATCATGGCCAGGGCCAGCCAGATCGGAAATTCTCTCAGAAAAATCAATACCACGCCCACGGCGGCGATGGCGAACTTGTCGGCCAGGGGATCGAGAATTCTGCCCAGTTCGGACGCGGCATTCCATTTGCGCGCCAGGTAGCCGTCTATATAATCCGAAGCCAGGATGGCGACCATAATGAGAATCATGCCGAACTTGTCCTCATAGATTAAGGCGTAGACGAAGGGCATGACCATGATAATGCGCAGAATCGAAATGGCGTTGGGGATATTTCTCTTAACCTGATCCATTTTTCGCTTAAGCCGGCCTCAGCCCTCCAGCAGCTCCCTGGCCCCGGCTATGGCTTTCTCGGTTATCCTGGCGCCCGAGAGCAACGACGCGATCTCCCTGATTCGCCCCTGGTGATCGAGTTTTTTAATCGAAGTCACGCTGCGCCGGCCCGATTTTTCCATGAATACCAGGTAATGATTATCGGCTGCGGAGGCGATTTGGTGAAGATGAGTCACGCAGATAACCTGGTGTTTTCCGGCCAGTTCTTTTAACTGCCCGGCGATCTTCGCGGCCACGTCTCCGGAAATACCGACGTCGATTTCGTCAAAAACCTCGCAGCCCCCCCGTTTTCGCCGGATGAAGGCGTTTTTTAAAGCCAGCATGACCCGGGAGATCTCTCCCCCTGAGGCTATTCTGGCCAATGGTTTGAGCTCCTCGCCGGGGTTGGCGCAGAACTGGAACTCCGCCGTTTCGAAACCAGCCGAGTCGCCGCGCAATCGTTTTCCCTCGAATTCATACAGGCCGTCGGAATCGGGATGAGTCTCCAGGCCGATTACGAATTTCGCGCGGGGCATGCCCATATCCGCCAATTTGGCCTCGACCAGGACCTCGAGCTTTTTCCCGGCCTGCCGTCTCAGGCTCGATATCTCGACCGCCTTGGAATTCAGCGTTTCGCTGGCCTCCCGGAAATCAGCCAGCATCCGTTTTTTATCGACCGAACCCGATTTTAGCTCGTCCAACTCGGATCTTGATTTTTCGAGATACTCCAGCGCCGCTTCAACGGAGCCCCCGTATTTCTTTTTCAAGCGAGAGAGCTCATAGAGCCTTTCGTTGACCTGCTCCAGCCTTGCGGGATCGTCCTCCACTTTATCTACAATATTCCTGATTACCAACACCGACTCGCGCAGTAAATCGGCGGCGTTTCCGATCAAACCCGTCGCGGCGCAAATCTCATTGCCCGGTATCTCCTTCAGGGCTTTCTCAATTTCGCCGATTTTCACCAAAACTGCATCATCCGATTCGAGCAGACCGGAACAGGCTGTCTCGCCGGCCTCTCTCAGGCGCGCCACGTTTTCCAGAATCGATTTTTCGTTTATCAGATTCTCTTCCTCGCCCGGATCGAGTTTCGCTTTTTCTATTTCTTGCATCTGAAATGAGATTAACTCGAGCCTCTCGGCGATTTCCCTGCTGTGGCGGTCGGCGTACGAAATACGATCTCTCAGCTCCGTCGCGCGCTCGTAAAGAAGCCGCAGGGAGCTGAGTTCCTCGTCAGGGACGGCGAAATGATCCAGAAAGCCAAGATGAGTGGCAGGATCGAGAAGCGCCTGATGAGAATGCTGACCCAGGATGGAAACGAGATTGTCCGAAATCTCTTTCAAAGTCGACAGAGGAACTTGCTTGCCGTTGACAACCGCTCGACTTCCCCCCTTTTTTCGGTATTCGCGCCGGATACTCAAGGAGTTATTTTCGACGGGGATATCGTAGGAGCCGCTCCAGCCGAGGCCGTCATCGATCGTGAAGCAGGCCTCCACGACCGTTTCCGACTCACCCGACCTGATCATTTCCTCGCTTCCTCTGGCCCCCAGAGCCAGTTCCAGGGCGCCGACTATTATAGACTTACCGGCTCCCGTGGAGCCGGTGATGACGTTGAGGCCGTCGTCGAACGCGATCTGGAGCGTCTCGATCAAAGCGAAATTTTTGATCTTAATACGGGAGAGCATCGTTTCGATTGAGCCCACCGAGGTCAGCCGTTCATCAAAGGCCGTTTTCCCCAATGAAGTTTCTTTCGGAGAACGCTGTAAAATGATCGCGCCCCGAACCGGATCAATTTCAATTTGAGCGGAGCGCGCCTGATTTTTATTTTCTGACGATCCCCCAAGCTGCCCACTATTCGGCCGTCCATGGAGACCCGCAATACCTCCCCGGATTGACCTCCGCGTACCGAGAGGACGATATCGGCCGGGAAGATTATCGGACGCAGGGTGAGCGTGTGCGACGAGACGGGGCTAACCGCGATAGCCTCCATCAGGGGATTGATGATGGGCCCCCCCACGGATAATGAATATGCCGTGGATCCCGTGGGGGTGGCAATAATGATACCGTCGGCGTTATATGACGATACGAATTCGTCATTGGCGAATAAATCGATGCGGACAAGATTGGTCGATTCTCCGTGATCCACCACAACGTCATTAAAGGCGAGACGCTTGTTTTTCACGTCGGGATCGAAGGAGGTTTCCAGCACCATCCTCTCCTCGATCCTGTACTTTCCGGCGCGCAGGTTTTCCAGGGATTCGATTATTCGATCGCTGTCGATTTCAGTCAGGAAACCGAGGCTGCCGAGGTTTATGCCGAGTATCGGCAGCTGGTGATCGGCCACGGCTCGGGCCGAGGAAAGCATGGAGCCGTCGCCGCCGAGGCTGATTATAATATCGCATTCTTCGCCAATCCGGTCATTCGGGCAGGCGAGATCGTCTCTCTTCGCCAGCGCGGCCAGATCGTCGCACATTCTTATCTTTATTCCGTGATGTTCGCCCCAATCGACGATCTGCCCGGCCGCTTCTCCCACCCGCGGACGGTCAAGATGGGCTATCAGTCCGAGCTTTATCACCTGGTTTTCCGAGAACCGCTTTTGCGCCCGCTTCCCTGGTAAAGCTCGAGAGCGGACATAGCTATTCCCTCATGATCCAATCCCAGACCGCTCAGCAGAAGATCGCGATTCCCGTGCTCCATAAACTTGTCCGGAATTCCGAGGTTTACAATGTTCTTTTTCCCGAATCCGTTGTTTGCCGCCCAGCTGAGAATTCCCTCGCCGAAACCGCCGTTTAGGGTGTTTTCGCAAACGGTTATGATCTTGTCGTAACGTCTCATCGTCTCGGCCAGGATCCTCTCATCCATCGGTCTTATGAACCTGCAGTTCACGACCCTGCAATTGATGCCGTCTTTCTGCAGAATATCGGCCGCTCTCCAGGCTCTGTAGACCATGGTTCCTACGGCCAGCATGGCCAGATCGTCCCCTTCGCGAAGGATCTCCCAGCTTCCCATCTCCAGCGGACGAATACCGAAATCGATCTTATCCTCGGGGATGGAGCCGCGCGGATATCTGATTGCCATGGGGCCGTCGTAGCAGGTCATGGCCAGCGCCAGTGAGTCGCGTAGCTCGCGGCCGTCTTTCGGGGCGATAATAGCCACATTGGGGACCGCTCTCAGATAGGAAATGTCGAAAGCCCCGTGGTGCGTGGGGCCGTCATCCCCTACAAGCCCTGCTCTGTCTATACAGAAAACGACCGGCAGATTCTGCAAGGCGACGTCGTGTATGATCTGATCGAATCCCCTCTGGAGGAATGTCGAATAGACGGCGAAAAACGGCTTCATTCCGCTGGCGGCCAGCCCGGCGGCGAATGTTACGCCATGCTGCTCGGCTATTCCGACATCGAAAAACCGCTCGGGAAACTCTTCGGCGAAACCGGCCAGGCCGGTTCCGCTGCACATGGCAGCGGTAATTGCGCAGATTTTGCCGTTAATCCGCCCCAGTTGGATCATGGTCTCGCCGAAAACCTCAGTATAGGGAAGCGATTTTTTCAAGCCAAGAGATTTTCCGGTCATTTTATCGAATTTGGAGACGCCGTGAAATCTATAGGTATCCGCCTCGGCATATTTATATCCCTTGCCTTTGGTGGTGAGGATGTGCAGAAGTTTCGGGCCGGGCAGTTTCTTCACCTGGTCGAGGGTTTTTACCAGCAATTTGACGTCGTGGCCGTCGATGGGGCCGAAATACCTTAATCCGAATTTCTCGAATATGATTCCCGGAACCATTAATCCTTTGACCGTCTCCTCGATCGAGGCCACAGCCTTGCGAATGGTCTTGTGTTTTGGCAGATGTCCGGTGAGTTTCCAGATTTCCGCCTTGATTTTGTTATAGGGCGAATCGACCAGTATTTCGGTGAGATATTTTGAAATAGCCCCGACGTTGCGGGAAATGGACATGTTATTATCGTTCAATATGACCAGCATATCCCGTTTCGATACACCGATCTGATTGAGTCCCTCCCAAGCCATTCCGCCGGTCAGGGAACCGTCGCCCACTATGGCGACGATATTGTTATCTCGTCCCTGCAGATCACGGGCGACCGCGATTCCCAATGCGGCCGAGAGCGCGGTGCAGGCATGCCCCGCCCCGAACGGATCATGCTCGGATTCCTTCCTGTTGGCGAAACCGGACAGCCCTTCGAACGTCCTTATGGTATGGAACCTGTCTTTTCTTCCGGTCAGAATTTTATGCGTATAAACCTGGTGGCTGACATCGAAGATGAACTGGTCGATCGGCGAATCGAAAACAAAATGAAGAGCCAGGGTCAACTCCACCGCGCCGAGATTGGCGCCGAGATGCCCCCCGTTGGTCGAGACGACGTCGAGGATTAATTCTCTGATTTCATCCGCCAACGGCGGCAGATCGTCGATATTCAGTTTTTTCAGGTCGGAAGGGGAATTAATGTTATCAAGGAATTTACTCATTCTCCGCCTCTCCATCTTCTTCGAAAAGCTCAAGATCGAAGCCGCCGTCGGATTTTTCCAGCAGTTTCTTGACCCGGTCCTCGGCTTTTTCCAGCTTATTGCGGCACAGTTTGGAAAGCTCTATCCCGTCTTCAAAAGCTTTTATCGATTCTTCGAGGGAAAGTTCGCCCGATTCGAGTTGATCGACGGTCTTTTCGAGCCGTTCGAGCGCTTCCTCGAAGTTGAGCTTTTCCGGAGATTTGCCTTTTGAAGTCACATGTCCCCCTGTCGGCGCTCATTCAATTGACGCGAAATATGACTCATAATACCCTTATCTGCAAGATTTATTTGACTTTTTCCGGGGAGCGCTTAGAACGACTCCGCCTTCGGCTCTCTCGTCATCAGATCGCTGATGGCTTCGGCCGGGGCCTTCCCCTCGAATAATACCCGATACACCTCGGCGGAAATCGGCATTTCCACCCTCAATTCCCGGGACAAGGCGTGGGCCGATTCCGTTGTGGCCACCCCCTCGGCCACCATGGGCATCTTGGAGATGACGTCCTTGAGCTTTCTTCCCCTGCCCACCTGCTCTCCCACGAACCTGTTGCGCGAATGTCTCGAAAGGCAGGTGGTGACAAGATCGCCGACTCCGGATAGGCCGGAGAATGTCAGCGGATCGGCCCCCATTTTGACTCCGACGCGAGCTATCTCCACCAGGCCGCGAGTCAACAAGGCTCCCTGGGTATTATCGCCCATTCCGAGACCGTACAGCATGCCCGCGGCCAAGGCTATGACATTCTTGAGGGAGCCCGCCAGCTCCACGCCGAGGATGTCCGTCGATGTGTACACCCGAAATACCGAAGTGGTGAATATCTCCTGGACGGTCAACGCGACTTGTTCGTCGATGGAAGCGGCGGTAACGGCCGTGGGGATGCCGCGAGAGACCTCCTCCGCATGCGACGGACCCGACAGCGTGCAAATGCCGGAACGTCTGCCCGGGTCGATTTCCGCATCGATAATTTCCGACATCCTATTTAAGCTGCCTATCTCGATTCCCTTGGCAAGGTTTACGAAGACGGGGGTCCCGGGCAAATTCAATTCTGCTATCTGTTTGACGGTCCCCCGCAGAAATTGGGCCGGCACAACGCAGCATACGATCTGGCGATCCGAGAGGGCCTCGTCCAAAGAATTTGTTATGAGAATATTTCCTTCGATCTCGATACCGGGCAATTTCGACGGCAGCTTACGGGCGGTTTTCAGCCTCTCGCAGGCGGCCCAATCGAATTCCCAAAGGCTCACGTCATGCTGGTTAGCCCGCAGGAGATTAGCCACTGCGATTCCCCAGCTTCCGGCTCCCAGAACCGCGATTCTTCGGGATTTCAAGCTAACTTTCCTTCTTTTTTCCGAACTTGCTTTCCGTTCCGGCGAATAATCTGGCGATGTTCCCCCTGTGTGTGAATATTACAAGCAAGATAAGCAGGATGACAAGAACTATGATCTCCTCTGCTATGGGATAACGCAGAAAGTACCTCTCAATAATAATAGACCCTGTCAGGAACGCCGTCGCCGTCAGCGATGCCAACGACACATATCGTGTAAGAATAACAACAGCCGCAAATACAATAAGGGCGAAACCGATTTCAAGCGGCATAAGGTAGAGAAACAGTCCCGCTCCCGTGGCGAGTCCTTTTCCTCCCCTGAAGCGAGCGAAAAGAGGGAAAAGGTGACCCAGCACGGCGGACACACCGCCTGTTATCGCCAACTGAGTCGGGGAAAGCATCGTGTCCCCCAAATTTACCGCTGAGGCGGCATAGCAGGCGGCATATCCTTTGGCGATATCAACGACAAGGACAAGAATGGCTATTTTCGCGCCCAGCACTCTAAATACATTTGTGGCGCCCATGGATCTGGAACCGTGTTCGCGAACGTCAAGACCTCTGAACATTCTTCCAAGCCAGACTCCGGAGGGAAAGGAACCGAGCATATATCCGAGCAAGGCCGATATCAGGATAGTGACCATCCCTACTTCCTGCGTTTGAATATCATCTTCAGGGGGACCCCATTGAAGCCGTAGGCACCCCTCATCTTATTCTCAAGGTAACGTTTATAAGACTCATCGATAAGCTCCGGGTAATTGGAAAAGAAGATGAAGGTGGGAGGATCGCCCTCGGCCTGAGTGACATAGAATATTCTAATGTATCTGCCTCGTTTGGCCGCGGGCGGTTTTTTTTCGATCAGCCCGGTTATGAACTTATTTAATTCAGCTGTTTCCACTCTTTTCCCACGCTCGCGGGCCACGTCATTGATGGCCTCCCAAACCTTGTTGACCCGCTGCCCGGTAAGGGCTGAGATGAACAAAACGGGAACGTGAGCGAAATCGGGGGCCTTCTCGGCCACCGTCCGGCGAAT
>CAZDAH010000038.1:10987-11308 GCA_964503405.1 uncultured Ignavibacteria bacterium
CGTCGGCGGTGGTGTCTGCTTTCTCGGCAATATCCCATTTATTGAAGGCGAATATCAGCCCTTTGTGCAGATCGGCGGCCTCGTTGGCGATTTTCAAATCATTGCCGACAAGACCGTCGAGACTGTCGATCACCAGTACGGTTATGTCGCATCGGCCGATCGCTTTTAAGGTGCGCAGCGAGGTGTAGAATTCGAGCTGGTTTTTGTAGCTGGTCTTTTTTCTAAGACCGGCGGTATCTATTAGAAGGTATCGAGTTCCGTCGATCTCGCACTTTGTGTCGATGGCGTCCCGCGTGGTCCCCGGCAGGTCGGCTACTATGG
>CAZDAH010000038.1:11318-14956 GCA_964503405.1 uncultured Ignavibacteria bacterium
CCGACGTTGGGACGGCCGACAATGGCCACCCTGATATCCTCTGTCTCTTCCTCGCGGCCTCCTTTGGGAAGATTGGCGGTTATCTCGTCGAGAAGATCGCCGGTATTAAGGCCGTTGGCGGCGGAAATCGCGACGAGCGAATTGAATCCAAGCGAATAAAACTCCGAGGCGGCCGCCTCCTGATTCATATCGTCTACCTTATTTGGAGCTATTATCACCTTCTTGCTTACTCGTTTTAAGTCTCTGGCGATCTTAAGATCCTCCTCCAGCGCCCCGACCTTGGCGTCAATAAGGAAGACAATGAGGTCCGACTGATCTATCGCCACCCGGGCCTGCTCGCTGACTTTGGCCTCGAGGACGTCGTCGGCGCCGACAAGCAGGCCGCCGGTATCGACCAGCATGAAATCGATGCCGTTCCAGCTGCATCGGCGATAGAGCCGGTCGCGGGTGATACCGGGGGCATCGTCGACAATGGCCTGGTGGGTCTTGACCAGGCGGTTGAACAAGGTCGATTTGCCGACGTTGGGACGGCCGATTATGGCCACGATAGGCAGGGGCATGGTTAAGGCGAACTCGCTTTCAGGTTAGGGTTCGGTCGACTCGACTGAGCTCGTCGAAGTCGAACATATACGAAAACGGAATATGGTGAAAGAAGTGGATTTAGGCAAGGGGAAATGGCGCGGGGTTACCGGGGGAAACCATGCGCCATCAAGGCTCTGGAACTGATGGCTATACGGCGGCTATGTGCGGAGACTTGACCGTACAATGAAACCCTGTCATGCCGGAAAGCGACTGGGCATCCACACCCTGGACATTGCCCGGTTCCCCTGCCCAGTTACCTCCCAATGGCTTGCGCGAGATTCCTGCTTCCGCAGGAATGACATTGTTCTCCCCTGTCATTCCGCACCTGATGCGGAATCTAACGCAAGCCATAACGAGGTACCCTGCCCGGTTACCTCCGGCTGGCTTGTGCAAGATTCCTATCCGCATGGATCCCTGGCTGGTGACCCGGCCCGAGGATTGGGAACAGAGTTGGTTCAAGGAATTTTATGATGGAGGTTTTTACGCCAACGGTTGGGGCGTTAGGGAGCCTATCCGCATTGAGGGATCTTTTGGTGAATAAGTGTCGAAACCACGAGGATTTCGACCGACGGACTAACTTTTACAGATAAACCAACCCCCTAATCCCCCAATTTTTGAAATGCCAAATACCTATTTTAATTGAATTTCTATATGCTGCTCGTTAAAATATACCGTGTCAAAAGGGATAGTACTTTCACTATCACCATATCTTAATCTCACAATAGCCGCCCCTCCTCTAGAATCAGTCAATTTATTGAACTCGTCATAAAATCTTGATTCAACAGGACGACCGTATTCATCGTATTTTATGGTCATAGTAGCATATCCCTCTTTTGTCGCGAAAATAGGCTTATTTTGGCTGTCAAAAAATCCATCAAAAACGACTCTATTAGACTCATTAAACTCCCGCCTCCTTAAGGAATAACCGCTTATTAAGTTTATCATGCTTTTCCGATTGACATCTAGATATCTTAACTCAATCCCGTTTCCTCTGCTATCATACTTCGATTCAACAATGGCTGCTCCTAAATCATGTGCAATTGTAAGGCGTTTTTCTTCATCATAATAGGATATTTCAGTAGGCTTTTGGTTTAAATCATATTTAATGCAATAATAGGAATATCCTTTGCTCAACCTATAATAGTTACCATCAATATCATAGAAAGACCTACAAATTAACTGCTCATAGTCATTAACTTCATCTCTATAAAAATAATAATCTTCATTAATGTATTCGTACAATTTATCTACTGAGGAGTATACGTCGATGCCGATTATTTTGCCAAATTCATTATAAATAACTGTTTGTAGTGGAGCCGATTCATGATTATAGCTCTTAATTGTCCGGATGGAACCTTTATCAAAATATTCCATATTTGCAACTGCAAATCCCATGTCTTGATTAAATATAGGATTATTATATTCATCTCTAAATGCCGTTGACGTGATATTTCCGATATGGTCGTATTTAAAATGAAGAGAGTGCGCCATATATTGATTATTGATGGCAGGGCTTTGAAGAGTATCACAGAAGCAAACACTAAGTTTATTGCGATAATTATCATAATCGATATGCATAAGGTGGAAGCCATATGTGTTAATCGATTTACGTCCTGATTTACCGAAGGTGAGCTCGTCGGTGAGATTATCATTGCTATCATATTTATATCTTATCTCGTAGGCTCCGAGATTATCATAAATGGTATCATCCTCCGCACTGAGCGCAAAACGAGATATGGGCCGAAAGAGACTATCGAGTGGTACTAAATATTTAGATACGCCTATTGTATCCGTTGTCAAGTTATTATCGGCTGAATAGAAGAGTTGTGTTAGCTGGAAACTGTGGGGGTCAGTAACAAAGGTAGAATAGGAAATATTGCTATGGTTAATCGTATGCAGCATTTCGTCAAAAAGCCGCCACGTTTCGTTGTGCTTTAAATATTCAATCTCAAGTTTGGCAAATGATTTGGTAGAATCAAAGGAGAGTCGACCACCTATCTGATGGCTGATCTCTGTAATTCTTCCGTATTGATCGTATTTTACTTTATAGCAGTTAATGGATTCGGAACTATCAGGATCGATTGGATAGGTCAAGATAATGCGATTAAAAAGTGGTAAAGAGAGATGGCGATAATACCTTACGGCGACATGAGCTGAATGAACTACATTTATTGTAATAAGAAGGGAAAGAAATAGGCAGCCGAATGCTACAGTCAATGTTAAAACTGTCTTGTGCATTATATACCTCCGTAGTTTAAAGGAATTCAATTGATTATGGGTACCTTGCGGTATGCGCCGCTTGGCAGGGGTGCCCCACCGCTTGCGTTGGGTCAATTTACTCCCTCCATCAATCTTATTTCAAGTTCTTACTCTCCCACAGCAAGCTGTAGGGCACCGACCGCTTGCGACTCGTCTCCTAAACTATAATCGTGTCACAACCCAAGCACATACTTTCCTTGTCTCCTCTTCCCGGGGGGAGGGAATCCCGCCTTCGGCGGACAGGTCCCCGCCCCGCGTTGGCGGGACGGAAACAATATATTAAAACGAACATGGGTATCGGTGTCAAGGATTTTTTCGGGAGGATTGGGGTCAGGAAACCTGACCCCTACAGATAAATACGGACGCAGGGGCGAATTGATATTCGCCCGTTTCTGTCATAAAAAGGGCGTATGCGATATCCATGCGGATCGGCCGGACGCCCTTGCGGCTGAGAAGATTGTCAAATCCCGGGAAGATCTGATCTCCGATTCCCCTGTCGGCACCCCGCCGAAGGCGGGGCTGAAGGGTCGTGCCCTACGACTACTGCCGATTAACCGGGGCGGCGTCCAGAACCTGTCTGATTCTCTTTAGCAGATCGAGCGGCTTGAACGGTTTTTGCATGAATTCGGCTCCCAGCATCTCATCCGTGGAGTCGAATGTAATATCCGTGTAGCCGGACATCCAGATGACCCTGATCTGCGGGCAGGATTTGCTCAGCCGCCGGATAAGTTCTTTTCCACTCATGCCCGGCATGACCATATCAGTCAGGACCAAATCGATCAGCCCTTTTCTGCGCT
>CAZDAH010000038.1:14966-20391 GCA_964503405.1 uncultured Ignavibacteria bacterium
AGACTTTCAGGGCCTCTTCGGGGTCATTCGCGCCCAAAGCCGTGTAGCCGTGGTCGGAGAGAAGCCGCAGCATCAGATCGCGCACGTTTTCGTCGTCCTCGACCACCAGGATAGTCTCCGATCCGACTATTTTCCCCTTAACGGGAGCCATGGTTCTGCGGGTCATCGGCAACGATTTGCATTCGGGCAGATAAATCTTAAAGACACTTCCGGCTCCGGGAGCGCTTTCGACGTCGATATAGCCGCCGCATTGATGGACGATGCCGTAAACTATGGACAATCCCAGGCCCGTCCCCTTTCCGTGTTCTTTCGTGGTGAAGAAAGGCTCGAAAATGCGGGTCCTGGTCTGTTCATCCATCCCCGTGCCCGAATCGGATACGACCAGGACGGTGAAGGGACCCTGATGATTATCGGCGCCGGAGGAAGACAATGGCCCGGCGCTATCCTCGCGCAGGGTCTTTATCGAAAGAACTCCTCCCTCCGGCATAGCGTCTCCGGCGTTGACCACGAGATTCATGATCACCTGTTCGATCTGCCCCCGATCGGCGAGGACAATTCCGATGTCTTCGTCCAACTCCACCTCGAGTTCGATATTCGCTCCGATGATCCGCCGGAGCATTTTTTCAACTTCGACGACGACGGTGTTCAAATTCAGCGGACCCATTTCGAGAACCTGCTTGCGGCTGAAGGCCAGAAGCTGGCGGGTCAGCCCGGCCGCTCGCTCGGCTCCCTTCTTGATTTCGGATACGTCCTGCTGGAGCGAGTCCCGGCCTTTCAGTTTAGCGTAAAGGAGCTCGCTATACCCCATTATGGCCGTCAGAATATTATTGAAGTCATGCGAGATCCCTCCGGCCAATCTTCCGATAACCTCCATTTTCTGAGCCTGCCGGAGCTGCTCCTCGAGGGCCAGCCGTTCGGTTATATCGCGCCGCGAAGCCACATAATTGACTATATTCCCTTTCCTGTCGAATACGGGTGATATTACCGCCTCTTCCTCGAAAAGGCTGCCGTCTTTTTTTCTGGAGGTAAGCCTGCCCGACCATGCCTGACCCTTTCTAAGGATCGCCAGGATTTCAGCGTAAAAGCGCTTTGGATGCCTGTCGCTTCTGAGCATCTCGTTGTTTTTCCCGATCAGGTCCTCTCTGGAATAACCGGTCATATTCTCGAACGCGGAATTGACGTACTCGATCACGCCTGAAGTATCGGTGATGACGATACTCTCCGCCGTCTGTTCGAGGGCGCTGACAAGGCGAACCTGCATTCGCTCGGCTCTCTTTTTCTCGGTGATATCCAGAGAGAGAATAACGATTCCCTCGGGCACCGGCTGGATACTGAGTTGAAACCAGCCCACGCCTCCGTCGGGGAATGTAAATTCATTTTCCATCGTTCGCGGGATGCGTTCTTCCATCACCTGTATTAAAGTCTGGAAGAGATCGGATCGATCAATCCCCGGGTAACAATCCATCATGGTTCTTCCCATGAGCTGCCCCACGGCGGATTTGCCCTGCTCGGCGGCGGCGTTGTTGACATACAAATAACGCCAGTCGAATCCGATAATCTGGCATCCCACCATCATACTGTCGAGGGTGCCGGCGAGTATCTCCCGCGAACCCCCGTGAGACACCTTACGGTCGGGCGATTCGATGGATTTCGTCGCCCCGGCTGATCGGGTATCCACTCCCTCGTTTCGCGAGCTTCGATCTTCAGTCATCTTTTCAACCTCCCTCGGAGGCTTCGCTCCCCTTCGCGAATTTCACTCGATTATGCGGAAATAAAGCTGACATAATAATTATCGTTATTATAGCTGAAAAAATTAGCTGAATATAGAGTTATTTATAAATGATAACAAAGTACGGAAGAAAACATGTCGGGGCCGTAAAATAGGGGAAGGTCAAGACAAGCAGATCAAACCCGGCCATAAAACGGCGCTTTCAAAATAATTTTCCTGATACTCTTATTAACATGAAAAAGAACTTTCGGTCGGACGACCGGACGGCACCGTGGGAATTAGTGTCGGTCGGGGCAATTGACGAGGCTTTAACGGACAATCACAAACGACTACTTTATCAACAACATTTTCCGGGTCTGCCTGAATTCCCCGGCCAGGACCCTGTAAAAATATACGCCCGACGTTTGCGAGGAGGCATCCCAGGTGACGTCATGACGGCCGGCGGGAAGGTTATCGTCGAAAAGGATTCCGACGGACCGTCCGAGCAGATCGAATACCTCCACCTTAACATGCGACGCCTGGGGAAGAGCCAGGCCTATCACGGTCATCGCGTTGAACGGATTGGGATAGTTGGGCAGAACATCGTACCTGGCGGGCAGCGGCGAAGCCGCCGAGACCGCCGTCTCCAGCGTCCTGCCGTAAAGGTCGGCCGATGAGACTTCTGTGATCGACAAGCTGCCGCCGTTATTTGATATCACGGGAATGCTCAGAATGGTAGAATTGCCCGGGGGAATTGTGTTGCCGTCCATGGAGTAGATTAGCACACGAAGTTTGCCTTCCTGGTCTCTGAATGCCATATCCATATCGTGCGCGCTCGGCCCGCCGATATCCATTCCGGTATGATCGATTTCCAGCAGCACGCCGCCGACGTCGAGCGGGGAAACCATCTCGATATTGACGACATCGTCGTTTTCTTCGATCACGATTTCAGCAATGCCCGCGACTGGATCGAGCTTCGGCGGTTCGATACGGCCGTTGATGATATTGATGAATCTAATCAGATCGGGAACGTCGACCATGTTGTTATTGTTCAGATCGGCCGATATCGCCTGGACGGCATCGTCGGTGGTGCCGTTTTCAATCCATACGACGCTTCCATAGATGAGATATCGTACGACAAGAAGAGCGTCGCCGACCTCGTAAAACATGCCGTTCATATTGGGATCGCCCTTGTAGCCTTCCGGATCGATGATCTGCACACAGCCGTGGGAAAGTTCGGGGCGGAACCAGTTGAATCCGGTGGAATCGGATACGGTGTTGCTGGAAAAATCGCGGTTGTAGAATTCCACCGGGATCTCCTGTCCGATCTCCACGCTTTCGTCGATGTCGAATGTAACCAGCAGCACCGGATCGTCGCCCGCGTAGGCCGGGGGATTGAAGACGCCGTTGCTGATATCGGCGATCCAGACTATTCTGGCGCCGCGTATTCCAGGGCAATTATCGCAGGGAATTTCAGAATTGACGTTCCAGTACTCATTGCCGTCATCTATTCGCCCGGTGGGGACAATCTGGTGGAGTGTCAGGTAGTTGATATTCCATCCGATCAGAAGTTCCATCCCTCCCATTCTGAATTCGCAGGTGCTCAGGGTTATGGGTATTGTCGCTGATCCGCCGGGGAAACTCTGGACGCACTGAATGTCCATGGTCACTTCACGCATATTAATCGTCAACTCAAGAGGGACCACTCCCCCAAAATTATCGTTGAGCTCGAACACGAGGACGTGGCTTCCCTCGGGCAGCCTGCCGCACCATGTTCCCGCCGTGTAACCGCCCGGGCCGCCGGTATTCTCGGTATATGTGCCTCCCCCCTGTATCTGGGTAATGTGCAGAGCGTCGCCGAGGTTCTCGTCGCTGCCGCAGAGATTTATACACAGGGTAGCGCCTATATCGCCGCAGAATTCGGTTTCCACCGGGCACCATACGGGATCGACGTTGCTGGCGAACCTGAGACACGCGAACTTATATTGGAAACTGCTGGGAGGCAATTCTCCCAGCGCGAAATCGGCCCAAACGAATCCGCCGTTATCCTGCTGAAATCCGGCCGCAAACGCATCGCAGAAAAGGGTGTCCGTGGGATTGCTTCCGGTCAGAGTGACGAAATACTCGGCCACCTGCCACCATTCGCCCTCCGTGGCCAATCCGTCGCCGGGGTAAGGAGTTCTGGGAAAATCCTTAATTCCCAGCATTCCCTGATTGAAGTATTCGTCGCCAAAAGGATTAGGGGGCAGAACCGTAATCGATTGCCAGGAGGAATCGCCCGGCTCCTGGCCGACAAACGGCAGAAAATCGAAGTTTATCCCGTCGCGGGAGGCGAAGTAGGTGTTCTTGGAAGCCAGCGGCCAGTGAATCCCGACTATGTTGATACCGGGCGACGTGCGCACCCATACCGGAACGGTCAGCTCCTGGTTATTCTCGACCACCATTACACCGGCCGAATCCCCCACGAGAGGCCCGAAAACTATGGTGCCATTCTGGGCTCGGGACAGATTCGAAAGGCAGGTCATTGCCAATGTTATGAAAATTATTTTTTTCATGTTCAACTCCCGCCCAATCCAATTGTGTATTTTAGAGACCAAATACCTTGCGGCTTATCGAAGCCCTTGTCCCTGCCTGCAACGGCGGGACAAAGATAATATTAAGGGATATTGCCCGGAATATGCAAGAGAAATTTGAATCGATGGCGAAATCAAACAGCGAATTTCCCGCAAACTCCCAAAGAATCGCACGCGGGGTCTGTTATTGTAAAGAGTATCGGACTATCCCTTGATCTCTCCCGAGACTGCTCGGCGCCGTCTGACAACGGCAACTGTACCGAAGGCCATGAATAAAAGCGTCATCAGGATCATTCCCCATTGAGAAAGTGTGGGTATTGGCGCTTGTTCCTGCACAGTCATGGTCACATGGGTAATGAAACCGGCAAGGGTTCCTTCGCCGGGAATCGGCGAAGTATAGGCGGGGAGACATTCGCTGAATGTATAGGTCGATCCGTACGGGGGAATCTGGCTGATGGAGGCGGAAAGCCGGGCCGCAGACTGGTTGTACAGATACATGCCGTTGACATTAGCTTCGCAGAAAACGTCGAAGAAGCTGTCAACATTGAAATTATCGAATTGCTCGGCCATCACCCCCAAGGACGGCGCCAGGTTGTTGTCCTGGCCGCGTCCCGCGCCGGCAATTACCGAACCTTGTAAACCGACGAGATCCAGGGAGAGCATCTCCGTGTCGATTACGTCGAGATGGCCGTCCACAGGACGCGTTCCCGGATAGTTCTGCGAGTCATCCGATGGATTGGAGTGATGGACTGAAGCCCATCCGCTCAATTGAATTGCGCCGTCGGCCTCGCAGTCGCCGGTTATATCGACGTGCACTTCCATGTAGATATTTTGCCACGTCTCCTGCCCCTCGACGCAGTTATCAACCCAATGCTCGCCGGGGCCGCACTGGGATCGCGCCGAGTGGATCAGAATCGGGAAATTCAACAGGGATAATACAGCGGAAAACATGAACACACGGCCACTCATTGTACCTCCAACCTGCTTTAATACGAAGTTGAAAAGCGAACATCCTGACAAAATTCGGATTTTACTTTATTTAGAAAGCCCTCGCTGGAAGGACACCGCTCGCAGCACAGATTACGGCCTGATTCTGTTCAGGCGGGAAAAACCGACTCGTCCCGCTTATTCATCATGACCGATG
>CAZDAH010000038.1:20401-22986 GCA_964503405.1 uncultured Ignavibacteria bacterium
GAGACCATCGCGCCGTCTGATCAAGGCCACCGTGCCGATCGCCAAAAGCGACAGCCCCATGATCAGAATACCCCATTGCGAGAGCGTGGGGATTTCTGCGGTTTGCTCGAGCGCGGCGCGCAGATTGGGCAACGGGCCTATTCGCTGGCTCAGCGGATATGTCCCGGATTGCTGGGGGGTGCCGGTGCTTCTCAAGGCCTCTCGCAATATTGCGGGATCCACAGGGGAACCGGTTAGAGCTTCCTTCACGCTTTCATATATGCCCGCGGCCGAGGCGACAATCGGAGATGCCGACGACGTTCCGCTGAAAGTGCTTGTATAATAATATCCCATCCCCTCGCTGCTGTAATGATCTCCGTAGCCGGTGGTCATAACCCTTTCTCCCCATCCCTGGACGTCGAGCCGGGAGCCGTAATTGGAATACCAAAGTCGGGAACGAGGAACGTCGGACCCGCCGAACTCGGCTGGGGCCGCTCCCCCGCCGACCATGACCGCGCCGGAGTTGTTCTCCGGCCGGAACGGCGCGTGCCCCTGGTTGAAAACCGCATCGTCGAGATTCATAGAGCCGTTGCCGGCGGCCGAAACGACATGAATTCCGCTGGCCACGGCCGCTACTATTGACTCATAGTTGGGCAATTCCCATTCGATGGGGACGACATTGCCCGTAGGGCCCCATGTCTGCAGTTCTATGAGGATAACGTCGCCCTGCGTTAGCTGGGTGGTTATGTACTCAATCGCGACGTAAGGAACCCAGGCGTTATTCAGATAAGTGGGCGCCACCGCCGCCGACGCGCCATGCGCCGCGCCGGTAGTGCCCCAGCCGTTATTGATACTGACCATCTCTCCCAGTACCGCGGTGCCGTGATTGGTATCGTATCCCCAATTCCCCCACGTATAACCCGGCGGAATCAACCATGGGAAATCGGGAAGATCGTTGTGAAAATCGTACCAGTTCAGTTCCACGTCGCAGATGGTGACATTGCCGCCCGTGCCCCCGGGCAGGGACCAGGCCCATTCAGCGTCGATGCCGGCAACTGCGGGGTTAAGATAGCCCTGCTGAGGCCGGAAATTGCCCGGCAGAGGAAGCGGCGGGGGCAGATGCATGGGACGGGCGATTTCGATATCTGCTAATTGATTGAGCCGGTTTATCCAGTCGGCCGCGTCAATTTGATCGGGGACCGACAGCACGAAATAATTGTTCAAATCCGAGATCTCGCGATTCAGTTTACGGGCCGCGGCCGATCGCAGGCCGTCGATAGTCGCCTCATCGGCGCCGGTGGCTCGAAACCAGCTGCCTCCCTCCCGACTGATAGTCACAAAAAGCTCAATTGCCTGAGGGGCCATCAAAGCCAACCCGGCCCGATCGACGGGTAACCCGGCAGCTCCCAAAGCGATATCGAGATCGTCGTTGAACTTCACGCTGATGTTTCCGCGGTCGTGTTTGTCGTCAAGAATCGTCTGAGCCGGTTTCTCCGGGATGATGCGCGGCCTGAGCGGAGCGCCGGTAACTGATTCAATGAGAATCGAAAAGGCCATGATTACGCAAAGCGGAAAAACACTTTTCCGGATATGGACAGATTTTTTCATCTCAACCTCTGCTTTTTGTTGTCAGTGAATTGAAACCGAAGCAATTGCGCACGTTACGACTATAAAGTAAGCCACACGCGGCCTGATTGTCAAGAATCATTTTGGGATGCAAATCCCCGAAAAGTGGTGGGGAAGGTCATCGCCGGTTTGGCGAGATTCTGCTTGCAATTTACCGGGATTTAATATAATAATAGTATAGCTTCGCTGACGGCTTCTGTCGTCGTGGATGAAACTGATAAAAAAGAGGTGAAAATGAAAAACCTGTCGATTCTTATCGGGCTATTGATGCCGGTTTCACTGGCCATCTTCGGTTGTCAGGACGGTTCGGTGATGTCCGATACCGATTCCTCTCGATCCAACGCCCGCTCGGGTTTCAGCGTTCAATTGGGGGCGATCGGAGATTTCGTCTGGCATGACCAGAACATGAACGGTATCCAGGACGACGGCGAAGGCGGAATCGCCGGGGTCACCGTAAATCTGTATGACTGCGAAGAGAATCTGCTGCAATCCGCTACGACCGGCGAGGAAGGACAATACCTGTTCGACGGCCTCGAAAGCGGGGAATATCTCCTCGGATTCGAAGCTCCCGACGGCTACCAATTCTCTCCTCAAAACCAGGGCGACGATGACGCCGCGGACAGCGATCCCAATCCCGAAACCGGGGCAACAGAGTGTTTTGCCCTGGAGCCGGATACCGAAAATCTCTCCTGGGACGCCGGATTATTCGCGACTGAGACTGAGGGCTGCACCTACGGCAAAGGTTTCTGGAAGAATCATTGCGGTTTCGGCCCGCAGGACGATCTGGTCACGGAGCTTCTGCCCATTTGGTTGGGCAACGAGGGGGGCGAATTCTCGCTCAACGTGGAGACCGCCGAAACGGCCTACGCGATACTTGGCCAGCATTCCTACGGAGACCCGTCGAATGGTATCACCAAGCTTTACTCTCATTTCCTGACCGCCAAGCTCAATATCGCCAACGGGGCCAGCGACGAGGATAT
>CAZDAH010000038.1:22996-23527 GCA_964503405.1 uncultured Ignavibacteria bacterium
GCCAGCAACCTGGTCCCCGGGGACACCAACGGCTACCGGGACGTCTTCGTCCACGACCGCCAGACGGGCACCACCGAACGGGTGAGCGTGGACAGCGCTGGCAACCAGGCCAACGGGGCCAGCGACGAGGATATCGCTGAACTGGTGACCGAGGTAGACGCTTTCCTCGCCAGCCATGATTTCGGGGCCTGGGGCGAGTTGTCGCAGGAAGAAAGACAAATGGTCAGCTACTGGAAGGGGACGCTTGAGGATTACAACGAGGGCGTTATCGGTCCCGGCTCCTGCAGCGAATATATGCTGAATTAGCGATAGATTATTTGATTTTCGAAGTGAGAGGGCGGACGAGGTTAAACCCCGCCCGCCTTTATTATGGAGTCTGCTTTATCCTATAGCTGGTAGAGCAAAACTTAGCGGGCGAAGGGGCTCGAACCCTCGACGTCCAGCTTGGGAAGCTGGCATTCTACCGCTGAATTACGCCCGCATTTTGACCGCAAGTCGTAGGTCGAGAGGTCCGTACGGATCCGTATGGAT
>CAZDAH010000038.1:23537-24308 GCA_964503405.1 uncultured Ignavibacteria bacterium
CGACATATCACTATATCCCAGCCGGCATCCGCGGTCAAGGCAAATGGAAAAGCGGCCAATATGGTCGAGAGGCCGACGGTTTTTAGCGTGACAGCTGATAATCGCGTTTCGAGATCCGATAATAATGAACAGGTGCCGGATTGGTGGACGGAACAATGCAAAAAGTTGCGGTGTTTATGGAGTTGCAGTGCCCCCTTCACAAAGAAATCAGGTAGCTACGAAAGTAGCAGGGGGATCAGCCGGGTCGGTTTGGCGGCCCGGCATTCTTATTACCCCTTATAGACGCTAACTTATTCGGAGAAAGCGAGATAGCCCGGCAGAAACAGGTTGAGGATGGGCAGAAGGATGAATATCCCCAGCCAGGAGGCCTTGCCGCGGGCCTCGGAGACGGCGCCCCAGATCATGGTGGCGATCACGATATTGACCAGCGGGATGAACATGAGTACCACCCACCAGCCCGGACGTCCACCGATTTCGCAGAGCAGCCAGATATTGAGGATCGGTATCCAGGCCATCCAAGCGTTGGCGGTGTTGGTCTTGTTGGCGATCGTCTGGATGCTGAACGCGATGTACGCGTAGGCGGCAAGAATAATGAGCAATAATCCCCATTCGAATTGAGGCTGTGTTTCCATAACGCCCTCCTTATTTGAGTTTTCGCTCGATATTCTCTTATCGGCGTGTTGAATCGGCCGTATCAACAACTATCCGAAATCGGAGGCGATGCTGGAACGGGGTGAAACGGGGGGGCGTGGCGACTGATTGATCAATCGC
>CAZDAH010000039.1:0-1690 GCA_964503405.1 uncultured Ignavibacteria bacterium
GGAGGTCGCGGCCCCGGATTGCTCGCTGCCGTCGCCCTTTTGCCCGGCGGATCTCTCGCCGGGGATCAGCCAGATGACCAGGATAACGGCGATAATTACCGCAATAGCTGTCGCGATTCCGATAATTTTATTATATTTCCTCAGCTTCCCGGACGAAACTATGGCGCCGTGATCTGTAATATGATTCTCGAGTTTCGCCAGGTATTTTTTCGCCGACTTATTATTCTTGTCGAATCTGAGCACGTCCTCGAATTCCCGCCTGGCGTCCATCAGACGGCTCTCCCCCTGGGTCATGAAGTAGAGGGCCGATTCCATATGGTTTGAGATCTTCTCCATCCTGAGCTTCTCGGTCATCCTGCCGGGATTGATGAGGAAACTCGCTATCAGCTTTCTCGGCGGGGGGATCTTGAAGCGTTCAAACTGCGCGTAAATCGCGTCGGATAATTCGTCGGCGCTCTGGAACCTGGAATCCTTGTCTTTTATAATCGCTTTCTCGATTATCCGGCTTATGTCCTCGTTGACATCCACCCTGTGCTTTTTCAACGGTTCCGGGTATTGAGACATTATCGAAGCGACCATTTCCTGGTATGTTTCTCCCTTGAAGGGTTTCTCCCCGGCTATCATCTCGTACATTATGATTCCGAGGCTGAAGAGGTCCGAACGGTGGTCTATCGGACGCCCGGCCGCCTGTTCCGGCGACATATAAGCGGGCGAACCGATCATCTGTCCGGTTGCCGTTATGGAAAGATCATCGTCCCCCTTGGCAATACCAAAATCGGTGATCATGACCCGGCCGTCATTGGAGAGTATGATATTCGCCGGTTTTATATCCCGGTGCACCAGGTTCTGGGCATGCGCGTATTTGAGCCCCTCGGCGACCTGATGTCCGATCAGCAGGCATATCTCGAGCGGCAGCCTGTTCTGTTTTTCAAGGAGCTGTTTGAGGTTTTTGCCGTCGATGTACTCCATGGCGATATAGTAATCGCCGTTTTCATGACCATAATCGATGATGGAGACTATATTTTCATGATTCAACTGGGCGGCCTGCTTCGCCTCTTTTTCGAATCTGGCGACGAATCCCTCGTTCATGGAAAGATGCTGGTGCATTACCTTAAGGGCCACCGGGCGATCCAGGGATAGCTGGATAGCCTTGAAAATATTGGCCATCCCTCCCGAACCGATCAGTTCCGTCACTTTGTAATTGGATATCGAGATTCTTTCAACGGCCGTCGTCTTTGAAGCGGCAAAACTCATGGTTGCAAGCCCTTTACACCGAATTACCCGGTAAACGTTTACGAAATCTTCCGCGCTTAAGTACAGTTAGCGCAATAGCATAACCAAGGATGATCGATTAATCGCACCACCCCCTTTCTATATCGGCAATAAACTATTCGCTTTTAACCCGGAGGTTACGGGCGCAAGGAGGGCTTCATTTGATGGAACGTTTCAAAGCCCGGCCGATATCCTTAATTAATTCCCGACTATCCTCCAGCCCGATTGAAAGCCGTATCAAACCGGGAGTAATCCCCAGTTCTTGAAGCTTCTTTCCGGGGATACCGTAATGCGATGTCAGAACCGGTATTGATACTAAAGATTCGGTCCCTCCCAGGCTGGCCGCGTTCTTGACCACTCTCAGCGAATCGACAAACCTTGCCGCCCGCGAGGCGGAACCTATGTCGAGACTGACTAT
>CAZDAH010000039.1:1700-2877 GCA_964503405.1 uncultured Ignavibacteria bacterium
CCGCCGAATCCCCTAAACTGGGACACGGCCAACTTATGCTGCGGATGATCGTTCGACCCGGGATAGATCACGCGCTTGACGCCCGGAGCTTTGCTGAGAAACACGGCGATTTCGGCGGCGTTGCGGTTATGTCTTTCCATGCGAATTCCCAACGTCTTGAGACCTCTTTCAAGAAGAAAAGCCTGGTGCGGGTCTATACAGCTGCCCAGAGTCGTTCGAGACTCGCGCGCCCGGCCAATGAACGATTCTCGCCCGGAGAGAACACCTCCCATAATATCGGAATGACCGCTCAGGTATTTGGTGGCCGAATGCAATACGGAATCTATCCCAAACTGCAGTGGACGCTGATTTATCGGCGTGGCGAAAGTCGAATCGATCAGCGTGAAAAGTCGCTTTGCCTTCGCGACCAAGACCGCGGCGGGCAAATCTATGAGGCGTAGATTGGGGTTGGTGGGAGACTCAAGGTAAACCAACCTGGTCTTCGATGAGATCGCTCTGCCCATTCTCGCGATGTCGTCGGCCGGGAAATACCTGGTTTTTACGCCGAATTCGCTCAGGAAACTATCGAATAGTTTAGCCGTTCCGCCGTATATCGGCGACGACGACGCTATTTCGTCACCCGGTCTAAGCAGGGTGAAACAGGCGCAGCTGATGGCAGCCATCCCGGAAGAGAATAGCAGCGATGACTCCGCTTTGTCGAGAGCAGCCAGCCGGCTTTCGACTGAATCGACGGTCGGATTGCCGTAACGGGTATACATATACCCTTTCCTGCCTTTTTGGAATCGGACAATCGAGCCCGTATCCGCAAACTCGAAAGTGCTCGATTGGTAGATGGGAGTTACCACCGGTTTCTGTTCTATTTTTCCAGATTTTGAAGACATTTTTCCGTGTGATAGGCTATTTCGTTTTCTCCGGTAAGCCGAAGATTATCTATATCGGCATAAAGCTGTTCGAGTTCTTCCGGTCCGGTGACGTCGTAAGAGAGCTCGAGCTCCTGCCATTTCAGTCCGTTTCCTGATAACCTGGCTACGGTCTCCCTGTAGACTCCGCTGCCGTTCCAATCAATCTCCCGGAAAAGCTCCGGGTAATGCTCTTTCATCCCTATCAAATAATAGGCGCCCTCGAACGTGGGACCCAAGACCACCTGGTGGTCCGAAAGGAGTCTGAAAGTGGCTCT
>CAZDAH010000039.1:2887-4146 GCA_964503405.1 uncultured Ignavibacteria bacterium
CTTAGAACAAGCGATTGGAGCAGGGGGCTGTCGGAACCGACGAATATCGCTTTGCCCGCCCCGTTCTCGAAGATATACCTGGACGTATTCAGCAGCCTCTGCCCGACATCGCCCTCCGCCTGAGGAATAAAATTTATCGATTCCGCAAGCTTGGCAATTTTCTTGTTTCTTTCTTCAGCGGCGAACAGGTAAAGTACATCTTCGAATTCCGCCCTGGCAATCGCGGGATGATGAGCAATATAAATCTCCGATCGGGGGACTTTGAGACAGGTCGAGATAGTATCCAGAAGAAAGGCGCGGGCCAGAAAGGAAGCCTGCTTATTCCCGAGATACTTATCCAAACCCTCCCCGACTTTTCCCGGGGTGGGGTAGCTGGCAAATACGCAAATGACGTTGCTCTCGTTCATATCTTATCGATCGACCGATAGTATTTCAGTATTATCAAGCCCGCCATCGGATCAATAAGATAAGTTCTCAAACGAGGATTGCAAGCATATTCAAAATTAACGGCGTTTCGATTCTATCAGGGAAGAACTGGGTTCGGAAATCGACTATGGGAATTCGAATGACTAATCCGAAAAGGACGCGCTCGTTGGGCCGAACTCAGATCATCTTACCGGCCAGATCTATAAGCGATTCTTCGGGCAGATCCCCCACGAGGACACATACGAATTCGGCCGTCTTCCAGAGGACATAGTTCATTCCAGTGCACTTCCCGCAATAAGCCTCGATTTCATTGAGCTTCATCTTGCGGGGGCCGAATAGTCCATCGACGCATTCCTTTATCATGAAAAGCGACACCTTCTGATTCTGATAATCAAAACCCACATATCCGACCGTCTCACCATGCTCTTTTAAAACGCAGGCGCTGTTGGGGGCGGGCAGACCGCGATCCGACGATATCGACAAGGCGATTCCGGCGTTGGCCGCCATCCACCCGGTGATCTCGTCCGGATTATTGCTCATGAAACCATTCTCGCCAGGTCCGTCGAGGTACTCATAATGCTCATGCACCATGGCCGTCACCAAGGGCATGGTGCCGGGTTGCCCGGTCTCATAGAAGAGTGACCCTAATAATACGATAACCAGCGCAGACACTATCGCCACGGGAAGAGCCGGCCTGAATCTGAATAACCCCGTAAGGTATTCCCAGAATCCGCCGGGCGCCGTTTTTGAGGCGTCGCCAAGGGAATTTAGAATACTTGTTTTGAGCCACGACGGAGATATGACCTCGGATTTCGAGAGGCTCAACAACTCTT
>CAZDAH010000039.1:4156-10588 GCA_964503405.1 uncultured Ignavibacteria bacterium
GGCCACTTCGAAGCGTATGAAACATCGAGAGCAGTCCCCCAGATGTCTCCTGATTTCGGATTCGCGCGATTCCTTTGCCGCGCCGTCGAGAAATTCATTGAGTTCGTCGTCGCCTGAAAAACAAGAGCGATGATCCATAGATGCTTCCTTTCAAGACGTATCCCCTGTAGCTCCCGTTCACTCCGAAATGGTCTTGTGGGCTCACCGAATTCTGTCCCCGGCCGCGAGCGTTATCGACGCCACGCCCAAATCCTATCCGGCGCGGAAGAGAAAAACATTACGGACGATCTAATCCATTCGGCTCCCCCGCTTCGGGATCCCGTCATCATGACATTCGACGGCAAATACCGCCATCCCGACGCGCTGCAATGTAAAACCCTGAAGAACCCCCAAGGGTTCCCCCGCGAAATCAGGAAAATACCCCTATGAAATTGTTATAGGCCTGCTGAAGGTACCCGAATACGAGCAAAATTCCCACCAGGACCAGGAGTATGCCTCCCCCGAATTCGATAACCCTCAAAAACCTCTTGATTTTCGCGGCGAAACTCACGAAGCCGTTGAATAACAACCCCGAGATGATAAATGGAATTCCCAGCCCGATTATGTAGAAAATTAAAAACCCGAACCCCTGCCAGACTGTTTCCTTAGCGCTGGCCAGGCCGGCAATGGTGGCCAGATAGGGTCCTGTACAAGGCGACCAGCCGAGTGAAAAAGTTATGCCGACTATTAAAGAGCTTAAGATGCCGGCGCGTTTGCCTGACATATGCAGCCTTTTCTCATAATTAAGGGCCTTAAATTCAATCACACCCATAAAGTGCAGCCCGAAAAGAATGACCAGGATGCCAAATACCTTTCCCAATCCGTCCCGGTACTCTACCAGCCAGCTGCTGACTCCCCACGCCGAGACGAAAATCAGGGTGAATACCACCGAAAACCCGAGTATAAAAAACAATATATTGATGAATACTTTCAGCAGAAAATCATAACGGCGGCCGGTTTTCAATTCATCCAGGGAGACTCCGGAAATAAAAGACAGATAGCCCGGCACGAGGGGCAGCACGCACGGCGACAAAAAAGACAATAAGCCTGCCAGCAGCGCCGCCCCGACCGTAAGATCGACAAAACTCATTAAGCACCTCCTTGGCTCATTTCACTCGAAGAATATAACCTTGAGATCGACGGGAAAGTTGCAAGTTTCCTGAGGACGCCTGAAAATCCGCCCATAACGATATAATATGATCAAAAATAGAGATAAGGCCGGGGAATTTCTTATTGATCGTCAGCCGTCGATTTGATGACTTTGATCAGGGTTTTCTTGTCGATCGAGGCCGCCAGCGAAGCCGCCAATTTTTCGGCGACTTTTTCAGCGATCCGCTCGATTTCCGATTCGCTGAGCGGCGACGCGGATCCCCCGCTTTGACCGGCACGGCTTCCCTGGCCGTCAGAGACCCCTCCAGCGGGTTCATGCATAACAAGGTTATCGCCGGTATCCTGGTCGTCAAAACTAATATCGTCCTGGGGATAAATATCGGCTCCGGCGGGCGACGAAAAGTCATCTCGCCCGGGAACATCCTCCGTCGATTCGCCGCCTCCCTCCACTTCTTTTTTCATTTCCCCGACGAACCAATCATAATCCTCGTCGGAAGTGTTTTGCCGCTCCGACCGGGGCTTGGACTTATTCTGGAGATCCGCACGCGTCAGTCCGAATTGATCTTTCTCAATCTCGAGTTCCTGGTCGTCTGACGACGCGTTGATGCTGCCGACTTTTACCGGGGCCTGCCCGGTAACATTGGAGGATTCATTCATATCGCCCCAGCTGATATTGTGAATTTGCTCGGAATCATTCTGCAGATGCTTTGTAGTGGAAAGTTCTTCGGAACTATAAGACGTCTTTGTGCTGTTCCCTGGCCTGCCGTCCTGAGTTTTGGAAGTGTCGCCGGGCCCGATGAGCTTGTTAACCGCCTTGATCAGGTCCTTGGGAGAGAAGGGCGTTTTGAGATGTCCCCTGGCCCCCGATAAAACTAATTCGTCCCTGGAAACATGATCGTTAGCTCCCACAATGAGAAGCGAGGGAATTCCCCCGGCCACGCGGTCGCCCGTCATTTGACGGCACAATTCCAACCCCGGAACCCCGGATAGATTCAGACCGATGAGGACCAGGTCAGGACGCTCCGCCTGGATTACCTCCCAGGCCTGAAGACCATCGGAAGTGCTGACAACGTCATATCCATGCTGACGCAAGAGCGAGTCGGCCACGCTCTTGATGGTCGAGGAAGTTTCGGCGATTACTATCTTCTTGCTGGGCATTGGCTCATCGCTTTCCGATTCATGGGCTCAGAATTATAATCGGCGTATGGAGAGGGATTCTTAATATTTACTTCGAGCCGCTGTCGGACAGCTTGTCCGACGCTTTCTCCAGAATCTTCTTCTCCCGTTTCGTAAGATTCTCATAGCCGATACGGTTTATCTTGTCCAAAATTTCGTCGACCTCTTCCATGATCTCTCGTTCTTCCTGGTTTTTGCGGGCGGCCTTGGCATCTCGAAACTTGCGCAGCATTTCCACGGGTGACCACCTGCGAAGCTTCCAGCGCCAGTTCTGTTTCAGGTAAAGAAATCCGAAAAGGGCTCCTCCGAGGTGGGCGAAATGCGCTATGCCGTCAGCCCTATAGGTGGACAGAAACTCGATGGCGATCAGGAAAATCACCATATATTTGACCTTCACGGGGATTAGAAAGTATATGTAGACGTAACGTTCGGGAAACAAGATAGCGTAAGCGACAAGAATTCCGTAAATCGCGCCGGACGCTCCTATCACGGGAATGTGGCTCGTGGCCGGATTAAATACGCCGAAAAGGAGATTGACCAGGCCGGCTCCGACACCGGAAATAAAATAGAATTTCAGAAATTCCCTTGTACCCCATGATCTCTCCAATTCAGACCCGAACATCCAGAGGATGAACATGTTCATAAAGATATGCCATGTGCCGCCATGCAGGAACATATAGGTAACCGGTTGCCAGATAAAGAGATTCCCGACAACATAAGCCGGAACAAGGCCGAAAACGGAATGCAGCATGTCGCCAATCACATAAAAAACCCGCGGGCCCAAAAACGCGGCCACGTTGATGATCATCAACCATTTTATGGCTGGAGGAAAGATTCCGCTAGAGAAAGGCCGGTAATAGTTCACTTTGACGATCCTCCCGGCTTTCTGATTATTTTCCAGTGATAGTTTATTTTGCATACCCTGGATAGCATCCCGGCAACCGAACAATATTTTCGCAAAGAGAGATCAACGGCACACCTGATATCGTCGTCAGTGAGGTCGGCTCCTGTGAGGCTATATTCCAGGGTAATATTCACGAAAACATGGGGGTGCGTCGCCGACCTCTCTCCGTGTGCGGTGACCTTCAGATCGGCCAAATCGCGCTTTTTTTTCCGCAGAAAGGTGGCAACGTCCATCCCGGTGCAGCTGGAAAGCGATAAGAGCAGGAGCTCCATCGGTCTTGCCCCGGAATCGTCGCCGCCGTGCAAATCGGAGGCGTCGCAAGTCAATTCGTGGCCCGAACCCGAATGGCAAGTGAAACCCATTCGTCCGTTCCACTTGATAGTAGCCTCGACCACCTTCGGTATTCTCTTGTATGGTTCCCGTATCTTCATCGTCTACCTTATATACGTTCCAGCGAAGTCAAATATAGGTCATCTCATTCCAAGTTTCAAGAGATTATCCCGGCCGGGGACATCTTTATTCCCTATCACGGGAAAAAAATCGCGAGAATAAAAACGGAGGGATCAATCTCTGCGAATCGAATCCCCCGAAATTAAACCGTTATCAGACGTATCCTGTTGTTCCAGCCCCTCGATAGATCCGCCGTTTTCGTTACAGCCTATCAAATCGTCCTGGAGATCATCGACCCTTTCGAATCGGGCTGTAATCAGCTTCCGGCTCGCAAACCCGGATCGATCTCCGGAACGGCAGACAAACAGGATGCCCCGCTCTTTTAATTGGCTATAGACTGCACAGGTATCGGTCTCGTTCCGGGGATATCCGCCGGCCTATAAATGAATTCTTGCGGGATATGCACGTTGGCGACAGCCGGAGAATCCTCGGAGTCGAGTATTGCCAGGGTATCCCGCGCGGTTACCTCGCGCCAGCCTCCGCAATCGCCTTCTCTATTTGCGGAACAGCCCGATTCCAGAGCGACCAGCGCGGGGTCGACGGCCAAATTCGCAACTACTTTAGATGGCAATTTTCCGATGCTCCTTCAGCATGCAAAGGTCCATAACTGCGTCGAGGCCATTTTCGCGCGCTTTCCCGGCCGATTCCGGGCTGATAACGCCCTCCTGCATCCATACCGCCCTGGCCCCTATCTCGATAGCCGAATCTACGATAGGAGGAACATCCTCGCTTCGGCGAAAAATATCCACAACATCGATTTCGAAAGGGATGGACCGCAGATCGGGGTAGGCATCTTCTCCGAGCACAGTCGAGATCCTGGGATTCACCGGCACGATACGGTAACCCTGGCTCTGCAGGTACGACGCGCCCCTGAAACTCGGTCGGTCCTCCTTATCGGCTATCCCCACCCCGGCAATTGTCCTGTAATTCCGGAGAATCTTCATTACTGTTTCCGTTTTCTGAAACTCGCCGTTCATGACCCGAGGACATTATCGATTTTATCGAAGAGCGTTTTTTTCGGAACCGCCCCGATTATCTGATCCACGACCTCGCCGTTCTTGAAAAACATCAAAGCGGGAATGGACATGATGGAGTATTGGGAAGCTATTCTCTGGTTGTTGTCAACGTCGACTTTACCGACCTTCAGTTTGCCGGCATAGGCGGTGGAGGCCTCCTCCACGAACGGGGCTATCATCCGGCACGGCCCGCACCAGGCCGCCCAGAAATCGATCAAAACCGGGACTTCAGATTTGCTGACCTCCGTATCGAAATTCTGCTCATTTACTTCCAAAACATTCGACATCGCTGCTCCTTTTCGGTTTTCAAAGTTACGGTGATCTTTAACGAGTTCTCGGTTCACCGGGTTCCCGTCCTGAGAATCACCCGTCCTTTTGAAAATATGACTCCAATTTTTTTATTCTCTTTACGTAATCGGGAAGGCGATTGAGAATGGCTTCAATCTTATGGGCCAAATAGACTTCCCTGGCCGGAGTTCCGAAAACAATTGAATTGGCGTCGAGATCGGAAGGAACCCCCGATTGGGCTTCCACCACCGAGTTTTCTCCGATTTTCAAATGGCCGGCCAGCCCGACCTGCCCGGCCAGAGTGACTCTGCTCCCCAACTCCGTGGAACCTGCCAGCCCGACCTGCGCGCAGAGCACGGAGCCCGGCCCAATTATGCAATTATGAGCGATCTGCACGAGATTATCGATGATGGTTCCGCGGCCAATAATCGTGGCCCCCAAAGTGGCCCTATCGATTGTCGTGCCCGCTCCGATCTCCACGTCGTCTTCGATTATCACGGTGCCCGCTTGGGGGATTTTTACATGCCTTGAGCCGTCCCAAGCATACCCGAACCCGTCAGAACCGATCACTACGTTGGGGTAAATCGCAACATTATTGCCGATTTTCACGTTTTCGCGGATGGTAACATTTTGGAAAATCCGGCAGTTTTCGCCAATGGACGTATTCTCTCCGACAAACGCTCCGGCGAACACTGCAGAGTTCTCGCCTATCGTCGCGCCCGACGACAACACCGCGTAATGTCCGATATCCGACGATCCGGGAACGGAAACGTCGGCGGGAATAATAGCCGTTTTCTCAATGCCGGGCCTGAACGGTGGGTATAATCTGTAGAAAAGCATCATGACCTGAGCAAAAGCGAGATACGGATCCCTGGCAAGAATGAGGGAACGACCCTCCCCCTCTTTTTCCAAACCGGGATAGACAATAACCGCTGACGCTTGGGTTGTTTTCAAAAACTTGCCGAATTTGCGGTTGGCAATGAAGGTGATATCGCCGCTCTCCGCGCTCTCGATGGCGGCAGGGGCGTTTATGACAAGATCGGGATCGCCTCTCAACTCGGCCCCGATTTTCGAGGCTATTTCACCGAGAGAGAACGGCATCTATTTCTCTTTGGCCATCTCCGCCAGCACGTCGTCGGTCAGGTCGAGGCTTTCCTTGGCAAAAGCGATGCTCACCGTGGCGGCGTCCAGAACCACGTCAAAATCTTTTTCGATGGCCACACTTCGTATGATACCGATTATCCGTTCCTCGATAGGTCGAGAAAGCTCGGCCATCCTGCTTTCGGCTTTACCGTTGGGTCCGAAGGTGCTGCTCAGATATTGATTCAGTGAATCCTCTTTAGCTTTGATCAGGCTTTCCACTTCCTGTCTCTTGGCCCCGGACCAGATAAGCGAATTTTTGGCCTGCTCGGTCTTGATGCTGTCCATTTCCTTATTCATTTCATCAGC
>CAZDAH010000039.1:10598-11581 GCA_964503405.1 uncultured Ignavibacteria bacterium
CAGTCAGCGACTTCCTTGTCGAATCGGGCCTGAGCTTCCTGAAACTCGGGCGATTCGGCGAAAATACGCTGCGAATTGACATAGCCAGTCCTTCCCTGAGCAAATACCTGCCCCGCGCTCAGTATGATAAAGCTGACTCCAATGACAAACCATTTCATAAGCTATCTCCTGAAATTTTCCGATTTGATTTCAAGTGGTCAAAATCCTCTTCCGATCTGGAAATGGGTGCTCCATTTTCCTTTGTCGTAGCCGTCGAACGGGTATCCGAAGTCGAATCCCATTATTCCGATCATGGGAACCACGATCCTGAATCCGGGCCCGACCGACCGGTAATATCCCTTGAACGGCGTAATATCATCAAACGTGGAATAAGCGTTGCCGGCGTCCGCGAACAGCAGGATATAAAATTGTTGATCTGAAATTGAGATGGAGAATTCCAGGTTGTATATCAGCTCGAAACGGCCCCTCAAATACGCTCCGTTTTCGTCGTACGGCCCGACCCTGCCGTCGTCGTAACCCCTGATTACGCCGTCGGGATCTACGCCGCCCGGAGCGAAGCGCTCGCCGTAGGGAATATCGTTCTCGCCATGGTAAATCCCCCCGATCTCGCCGTATTTTGCCTTGATCATGGCGACTGCTCTCCAGATCACTTTTTTATAATATTCGCCGCTATATGTCTGCTTATAGAAATTCCAATCTCCCCCCAGAATCGTCCCGCCAAGCTCCCAGCGTCCGGAATAAACCGAGCCCGACGTAGGGAATTGGGGCAAATCCCGGGAATCCCTGATGACGGTCATGCTGGCTGACGATGTTGTAAGGGGCCAGTTTTGTTTGTCCACCGAATAGGGATTATTCACGTTGTCGTCTTTATACTCCTGGCTGATATCGATGTAATTTACCTCTTCGAGGCGATATCCCCAGAAAGACCGGAAATAGTTATCGGGCCAGCGGAGCCGGCGTCCTACCTGAACACTTCCCCCGTA
>CAZDAH010000039.1:11591-15495 GCA_964503405.1 uncultured Ignavibacteria bacterium
TGAACCAGTCGTACCATTTGCGTTCCTGCAGGTAGAAATTCCCGGAAACCGAAGTCGGGGTATCGAACAGCCAGGGTTCCATATAGCTGAAATCGAAAGTATTCCTGTTTTTGCCGAAATCGACGTTCATGGTAGCGGTCTGTCCCGTTCCGAATAGATTGGGAACACCCAATCCCACGGTGGCGATGAGCTTGTCGCGGGCGGAATAGCCGGCTCCCACCGAAAACTGCCCGGTTGGTTTTTCCTCGACCACTATCCTAAGATCGATATCACCGTTGGGCAAAACGTCCCATTCGGGGACGGCGTTGGCGAAGAAGTTCAATATCATCACTTCCCGCAACGACCTGGCCAGCAAAGAGCGTTTAAATATAGTATCGGGCTTTATCCAGAGTTCCCGGCGGATTACCTTTTCCTTGGTCTTGGTATTTCCCCTGATGTTTATCAGCCGGACATAGACGGGATTGTTCTCGGTGATTGCCCAGCTGAAATCGATGGTATCCCCTCGGGCGTGCGTGTTCTCATCGATCTGCGCGTACCAGTACCCCTGGTCCTGGTAAAGTTCGTGAAATTTAAACAGAGTTTCGTCGTACTTTTTTTGGTTGTACACCTGTCCCGGCTTGAATTTGACTGCGTTTTTCAGGTCTTCTTCCTTAAGCAGCGTGTTGCCTTCCCAGGTCAGTTCCCCGAAATGGAATTTGGCGCCTTCATTGATATTCAAGTCTATGAACATCCGGGTCCGCTCGTCGTTATACCAGATTGAATCTCCGAGAATGATGGCGTCGACATATCCCTTTTCTTTGTAAAAAGCTGCGATTTTGTCTTTGTCCTCGAGGTATTTCTCCTTCTCGAAATTGCCAGATCGGAGGAAACCCTTGGGTTTGGAAGACATCTTGCCGCGAAGTTTCTTATCGGAGAACGCGTTATTACCGGAGAAGGTGATGGCCCCTATTCTGACTCGCTTGCCTTCTTCGATATCGAGCTTGAGGTTTACCTGCCCGTCTTCGCCTTCCGCCGGCGAGATATCAATATCGATTTCGGCCAGCAAGTATCCCTTTTCGGCGTAGAGCTTTTTCACTCGTTCGATATTGTTCTTGAGCTCCACCGGGGACGCAAGCCTTCCCTCGAACAGGGTTATGGTCTCCTCGAGCTTCTTTTTCTTGATTTTATTGTTCCCGCTGAAGTTTACAGTACCGATCCGCGGATGCTCGACTACTCTTAATGTCAGCTTGACTCCGTCAGCCGCGAGATCGGCGTCGAGTTCGACGTCGGAGAAAAGCCCCAGACCGTAAACCCCCTTCACGGCATCCTGCGACAAACCGGGCGTGAAAACTTCGCCGGGAACCAGCCCCGAGGCATTGAGCACGAGGAACGTATCCGCGGTCACTACGCCCTCTATATTTACCGACAGGATATTCTTCTGCCAGAATACCGGGTCAGCGGAACCGGGATCCTGGGCCCGCGACAAATTTACACAGATGGCGGAAATGAACGCGAAAAGCGCCAGGTTGAGATTGAATCGATTCATCAACCGACTATTTCTTTGACCAGTATCTCGGTATAATTCTGTCTGTGCCCCGCAGAGCGACGATACTTGGTACGTCTCTTGAATTTGAAAACCTTCACTTTATCGAATTTGTCGTGACCGACAACTTCCGCTATCACCACGGCCCCGTCGATATAGGGCTTTCCGATGGCCTGTTTATCGACGCCCGATATGAACAGTACCTTGTCAAAATCGACTTTTTGACCGACCTCGAGGCTTAGCCTCGGAACTCTGCATTTGCCGTCTACCTCTACCGGAACCTGTACTCCGTCTGTCTCGATTATCGCGCGCATTAGTCCTCCTGAATTATCTTAAAGAAACTCAAATATAATGATCATACGCCGCCAGTCAAGCTTCATATCTATCCCCGATATTAAACTCGATTTGGCGGATATTGTTGCAGGTTCGGGCGATCAAAAAAAATATTCTTGCCGGTGACCGACAGGGGAATTCCCAGCGCGAAATCCCAGTCCACAATCCCCATCCAGCGGGCGGCTACGCCTATCCGGTACATTATCCGGTTATCGATATTTAGCGATTGAGCCGTCTTGACCGCCGAACCAACGGCGATGCCCAGGTCGGCCAGGCGGTAGGCGCAAATCGGGCCCCGGAAATCGCCTTCCACCGCGGGCGCGCTGTCGAATGCTGCGCAGTCGGCGTATCCGCAGGCCGAGCAATTCAGCCCCAGGGACGTTGAATTACTCAATCCGATCAAGACTACTGCCCGCGAGGCGGCCACGCTACCGCCGTCCCGATCGAAATTGGCTTTTCCTTTCTCTCGGCCGAAACGGATCATGGCTCCGGATAATTCCGCGATCTTATCGCCGAATAGCAATCTTATCTCGATGAAATCCTTGCCCCGCGACTTGTGTGCGGTTCGAGCCGCGATTTCCATCAGGGCGGCGGCCTGACGCACACCCTCGCCGATCAGACTTTCATTCTCCAATTTCACGTCCGCCTGTGTTATTCTCCTTACGATATTGTGAGCGATAAGAAATTCTCGCCAATTGGGCCGCGGGAATCGACCAGATAATGACAATGAGCGAAAGAAGCATGAAATCCCGAATCAGATTCGTGGTCAAACCGGCCAGGTAAACGGCGGTTAGAGAGGCCGCCGCCGCGTAGGAATCGCGCCTGCTTTCTGGAAAAAGCCGGGCTTGGCGCATCGATTCCCGGAGAGGCAAAAAGGCCATTGCCATGAAAATAAAAAGTGTCAGAGGCCCGGATTCCAGGAGAATCTCCAGGGGAGTGGAATGCCAGCTCTTGATCCCCGTATCCCCGATTCTCTCGAGGGTTTCATTGGAAACAAGCCTCTTGAAACTCCCGGGCCCGTATCCGAAAAACGGAAGATTCTCAAGCGGTACCAAAGCCGCCTGGTAAATAACCGTTCTGCCGCTGGACACCCCTCCCTTGCGGTCGTCCCGGAATCTATCGAGAGCGATCTTCCGCGTGGTCGGCATAGCGGCCAGTATTGCTAATCCGAGGATCAGTCCGATAAAAGTGCGTTTTTTATTTATGGAAAAACCGATGATCAGGAGGCCGATAACAGCGGCCGCCCATCCGGCCCGGGTCTTGGTGAAGAACAGGGCCGAAAACATCAAAATACCCGAACAGATGTAAATCCATTTCAGTGTTGCTCTGGTCGATACCATGTTTTGAATCGTAAACGGAAGGACGCCGGCGATCGATATCGCCAGAGTCGTATACCCTCCCGAAAACGGGGCGGCCCTTCCGGTTATTCCGGAGAAATACCGGTACAATGCGAAAATCGACGCCACCGTCGTTCCCAGAATCAAAAAGTCGATCGCCTTTTTACCGGAATACCACGGCGACATCGCGACAAGTGGAAAAAAACAGAGCATGACCCAGACCTTGCTCAACCTGGGGACTGAAGCATTGAAATAACCGGACAAGGCGGCGGAAATCAAGGTCAGCAGGAGAAAGAGCGGAATCAGAATGAACCATCGGCTCCGTATCATGTCATAACCGCGAGAATTTATCATGGCGAACAGCCCTGTCAGCAGAACCAGTCCGGCGGCGATCTGGCCAATGAAGATCGAGAAGGGTATCGAGAAGGCCATAAGGAAAATTGATACGGCGAAGATGCGCGCGGCCGAATCGGCTCTCGGTTTTAGCGGTTGTGCGAGGATTATGGCTGCTCCCGCGACGTGTATCGATCGGTGACGTCTATCTCCGACGAGGCGTCGAATACGGAAAACTCATCCGGGTCGTACGACGTATCGATAATCAGGTCGACCTTGAGGTTGATATTCTTCTGCAATATATGCAGACGGCTCGGTTTTCCCTCAAGCAGCAGCTCTCCCACCTGCGAGTTGGTAATCAGATGGTAATGTTTCAGGG
>CAZDAH010000039.1:15505-17045 GCA_964503405.1 uncultured Ignavibacteria bacterium
GGGGCGAGGCGGAACGGGCCCGCTTGAACCAGCGCTCGATCTTGACCGCCATCGATTCCCGCGACAGCACGCGTCCGACGCCGTCGCAGACAGGACAGGGATCGGAAATGGAGTGCATATAAGACGGTCCCACCCGTTTTCTGGTCATCTCCACCAATCCAAGGTCGGAGATGGACGAAATATAGTTTTCGGATCGATCACGGGCGAGCGATCTTTTGAGCTCTTCGTAAACTCTTCTGCGACGTTCCCTGTCTTCCATATCGATAAAATCGATGATGATGATTCCGCCGATATCCCGGAGCCTGATTTGCCGGGCTATCTCCCGGGCGGCGCTAAGGTTTGTCCGATAAATGGCGTCCTCTCCCCTGACCTTCCCGCTGAATCGTCCGGTGTTGATATCGATTGTCACCAGGGCCTCAGTTTGATCGATTACGAGATAGGCGCCTCCGCGAAGCCAGACCCGCCGGTTGAACATTTTCTCGATTTCGTTTTCGATTCCCATCTTGTCAAATATCGGCTCGGCATCGTCGTAAAGCTCAACTATGGATCGCAGTTTCGGATCTAAGGCTTTCAGATATTTGTTCACTTCCTGGAATTCTCTTCTGCGATCGATCATGACCTTGCCCACGTCCGGGGACAGCAGGTCGCGGATCAGGCCGCCGGTGACGTCCAGATCCTTGTGAACGAGCGCGGGAGCCCTTGTTTCCTCCACCTTCTTTTTCATCTTATCCCAGAGCCCGGTCAGCATGGTGGTATCGACCTTGAATTCCTTTTTATCCTTGCCCTCGGCCACTGTCCTCACGATAATTCCGAAATTGGGAGGGCGAAATTCAGTCACAATCTTGCGAAGCCTCTTCTTCTCGTCATTATTCGATATCTTCTTGGATATTCCGATTCGCGAGCCGCCCGGTATCATAACAATGTATCGTCCCGGCAGCGATATCAGCGATGTCAGCCTGGCCCCTTTGCTGCCCATCGGTTCCTTGGTCACCTGGACCAGTATCTCCTGACCCTTCTTGATAAAATCGGTGATGCTTGTCGATCTCCTGCGTTTCGAGACCAAAGGCGTATCCATGGTCTCCTCATCCAGGTAATCGAGATCGAATAGCAGGTTTTTCGATCCCCGGAATACGGTAGTATCGGAAAAATGGAGAAACCCCGCTTTTTCCAGCCCGATATCGACAAAGGCGGCCTGGATACCGGGCAGAACCGCTGTCACTTTCCCCTTATAGATATCGCCGACAATTCTCTCGTTTTCAGGTCTTTCCGTTATCAATTCAACGAGCTTGCCGTCCTCCACGACGGCGACCCTGGTTTCGTAGTCTGTTACGTTAACAAAAATTTCGGTGTTGGTTTTGGGACTCAAATTACCTCCGTGTTCGACAGATCGGCCCTTTGTTCGAACTTGCTGCCAATCTGCAAACGATACCCTTTCACGTAATCGGCTCCGCTTAATGCTTTGCCCGATTCCGGTTTGATTTCAATGATCGCTTTCACCTGAGGTAAAGCGATCAGAAACTCCTCCAGAGTTGGCACCTGA
>CAZDAH010000039.1:17055-17939 GCA_964503405.1 uncultured Ignavibacteria bacterium
CCTATTTCCGCGGGAGATGTTCTCAATATGATAACCCTTTTTCCGCCGAGAAACGAGAACGCTCCCGGTTTGGGGGATAATCCTCTGGCCAGGTTGTGTATCTCCAATGCCGATTTGTTCCAGTCAATCCTTCCCAGCTCCGGATCGATTTTCGGCGCGGGTGTGGCCTTGGAGTGGTCCTGGCGAATCGTTGTTAACCTGCCTTTTTCTATCAAATCAATTGTCTTGATCAATAGTTCTCCGCCGGAATCGGCCATTCTCTCGTAAAGCTCGCCGTAGGTTTCGTCAGGGCCGATGGCGATTCGCTGCTGCATCAGGATATCTCCGGTGTCCACATTTTTCCCGATGAAGAAGGTCGTCAGCCCGGTTTCCATCTCGCCGTTGATCAACGCCCAATTGATCGGGGCGGCTCCTCGGTAACGGGGCAGCAGCGAAGCGTGCAGGTTCACGCAGCCGTCACGCGGTTTCGAAAACACCTTTTCCGGCAGAATCCTGAACGCGACCACACAATAGAAACTGGCGTCAATTGAATCCAGCCTGGCCAGGAAATCGGTGTCCTTGAGTTTGTCAGGCTGCAGAACCTCGAGATTACGCTCGAGGGCAAGCTTTTTGACGTCCGGCTGCGCCAGTTTTCGGCCCCGTCCCTGCGGACGATCGGGGGCGGTGACCACCGCGGCCACCTCGTGTTTCGACAGCAGGATTTTCCGGAGACATCTCGACGCGAAATCGGGGGTCCCGAAAAAAATCAGTCTCATTCGATCTTTTCGCCGGCTTTGATCCTGTTCAGTTTCCCCTTAATCAGCTTTCTCTGGGCGGGGCTGAGTTTGTCGATAAACAGTACGCCGTTGAGGTGGTCTATCTCGTGATGTATGACCCTGGCGACC
>CAZDAH010000039.1:17949-24177 GCA_964503405.1 uncultured Ignavibacteria bacterium
CTGGCAGCTCCAATCCCGGCATCCGCCGTAACAATACTCTTTGCCGGCGGTATCGATGCTCTTTATGGCCACTTTTTCATGCCTCTCGACAAGCTGAAACAAGCCGGGGAACGATAAGCATCCCTCCTCGCCGGTAATTACCTCTCCGTTGAGATCGACTATCTCGGGATTGATGATGGTTTTCGGCTGCTCGAGAACGTCGAAATGGGACATATCGATGGTGAACGCCCTGATGGCCCGTCCCACCTGGTTGGCGGCCAGGCCCAAACCCTTGGCCGCCCGCATCGTACGATTCATCGATTCGAGGAACTCCACAAGCTGACCGTCGATATTCTCGATCGCCGTCGATTGCTCACGCAGGATATCCTCGCCATATATCTTTATCGGCAATTCAGACAAACCGGCTCCCCGGTGCTTATTCTTCGACCCTCGTCGAGATCGCTGTCTTTAAGAACTCCATCTTAACGTCCTCATCGACTTTGAGGACGATTACGTTATCTTTGATCCCCCAGATAGTCCCGAATATTCCGGAGCTGGTCAGGACTTTATCCCCTTTCTTGAGCTCGGAGATCATCTTCTGACGCTGCTTCTCCCGTTTTTGCTGAGGCCTGATCATGAAAAAATACATGACCGCAATAATAAGACCGAACATCAGAAGCAACGACATTCCGCTCCCGCCCGCGCCACCGCCCTGGGGTGACGCTCCCATTAGCAGGATAATTCCAAGCAAGATTCCTCCTTAAAGACGAATTATTCTATTCTGACGTCACGAATATAGGCCGATAGTCATTTAAAGTAAACCTATTTAAACGCTTCAGGTTTCCCGCAAGAAATAGTATTTGCCCGCCCGAGAGCATTTAACAGTCGTAACAGCTTGAGGGACAAACAGTTGAATTCTATAAGGGCGGCATTTGTCCGTTAATGTCAATTTCATTCCGGAAGCGTTACGCCGTCAACAATGAGAAATGCTCGATTATTATCTTAGGGCCTTTTTCGGTATCCATGAATATCCTGGTCATCAATCCTTTGAATTCATAGCTCGAAAGATAGATCGATTGATACCCTTTGATTTCGGAGAATACCGCCGCGACATCTCCAGTAATCGGATAGGCATTGATCTCCTTGATAGAGACGGATGTTCTCTGCGGGCCTTCGAACTGCCGCGAAACGGCTTTGCGTAACTCCTCTATACCGACAACCGGTGATCCAGACGACGGGCTGATCAGGACGATGTCGGGATGGTAGAATTCCAGGACTTTATCCAGCTCCTTGGCGTCGAATGCCTTCTGGAGATCGCGGGAGCTGGCAATGAGATTCTCCGGATTCAGATGATGACCTCCAATCGTTAAGAGGATTTTACTGCTATAACGCTGCTTGATCAACAAAAAAGGTCGGCAGCTTGTCTCGCCACAGCCAGTCGCATTACTCAATATCGCCCTAACTATCGACAATACAACGGGATAAGTTCAGTTTCCTGTTGCGGATATCTGACCTCTGTCTTATTTTGCAGACCGAATGAAAAGGGAGAAAGAGGATTACGATGAAAATAAAAGCGACTGCGAAAAAAGCCTGGGGGTTCCTAAAACCCCCGATGACGCTGAAGGAAGCGAAGAAGAAGGGATTGGGATACTTACTTCTGATCATCTTCTTTTATCTTGTCAGAGATGTTTTTCTGTACATCATTTTGCCGTTAACCGCCTGCCAGGCGATTTTCTAATCCAACGAAAGGACAGCCATGTTCGTCATGATGAATAGAATGACAGTAGAGGAAGCAGACAGGGAGCATTTCGAGCACCTCTTCAAAACCCGCGCCAAGGCGGTGGATCGACGCCCCGGCTTCATCAAAGCCGAGATCCTGCGGCCCACCAAAGGGAATACATATATCGTCATGACGCACTGGAAGGATAAAGAATCGTTTTTAGGCTGGACCAAGAGCGAGGAGTACAAAGAAGGCCATCAGCGGACGGGTGATTTCAAGGAAGACAACGGCAAATCGCGGCTGACCTCGACAGTGGAGATGTACGAGGTATTCGCGGAGTAGCTTGTTATAGGCAAAATGATCAAAGAATAATTTGTAAAGCCGGCGTTAATCCCGATTTATGGAATGACTGAGTTTAATCAACGTTTCTTGCTTTTCGGACTTTCTTCAAGTTTTGCAAGATAAAGTAATTATCTGGATTAATTTCATTTGCCCTCATCAGAACCCGTTCCGCCTCGGCGAACTTCTTCTGCTTAAAGAAAATTGATCCTACGTTCAAATATGAATCCCATGAATCTGGCTTCAGTTTAATGGCTTTCATAAATTCCTTTTCCGAATCGACCAAGTCACCTTTAAGCAATAAGCTGAGGCCTAGCTGATGATGATAATCAGAATTCAATGTGTCTAATCGTGCAGCCGCTGAGTATTCTGAAATAGTGCTCTCCAAATCGTCCAGGTCATAATAAAGATCACCAAGCTTGCGATGCGCGTATGCGTTTGCCGGATCGAATTGAATGGCTTTTATTAGTTGATCTTTTGCCTCCAAAGTTTTTCCAGATTTTATTAGCAAATCCGAATAATAAATTTGAGCCGGCATAAACATAGAGTCAATTTTCATGGCATTAATACATGAGCTGATTGCTTCAAGCAAATTGCCCTTCTTATTATTAATTAACGCAATTCGAAAATGAACGTTTGCTAGATCCTGGCTATCTATACTGGCAGCTAACGCCGGCGAACGATTAATATCTGATATTAATATTGCCAGCATTAAATGTTCCAACGCTTTATCCAACAAGAATCCTCTTAAAGTATCATTGCCTAATGCAGAGATATAATATGCAATCGATGCATTTACCCGAGCATCAAAATAAAAATTATTGAGATCGATTGCCCTCTCATATAGTTCTATGGCTTCCCCAACAAATCCCCTGTCCACAAGCAAGTTAGCCTTATTATTGTATGGAAAGGGATATGTCGGGGAAATTGAAATTACACTATCGTAAATTGCGATAGCCGAATCCGTATCACCTGTTTTGCCTAATGCATTGGCCAAGTTATTAAGTGCCAATATATTATCGCTCTTCAAAGTCAATCCTTCCTCATATTCCGCTATTGCCTTTTCGTTCATGTCCAGTTCCTGATATGAAAGCGCCAAGCTAAAATGAAATTCTGCTACGTTGGGGAAAAAGTCGATCAGGCTCAAGTATCTTGTGACAGCATCTTCGAATCTATTTGAGTCTAACGCTTGAACAGCCTCTTGAATCTGCAGCTGTATAGCCTCACCGATCTGGAGCTTATTCTGTCCAGTTGCCTTTTGGATATCCCGGAAAATATCATCTCTGGCCGTATCGAAGGAATCTAATGTCGTCCATAGCCTATTTTCGATAATCTCGGGCAACTCTCGCCCGAGGTGGTTTACGCTACGCTCAATTCCAGCAAGGTCCTCTTTGGTAGGGGAACGCAATATACCAAATATGGTTAAGCCAATACCAATTAAGAAAACGAACGAAAACTCCTTCTTATGTCTACTGCAAAAAACTTTTATGAACTGGTAAGCAGTGTTCGTCAGAGCACTGGCTTCCTGAATGATTTTTTTGATTTTGCTTTTTTTCTGTTTCTTGTTTTTTTTCTTAGGCATTTTTTGCTACTTTACAAGGTAATTGCATCCTCCATTTTGCATAAATATAAGAATTTCCGGTCTAAATGTAAAATGAAATATACTTGCTGCTTGGCAATTCGCGTAAGAACTATCTGAAGTAATGCCGTCAGGCCCAGGACCTGACTGCACGTCGATTTTCCTATCCCTTATGCGTATAACTGCGACGCGTCGACGTATATCAGGTAATCCTTGATCTTGCCGCCGTTCATCTTGAAGAAATTGACAAAGGGGACGGTGAGCTTGCTGTTATCGTGCCTGGTGTAGGTGACCTCTCCCCGCATAACAATGGTCCCGTTTTGTTCGACCGTATCCAGGAGCTTATGATTCAATCCTTTGACTGAGCCGAAAAATCCGGCCACCGCCTGTTTCACGTTTTCTTTCCCTTTCACAGGTTCCATATTGGCGAATTTGAAGACGGCGTCGTCGGTCAGGTGCGCGACGAATTTCTCAGCGTCCTGGGCGTCGACTGAATCCATCAACGATTTTAAGAATTGTTGCGTGTTCATGGTGTCTCTCCACATTTATGTTGATAATCTTCGTAAGGTACTTTTATTTATAATCATCCAGTCCTCGATTCCTTTTCTTTTAGCCTCCGAGCTATTCGAATGTTATTCTCGATTCCCACGTCATGCGGCCTTAATTTGTTTGCAATCAAGAGTTCTGTCAATGCCTCATCGATCCTACCCAGTCTGAGCAACATGACTCCTTTATTTGTATGAATATCGGCATCGTCAGGCGCAATTTCATCCGCCTTCTCAAGCATCTCCAATGACGCCCTCAAACTGTCCTGCTGGCTTAAAATTACGGCTATATTTACAAGGCTTATTATATTTTCTGGACGGTACCTCAATATTTCATGGTATTCCGCCTTCGCGTTATCCAATTTCCCGGCATTTAAATATAGATTAGCCAATAAACCGTGGCCGTCGAGATTGGATGGTTGAATCTAAATAATTTCCCTATACAATTCCGCAGCAAGCCCGTTTTCCCCAATTCTTTTGTATACCCGTGCAAGCCCGAACCGGGGAGATAAATATATACTATCTAACTCAATTGCGGATCGAAAATATACCTTAGCTGAATCTATCTTGTTCAGGTCAAGATAGAGGCTTCCTAGGTTATTCCGCCCCATTGCATATTTCGGATTTAGGCCAAGAGCGTCATAATAAAGGGTCTTAGCACTGTCATTATAGCCCTTTTCCTTTAATGAAGCTCCCAGATTGACCTTCGTGACATAGTCGTCAGGGTTTATCACCAGTGATTTGGCCCAATATTCGATGGCACTATCCGCTACACCCTTTTCGTAATAGTAGTTCCCAATATTTGTCAGGACATCAATGTTATTCGCATCTAAGGAAAAAGCTCTCTCAAAGTAAGCGAAGGCGCTATCTAAATTTCCCTTTCTCCGGAATAAGGTGCCAAGATTATTTAGAGATTTTGGCATTTGGGGATTTTGAGATATTGCTATTCTATATTCTATCATAGCCTTATCAATTTGTCCAATGTCGCCATAAGCATTACCGAGATAAAAGTGTGCTTCCGGGTCATAATAAATAAGCCGAATATATTGCTGAATTGGCCCAATAGCTTCATCCGGTCGGTTTCGCTTTTGATATGTCAACCCTAAATTGAAATATAGATCTGGTATATTAGGGGAATCGGTTATTAAAATATTCAGCAAACTCTCTGCTTCATTATATCTGCCTGCTGAATAATAATTTGTCGCCAAATCCCAGATTCTACAGAACAATGGGCTGATTTGATCGCAGGTCTTTCCAGATGATTTTTCGACATCTTCGATGGTCTTCTGCCTATCAATTTCAATTCTATGAACCATGGTAGCAACATCGTCGATCTTGGTGTCAAAATGGTGTTCAAGGAATTTAACATCTTGTTTCGATGCAGTTTTGCTATAAAAATACCACCCCACTAAGATTGGTATTAAAAGGGAGATTGCGAAAGTAATCAATATTTTTGATAGCCGCTTAATGCTCATAAATGACTTTATTCGGCCTGCCTTAGAAACTGGGGCGATGGGCTTTTTCTGCCGAATGGGCTTCTTTTTTCGAGGCTTTTTATTTTTCATTTTTCCCAAAGCGATTTATTCCAAGATTGAGTTCACCTTGCATCGTAAATTTCAACAGGAGGCTTGCCGCGCAATTGTTTGAGCGTCTAGGTCAATTTATTCTATATGAGCCACGGCGTTATTATAGGCCTAATTTGGAGTAGATGTCGATATCCAACCTAAACCCCATTAGTTTGGCAGCTTTATTTCTTGTGTTCCGATTTAATGCGTTGCTAGATATTTGCAAAAATCCCGAAACGTCATGCGAAAATTCGGGGCCGATAAGAAATTCCGACTGCGAACTCGTAGCTCTCACAGCTTCTCCAGCCGCTCGTGCGGGTAGATATCCAGTTCCAGCATCCATTCCTTGAGCTTGGCCACCCTGGTCTTGGCGTCGGTGGGCAGATCGAAGGGACGTCCGCGGCCGTCCAGAATAATTCCAACCACTCCCCCGGAAATTTCTCCCTCCCATTTTTTCCCCGCTCCGGCCTCGACGTCAAAGTGACGCACCGGATTCAAGGC
>CAZDAH010000040.1:0-12069 GCA_964503405.1 uncultured Ignavibacteria bacterium
TGAGTCGACCCCCCCAGCGCACCGGACTCGTACAGCGACGATACCGCCGAAACCCTGATTCCGGAAGACTTGTCGATAAGATCGATCGCGATTTTGATATTTGCTTCCCGATCCCCTTCATTGGCTCCAAGGCTTAAAAATACGTCGGCCACGCTTCGCTCCCTTACGCTTACCCGGTTGTCTCGACTTCCATATAGTCGATATTTCCCGGCACCGGCGGGATTCGCTTGCGAACCCGAATTGTCACTTTCGCCGCCCCGGTCTCCTTTTTTATCTCTTCCAGCAGTCTTTGGGCCAGAGTCTCCACCAGGTTGTACCTGTGATCCTCCAGAAAACGCTCGACTATTTTGTAGATTGAAAGATAATTGACTGTATCGTGAAGATCGTCCGATGATGATGCGCCGGATATATCGGTCTCGATCTCGCAATCGACTTCGTAACGGCGTCCGGTCTCTTTTTCGGCGGCCATGACGCCGTGATAACCGTAGAATACCATATTCATCAATCTGACGAAGGCCACTCTGCCAATCTCCCTTTAGGATCCGTCGATGTTCAATCTGTCGAAGGCAATATATTCGGTCCGTTTCGGCTGTGACAGTATTTTGTCGACAATATACTGGAAATTCACTTTATTCTCGGCGAGGTCGATACCGTCTGTCTTGACGACCAGAAGCGGAGCGTCGTCATAATGAAAAAAATAATCGCTATAGGCGTCGCAGACTGCCTGGAGGTATCGACGGTCTATTCCCTTTTCGAAATCGCGTCCGCGTTTCCTGATCCGATCCATAAGCGAATCGACCGCCGCTGTCAGATAAATCACGAGGTCCGGCCTGGCTATTTCCATTTCCAAATGGGACGCTACCCTGTCATATAACCTGAATTCTCTCTCGTCCAGATTTATGCTGGCGAAAATCCTGTCCTTGTCGAACAGATAATCGGAGACAACAACTCGAGAAAAAAGATCGCGGTTGGCCAGTTGTCTTTGCTGAGCGAAACGAGACATGAGGAAGAATATTTGAGTTTGAAAGGCGGCCGCGCTTCCATTTTCGTAGAATTCCCATAAGAAAGGATTCTCCTCGGCCAGCTCGTAAATCACCCGGCCGTTGAGCCGCTGGGCCAGCCGCTCGGCCAATACCGTCTTGCCCACTCCGATCGGCCCCTCGACAGCTATGTAACCGTTATTGTTCATTCCCCTTTTTTCGATCTTTCCGGCCTGTATTTCCTCTGCCATAACCTGGAGTGACGGGAGATTCTTTTCAACGCTTCCGACAACGTTTTTTCATCCGGATGAAGCGTCAATCTTAGCCATCCTTCCCCCGCCTCGCCGAAATCGGTGCCGGGGGCCAGACGCACTCCGGCTTTGGTCACCAGGCGGCGGGCGAAAGCCAGGGAACTGCCGCGGGCCGGAGGCTTTACCCAAAGAAAAGGAGTCCGCGGACATCCTCGAATGCGCCAGCCTGATTCTTTCAACTTCGACGATGTCATGCCGCGAAGACCGGCGAATAAATCGGATCTTCGATGGAAAAGCTCCTCCGTCCTGTCCAGCGCGGCCAGAGCGGCCCGCGCGCGATAGAAATCTGGCTTGTATCCCAGGGCGGCAAGAAAGCTTTCCAGTATCGAAACAACGTCTTTATGCCCCACCGCGAACCCGAGGCCGTCGATACCGAAGGCGGTGGAAAACGAGTGTAATTCGATCGCCTTTTTCCTGGAGCTCTTGACCTGAAGAATCGATACTGCCTCGGAATCGCCGGGATGGATATAGGCGCTGTCGCAGATCACGAGGATATTCTCGAACTTAAGCGATTTTAAGAGGTCGCGATAGAAATAATAATCGACGCATGTCGCTGTCGGGTTGTGCGGGTAATTCAAAAACAGGATTCGCAGTTTCTTCGCGGGACGTTCCGTCAGGGCCGCCATATTGAGGATATAATCGTTGCGCTCAACCAGCGCATAAGGTCGGGGAACCGCGTCAGCCATGCATATAGCCGTCCGAAAGTACTGCATCCCCGGATCGGGATAAGCGGCCGCGTCATCCGGGTTCAATAACGCAAGGGCCAGCAAAGAGGCAGTCAATCGTATTCCGGGTGTGATTAAGATTTCGGTTTCAGGATCCATCCCGGTGGAACGAAGGGGTCGATGATTTTCCGCAATACTCGATTTCAGCTTTTCAATGGTATCCCGATCGGCCGCCAACCCTGTGACAGCCGGCTTGATATCCTCGAGCGCTTTCACAAGATCGGGCGAGATATGCGGCCTGACGGTTTCCAGATCGATCAGATCCACGCCCCTCGATGAGAGCCGCTTCTCGGCGAATTTCATGGAGCCCAGAGCCGGACCCGGGATTTTCCATAGTCTCTGCGCCTTGTCGATCAAGCTCTTCATTAATCATTCTTCGCCGAATATTATCTCGTCCAGGACATCAATTCGGCCGGCCTTTTCCAGTAATCTGATTGTCTCCGCTCTGGACAGCAAACCGGGCCGGCCTATTCTCTCTGCAATATAGAGAATACGGGCAAACCGTTCAACCGATTCCAGTCGGTTAAACGCCTCCTCGCACGTTTTCCCGAGAGCGACCGCTCCGTGCGACCGCAGGAGAAAAGCGTCATATCGATTCAGGTACCGGCCGAGATTTCTCGCCAGTTCTTCGGAACCGGGCGGGGCGTATTCCACCAGGGGAATTCCCCCCAGCGTGCCGACTATTTCGGGAAGTACGGCCGAATTAAAGCTTCTGCCGACGGCCGAAAATGCGGTGGCGTAGACAGGGTGAGCGTGGCAGACTGCGCTAACATCCGCCCTTAGATCATATACTTCAAGATGCAGCTTAATCTCCGACGACGGTTCTCCATTGCCTGCGATAACATTCCCTTCAAGGTCGACGACAATCATATCCCCCGATTCGAGGCGGCCCTTGTTTGCGGCCGACGGCGTTATCAGAACTCGGCCGTCTGGAAGTCTGGCCGAGAGGTTCCCTTCGGCCGCTCCGATAAGATCCCGCTCGTAAAGGCGCCGTCCGAACTCGATTATATCGGCCTTATAGGACTCGATCCCTCTCAATATTCTTTTCCCTTCGGGGAAGCCGAATACAAGGCGTCTATTCCCCCGAGACCAGTATGGCCGTGGCCACTGCGTGCTCTTTGGAATGAGAAAGAGAGATGATAACCTTCTTTTCCCCGATATGATCGCGAATTGTCTTGCCCAGCCTTACCTTGGGCTGGCCGGAAGGATCGTTGACAACCTCCACCGACGTCCATTTTACGCCTTTGGCAAAACCGGTTCCGATCGCTTTGAACACCGCCTCCTTGACCGCGAACCGTCCGGCAAATGACATGATGGGGTTGATTTTCGAACGGCAGTACTGATTCTCCCACGGCGTGAAAACCCGCGAAGTGAAGCGCTCACCGTAACGGTTGATGGCCGTTTCTATTCTATGCGTCTCGACCAGGTCGATGCCAACCGCTTCGATCATATCATCACCGCAGGCAATATATTCGCGGCTAATTCAAAAGTCAAAGTCTATCGGTAACCGAAACCGTCTCTGCGCCGGTTAGGAAAGCCTCTTCGCCAATGCGGGCCTCCGCTCAGAATCCCAAATGCAGCCCGAAGGCGAATTTGTGGTCGGAGCGGCTGCGGATCGATTGGTCGTCGTATGGCCAAAACCGCAGGAATACTATCAATGCCCCCTTGTCCCCGTAGATGGTGGTATTCAGGCTGATTCTGTGCTGACGTTTCAATACGTTGTAGTTATCGAGCACCCAGAGGTTGTCCAGTTCGATATCCTCGCCGAATCGTCCCCGCCTGACGATTTTATGTCTGAAATTGGTGTTGAGAGTGAATTTGTAATCGTGATTTTTCTGGAAATTAATCCCCTGCGGGGCGAAAAACGAGGCGTAAACGTAATAATCCAGCTTATTCTCAAGATGGAGCCCCGCTTGTTTCGGCTGTGGATCGCGGTATTTGTATTTGGAAAGGTATCCCAGCGTCCCGAAGCCCAGTCGGGGGGAATTCCAGTAAACCGAATTATCGCGCCAGCGGTCTATGTCGTGGAAGCAATCATGATGCATCTGCCCTTCGACAAAGTATTTTTCGAATTCCATCCTTCCCGAAAAGCCGAACGACCAGTGCGCCCGGGTGGGATCGAAGACCATGTTGGAATTGTATTTGCGTCCCATGTGAGTCTCTTTGAACAGATCGATCATGAAAACGAATCGCTCATACCGAAAGGTCTCCACGCTGCCGTTGAGTTCGGTATCGATAAAATAATCAGCGTCCTGTTTGAAATAAATATATGACATTATGTCGCCATGCCCGTCGAACAAAATGTTGAATTCGCCCGCCGCCGCAGACACGGTCATAAGGATTACAAGGGCTGTTGTTACCGACCGCATAAGCAATCTCCTCTTCTCAAGATAATTCGAATATTTCCGGATGATTTTCCGATATCCCGCATAAAAAAACGCCGCTTTCAGAGCGGCGTTTCTTCAGTCGCTATCGTCAAATCTTGAAAATCTTCTTCCGGCCGTTACTCACGTTTTTGGTGGCGTTGCGGGTATCAACCACCAGCGACGATTGATCTACGATCCACTGGTAATTGAAATTCGAATGATCGGTGATCACGGCCGCGCAATCGGCCCAGCTCAGCGCCTTCTCGTTAAGCGGTATCGCCTTCATCAGAGGGCCGGAATCCATCTGGATCTCCGGCACGTACGGATCGCAATAGCTGACTTTCGCCCCCTTCTCCTGCAGAAGCCTGATAACGTCCAGCGACGGCGATTCTCTCAGGTCGGAAATGTCCTTCTTGTACGATACGCCGAGCACCAGCACCTAGGCCCCGTTCAGGGAGATCCGTTTCGTGTTAAGGGCCATCGTAATTCTTTCCACGACAAATTCCGGCATGCGCGAATTGATATCTCCGGCCAGCTCGATGAAGCGCGCGTAGTAATTCAACGATTTCAATTTCCACGAAAGATAATGCGGGTCGATTGGGATGCAATGCCCGCCGAGCCCCGGACCCGGATAAAACCGCATGAAACCGCACGGCTTGGTGCTGGCGGCGTCGATAACCTCCCAGACGTCGATCCCCAGCCTGTCGCACATCAGGGCTACTTCGTTGACCAGGCCGATATTCACCGATCTGAACGTATTTTCCAGCAGCTTGACCATCTCGGCCGCTTTGGTAGACGACACCGGGACGACCTGGACGATGACCTGTTCGTAAAATATCTGCGCCACTCTGAGGCAGCTGGGGGTAGTACCACCGACGATTTTCGGCGTATTCTGCGTGTTGAATTTGGGGTTGCCCGGATCGACACGCTCGGGAGAGAAAGCCAGAAAGAAATCCTTACCCACACGCAGCCCCGATTCCTCCAGTTTCGGCTTGATCAACTCCTCCGTGGTGCCCGGGTAGGTCGTAGATTCGAGCACCACGAGCTGGCCTTTGTGAATCCGTTTGGCGATCTCGTTGGTAGCGTCGAGAATAAACGAAACATCGGGGTCCTTGGTCTTGTTCAACGGCGTCGGAACGCAGATAATCACGACATCGGAGTTCTTCAATTCGGTGAAATCGGACGTGCAGTACAGGCGTTTCAAGTCGACCAGTTCCTTGACCTCGAAATCCTTGATGTCGTCGACATCGGATTTGCCGGCGTTTACGGTCTTAACCTTCTTCTCCGAGATATCGATTCCGGTTATCTTAAAGCCCACCCGGCCGAATTCCACGGCCAGGGGCAGCCCCACATATCCCATTCCTATTATGGCCATCGCGGCTGTTCTGTCTTTAATCTTCTTTTCGAGCTGACCGGCTAATTCTCCGGTTCTCTTTTTCGGGGTTTTCGTTTTTTCTTCTGCTTTTTTCATTTTGACGGACATTTGTGCTCCAGTAAAATACTTGATTTATTGTCTAAGGGTATTTTCGACAGAGTTTAAATTTCCTCAACAAGACGATTTCGCCAATATTCGAGCGAATCGGCCAAAGTCTTTTCGATAGATATCTTCGGCTCCCATCCGGTTTCTGTCTTGATCCGCTCATAAGAACCGGTCAGGATGGGGATGTCGATCGGACGCAGCCGCGATTTATCGCTGGTTACCTCGAAATCCTTCCTGACCATGGCGCGATACTTTTCGAGCAGATCCGATAGTTCATAGCCTTTGCCGGAGCAGACATTATACGGCCGGCCCGGCTGCCCCTTCTCGATTATATCCACATAGGCGCGGACGACGTCGCGAACGTCAGTGTAATCGCGTTTTACCTTGATATTCCCGACCTTAAGGATCGGCTGGGCCAGCTCGAGCTCGATCTTGGCTATCTGGAACGCCCAATCCGAGAGCGCCGCCACCGTTTTCTGGCCCGGCCCGGAATGCGAAAACGCGCGAGCAATGTAGACCGGCAGCTGGTAGGCCTGGTGGTATTGACGAGCCAGCAGGTCCACCGACGCTTTGCTCACTGCGTAAGGGTTGATCGGGTTCATGGGATGATCCTCGCTCACGGGGCACTCGTCCGGCGTCAGACGGCCGTAGACCTCCGATGAGGAGATGATCAGCGTCTTGACATCGAATTCCGCTTTGCTGATGGTTTCCAGCAGAATGAGCGTGCCTATCAGGTTGGCCGAGAAAGTCTCCAGGGGGTTTTCGAAAGAGAGCTTGACCGACGATTGCGCGGCCAGATGAAAAATATAATCCGGCTTGAACTTATCGAGGGCTTTGGAGATCACTTCCTCGTCGCGAAGATCCCCTTTGTAGATGTCGATCTTCCTGCCGTCGACCGCGAATTCCGCCCCCTTTTCGTCGCTGTCCAAACCGGTGACTTCGAAATCGCGCGATAGCAACAGCCGCGCCAGATGCCCGCCGACAAACCCCCGTATGCCTGTAATCAGGGCTTTCAAGACAATTTCACCTTCTTCTTAAATATGGCCCAAGTTCTTCCGTAAAGGCCACCGTTATCATAACCTCCATCTATAAATTCGTAGCCCTTTTCTTCTAAATTCGGTTTCCAATCTTCTTCTATAATTTTATCCGTTTGTTCCTCTGCATAATCGTAACAAGCATTCTCCCTTTCGGCATTGGCCATTTCAGAATCAATATCAATCCCTCTCTTTTTTTGTTCATTCTCTACCTTTGCCCAGGCGTCCTCTACGCAACAACCTCCCCACCCTTCAAACTTGAGCAAATAGCCGTGGCCTATTCTCTCTTCACCCACTTCATCCGATATATCTGTCATAATGCGCCACACTCTATCATAAATAATCTGCATGTTAATATTATTATCGTTCATTTTGATGCCCAGGTATTTAGATGGCTTATAACCCCTTTTAATTTTTCTTTTGCTAATCCCGGAGTATAATTGAGCGAAAACTTTTCATCACTTTGACCTACTATTTTAAGAAAACTATGTTCCAAAAACGATAGAGCTTCTACTATCTCCTCCTTTTCAAGTGGCCGAAATTTATTCTGTTGGCAATAATAATCGAGACGTCCCTTTATCTCGTCGATGCTTTTCGATGAAAAGTCCATGTTATCTATTAATATATTAGTATTTGAAATTATTTTTCTTTCTGCGTTTGATCGATTTCTAAGTGAAGCGATCCTCTGCTCATTTACTATACCCGGAATCCTGAATAATTCAATATACTCGTAAGGCGGAAATATATTCTCGTAATGAAGCCTTAAGATATTTATGGCGGAATCGATATCCAGTAAGGTAGCTTTTTCTAAGTCGGCGTCTCTACAGACGGCAGGATCAAAACCAACGCTTACGATCATCATGAATTCACTGTTATTTTTCGCCATGTGTCCTTTAATACGCGTAAAATTTATGGCGTTTTTAGAACCGCTCTTTGTGCTCTTACCATCCACAATAAATCGGATCGGCTCATATATTAAAACGTCGGTCTCACCAGATCCGCCAATTCTCTTGCATTTAAATCCTATTTCCGAAAAAAATCTCTCAAGAGCAACTTCAAGACGTTTTGGATTCGAGCTGTTCCTTGCTGATACAATTAGCTCATTCTCCAAATCGGATGGTTCCTCAAAATCCTTCTCAGCGGTTGCCTCCGCTGTCGGCGCACTTATTTCCGCTATAGCCGGCGAAAATGTCTTGCGCAATTCCCTCGGCGAAAAATCAAAAAAATTAAGATATTCGGTTACGTCGTAGATGCCACCTTTAGCTATTTGAAGGAAATATTTATTTTCATATGACTTGAATAGATTAAACTTCCATTGTCCGGACCTTAGAGGGATATTTTGTTTTATAGTTTCGAAATCATCGCATGGCAAAACAATATAATTAACCTCATTCGGCCTGAAGCCGCAAGCGCAAACCAGGAAAAAATTGCTCTTACGATATTTGTCATATTCACTTTTTGTTATGCCGAACCAGAATTTACCCGAATACTTCTCCGAGGCCCCTGCGTTTTTATTATAGCGTAAGTATAAGATTGCCTTTGAATTTACTGCCACGATATCTGAACCGCGAATTGAAGTAATTTCATGGTGCTTGGCAAGAAGTTCGAGCAGCTCATGTTTTGGATTATTTGCTTTCATTTCGTTAAAGTCTACTCCCCCCCAGCCTCTTCATATCCTCATCCACCATCATCTTTATCATCTCCTCGAAACCGACCTTCGGCTCCCAGCCCAGAATCTTTCGAGCCTTTGACGGGTCTCCCAGAAGGATGTCCACCTCCGCAGGCCGCACATGCGCGGGATCGGTGCTCACGTAATCTCTGTAATCCAGATCGAGATGCGAAAACGCCGCCTGGCAGAGATCGCGCACGGAATGATTTTTTCCGGTGGCAATCACGAAATTATCGGGTGTGTCATGCCTGAGCATCAGCCACATGGCCCGCACGTAATCGCCGGCGTACCCCCAGTCGCGCTTGGCCTCGAGATTGCCCAGGGCCAGCTTGTCGGCCAGGCCGAGCTTGATCCGGGCTGCGCCGTCGGTAATCTTGCGGCTGACAAACTCCAGCCCGCGGCGCGGCGACTCGTGATTGAAGAGGATGCCCGAGACCGCGAATATCTCGTAAGATTCCTTGTAGTTCACCGTGATAAAATGCCCATAGACCTTGGCGACGCCATAGGGACTGCGGGGGTAGAACGGGGTATTCTCGGTTTGGGGTACCTCCATGACCCGCCCGAACATCTCCGACGACGACGCCTGGTAGAATTTGATCCTGGTATCGATATGCCGGATCGCTTCCAGAATCTTGGTCACGCCAAGAGCGTCGAACTCGCCGGTGAGTATCGGCTGTTTCCACGATGTCGGCACGAAGGATTGCGCGGCCAGGTTATAGATCTCGTCGGGCCTGGTCTCGTCGACAATGCTGAGCATGGAAAATTGGTCCAGAAGATCCCCATGAACGAGGGAGATTCTGCCTCTTATGTGATTTATCCGCTCGAAGTTTTCGGTGGAATTTCGACGCACCATTCCGTAAACATCGTACCCCTTTTCCAGAAGCAATTCCGCCAGATACGAACCGTCCTGACCGGTAATCCCCGTGATCAACGCTTTCATCTGCAGATCCTTCCGCCAAAAACGTAAAAATATAGTCGCTTGATTCCCAATGTCAATGAATATAAAGAACCGTCGGATGGACGCGCGCGACAGCCTCGAATCGAAGGCGTGTGTTTGAAAACGAGGCAGTCGGAAAAGGCTGCGAATGATGTTCGTAACCGATTGATGTATATGGTGTTGTATATCGAATATAAATGAAATAATCGCGTGATAAGACTTGAAAAAATGTGCGCGATGTGGTATATTTTATGTTTGTCGGGAATACGCGGACAGTCTGCGTATAAGAAAACAAAGGGTCGGGAATCTTGTCCGGAGAACCTCAAAAAATCGGCGGCCTCATTCTGGAAACGTTGAAGAGGATGGGTTTCTCCGCGCGTTTGAAAAAACAGGAGGCGATTACCAGGTGGAGCGAGATTGTCGGCGAGGCCATCGCCAGAGAAACAGAGGCGGTAAGGATTGATGGGGACACGCTGGTGGTCAGGGTCGCGCAGGCGGCCTGGAGACAACAGCTGATTTTCCTGAAAGACGATATCCTGACCAGGATCAACGAGGAAATCGGAGGGGATATTAAAGATATCCGCTTTATATGAGGGAGAAATGAACGGAGAATCTATGAGTGAAGATGCGGTCCGCAGCGGGGGACATCATTACGACGCGGCCACGATTCAGGTATTGAAAGGTTTGGAGGCGGTGCGCCGTCGGCCGGCAATGTACATCGGCGACGTGGGCAACCGCGGACTGCACCATCTCGTGTACGAGGTGGTCGACAACTCGGTGGACGAGGCCATGGCCGGATTCTGCGACGAGATCAAGGTTACTGTCAATCCGGAGAATTCGGTGACCGTGGAGGATAACGGCCGGGGCATACCGGTCGACGAGCACCCCACGCAGAAGAAGCCTGCGCTGGAGGTGGTCATGACCACATTACATGCGGGCGGAAAATTCGATCATGATACATACAAAGTCTCCGGCGGCCTGCACGGAGTCGGAGTGTCGGTGGTCAACGCTCTGGCGGAGTGGTGCGAGGTCGAGGTCAGCCGCGACGGCGAGATCTATTACCAGAAATACGAATTCGGAAATGCCGTGACGCCCGTCAAGAAGACGGGAAAGAAGGTCAAGAGCGGGACAAAGACCACGTTCTACCCCGATAAGCAGATTTTTCAGAAGATCGTTTTTTCATACGATACTCTGGCCTCTCGTCTGCGCGAGCTGGCTTTCCTCAACCAGGGGTTGAAAATCACCCTTGTCGACAAACGCGAGGGGGAAGAAAAGACCGAGACTTTTCGCTACAAGGGCGGCCCCAGCGATTTCGTAAAGTACCTAAACGAAAATAAGAAGCCGCTCCATCCCAAGCCGGTTTATTTCCGCAAGGAGCGCGAGGGAACTGATGTCGAGATCGCCATGCAGTACACTGACGGTTACGCGGAAAATATTTTCAGCTATGTCAATAATATCAACACCATCGAGGGCGGCTCGCACCTGGTCGGGTACAAGACGGCCCTGACCCGGACGATCAACAATTATGCGACGAAAAACAAGCTGTTCAAAAACGGCGATCAAACATTATCCGGTGAAGACGTGAGAGAAGGATTGACCGCCATCCTCTCCGTCCGGGTGGCCGATCCCCAGTTCGAAGGGCAAACCAAGACCAAACTGGGCAATTCAGAGACCAAGGGAATCGTCGAATCGATAGTGGGCGATATGCTCGGCTCGTTCTTCGAGGAAAACCCTCCGGTCGCCAGGAAAATAGTGGAAAAATGCGTCTTCGCCGCTCGTTCCCGCGACGCCGCCCGCAAAGCCCGCGACCTGGTGCGTCGTAAATCAGCCCTCGAATCCGGTGCCTTGCCCGGCAAGCTGGCCGACTGCTCGCTGCGCGAACCCGAGCTCTGCGAGATTTTCATAGTCGAGGGCGACTCCGCCGGAGGTTCGGCCAAGCAGGGACGCGACCGCAAATACCAGGCGATTCTGCCTCTCAAGGGCAAAATCCTGAACGTGGAGAAGGCCCGGCTGGATAAGGCGCTCTCCAACGAAGAGATCCGCACGCTGATTCTGGCCCTCGGCGCCGGATCGGGCGAGGATCTCGATATTGCCAGCGTGCGTTACGGCAAGATCATCATCATGACCGACGCTGACGTGGACGGTTCGCATATTCGCACGCTGCTGCTGACCTTCTTCTATCGCTATATGAAGCCTCTGGTCGACGCCGGCTTGGTTTATGTCGCTCAGCCGCCGTTGTTCCGGGTGAAGAAGGGGAAGCAGGAGGTTTACGCATTCGACGATGAGGAACGTGACCGCTTGATCGAACGCCTCGGCAAACAGGGAGTCATGGTCACCCGCTATAAGGGGTTGGGCGAAATGAACCCGGAACAGCTCTGGAAGACTACCATGAACCCGGAGACTCGGATTCTCAAACGTATCGATTCGGAGCACGGCGCCGACGCCGACAGGATATTCACCACGTTGATGGGCGACGTTGTCGAGCCCCGCCGCAAGTTTATCGAGGATCACGCCAAATACGCCAATGTGGATATGTAGATGATGGGGTGATTTATCCATAAAAATGG